>JBAXNB010000189.1:0-4137 GCA_037134015.1 Betaproteobacteria bacterium | reverse complement strand
GTCAACAAGCGATTGAAGCCATTGTGTTGGCCAGACAAGAGGGTGGACCCTTTAAAAGCTTATTTGATTTTTGTGTTCGCGTTGACAGGGCTAAATTCAACAAAAGAACTCTTGATGCCTTGATCAAGGCTGGCGCTTTTGACTCAATGGATCAAAACCGCGCAGCACTCTCTGCTTCTATAGATTTGGCTTTTCAATTCTCTGCCTCCCAGCAAGCCAATGTTCATCAAGCGGGGCTGTTTGATGCTCCCGATGAGCATGGTTCCAGCTCAAAAGAGCCAGGCTTGGTGCATCAAATCCCTTGGGAGGTCAGAGAGCGTTTGATGATGGAGAAAGCCGCTCTTGGGTTTTATTTATCTGGGCATTTATTTGATGCAGTCGAGGGTGAGGTCCGACAGTTTGTCAAACGTAAAATTGAAGACTTGATGGATTCGCGTGAGCCACAGGTGCTTTGCGGTGTGATCATGGACTTCAAAACCATCAATGCTCAAAATGGTCGTATTGGGTTGTTCAAGCTAGATGATAAATCTGGCTTTATTGAGGCAAAAGTAGACGAAGGTTTGTTGAACAGTGCTAGGAATTTGTTGCGCGACGACGAAGTTGTGGTGGTATTGGGTAAAGTTCAGCCGGATCGATTCTCTGGTGGCTTGAGGCTCAACGTGACGCAACTCTGGGACTTGCCATCTGCCAGGTGTCGATTTGGTAAATATTTAAAGTTAACGGTGAATGGAACAAGGCCTGAAATTGCAAGGATCTTAAAGGACCATCCGGCCCAAGTTGAGCAGACAGAGCAAGGCGAGTTGCTTCGAGGTTTACCCATTCGATTGTGTCTTTTGCGTGAAAAGGTCAGTGCGGAGGTTCAATTGGGTTCAAAAGCAAAGTTTTTCCCGTCTGACGCTGCTTTGGCCAGTTGGATGGTTCAAGCCCATGAAGGCCAAATCCAGATCGTTTACGACTAAACTCCAGAACTATGTTCTTTACTATTCCAACCCTTCTCACGTTGACAAGAATTGTTGCCATTCCACTGATCGTGGCGATCTTTTACTTGCCCATGGAGATGGAACATAAAAATTTAATTGCAACAAGCATGTTTGTTGTGTTTGCCTTGACCGACTGGCTTGATGGTTTTTTGGCTCGCAAGATGAACCAAACATCTGCCTTTGGTGCATTTTTAGATCCTGTGGCCGACAAGTTTTTAGTCTGTGCTTGTCTTTTGATTCTTTTGCACCTTGGGCGTACAGATGTCTTTGTTGCTTTGATCATCATTGGTCGGGAAATTGCAATCTCAGCCCTGAGGGAATGGATGGCGCAATTGGGTGCGACTAGAAGTGTGGCGGTTCACCTCTTGGGCAAACTCAAGACCACGTCCCAAATGGTGGCGATTCCGTTTCTTTTGTACGATGGTCTTTTGTTTGACTTTTTAGATACCCGCAAAATAGGCGTGATCCTCATTTGGATCTCAGCTGTTTTGACGGTTTGGTCCATGGTGTACTATTTGCAAAAAGCTTTGCCCGTCATTCGCCAGCACGTGAAGTGAATTTTCGGAAAGCACTTTTTTGACCGATCAAAAATTCAATCTCTCAAACCAATGGATCATGGCCATGCCGGCCGTTTTCGTGCTCATTTGGAGTACCGGTTTCATCGTGGCAAAGTTGGGCATGCCCAATTCTCCTCCTTTCACGTTCTTATTCTTTAGGTATATTTTTTCCATCGCGCTTTTTGTTCCATGGATTTTGATCGCTAAGGTATCTTGGCCAAAAACCCGAAAACAAGCCTTTCATATTGCGGTGACTGGTATGCTGATGCATGCGGGTTACCTGGGCGGTGTTTGGGCTGCAGTCAAAGCTGGCATGGGCTCAGGGCTTTCTGCTTTGATTGTTGGACTTCAACCCGTTTTGACAGCGATCTGGTTATCTTCTCGTGGGGGTGAAATTAAAACAAAACAGTGGTTTGGATTGATCATCGGTTTTGTGGGCTTGACCTTGGTTTTATGGAACAAGCTTGCGGTGAGCAGTGAAATCAATTCACAAACCATGCCCTTTATCGTCTTTGCATTATTTTCTATCACCACTGGCACGCTTTACCAAAAGTCATTCGTTCAGCCATGTGATGTAAGAACTGCAAATTCAATTCAATTGATGGCTGCTGCTATGGTGACCTTGCCCTTGATGTTGATGGAGGCAGAGTCTTTTATAATCAACCCTCAATCTGTTATTGCAATGTCTTGGTCTGTTGTCGGGTTGACCTTGGGTGGTAGCTCCTTGTTGTATCTGTTGATTCAGCGTGGTGCGGCTCAGTCCGTCACAAGTTTGATGTATTTGGTGCCGCCAACGACAGCCATGATGGCCTGGCTTTTGTTTGATGAAGTCATTACATGGATCACTGTCATTGGCGTTGTCACAACGGCTTGGGGTGTTCACTTGGCCTTAGGGGCTGATGCACCTATCATAAAGGAACAAAAAAATGAGTAAAAAAAGAATTGCTGTCATTGCTGGTGACGGTATTGGCAAAGAAGTGATGCCAGAGGGTATTCGTGTCGTTCAAGCGGCAGCAGATCGATTTGATATTGACTTGGAATTTGATCATTTCGATTTTTCAAATTGTGAGTATTACGAGCGGCATGGGAAAATGCTGCCAGACAATTGGAAAGACCAAATTGGTGGGCACGATGCAATTTTTTTCGGAGCAGTGGGTTGGCCAGAAAAAGTACCTGACCACATCTCATTGTGGAATTCACTCTTGTTGTTTAGGCGTGAGTTTGATCAGTACATCAACCTAAGGCCAGCTCGGCTCATGCCGGGCATCATCGCTCCTGTAGTGCGTCGCGATGGTTCGAGGCGTTTGCCAGGAGAGATTGACATGTACATTGTTCGCGAAAATACCGAGGGAGAATACTCGAGTGTCGGTGGACGTATGTATGCTGGTACAGAGCGTGAAATTGTCATGCAAGAAACGGTGATGTCCCGCGTCGGTGTTGATAGGGTCTTGAAGTTCGCATTTGAATTGGCGCAATCAAGGCCAAAAAAGCATCTGACCAGTGCGACCAAATCCAATGGAATTGCGATCACCATGCCTTTTTGGGATGAGCGGGTTCAAGAGATGTCGAAAAAATATCCAGATATTTTGTTGGATAAATTTCATATTGATATTTTGACAGCGCATTTTGTTCAACGTCCTGACTTCTTTGATGTGGTCGTTGCAAGCAATTTATTTGGTGATATTTTGAGCGATTTGGGTCCCGCTTGTACTGGCACGATTGGGATTGCGCCATCGGCCAATTTGAATCCCACTCGCGAAACGCCATCTTTGTTTGAGCCAGTCCACGGCTCTGCACCGGATATTGCTGGAAAAGGGATCGCAAATCCAATTGGTCAAATTTGGTGCGGTGCAATGATGCTTGAATTTTTAGGTTACAAGAATGCACATGATGCTATTCTGACCGCGATCGAGGCGAGTTTAAAGCCCCAAAGTGGGGCCCCGTTGACCCCTGATATTGGTGGAACCGGTCAAACGTCTGACCTAGGGAAAGCGATAGCTCAATGCATTTGAATTTAACAAAATTTCTTTCTAAAAAAGCATTTTTGATTTAATTAATCGTCTAAAATCCGCTCCCACGCTGATTTATTTATTGTTTGATTGATGATTCGCTTTGATCGATCAATGATAAAAATGAGTTTGTTTTGCTTTAAGCTTTTTAGATGGATTTCATTTACAATGCTTAATTGAATTTATCGATAAACATCACGCTTTTGGGTAGGGGATTTTTTGTGAACAAATCTGAATTGATCGAACATATTGCTAAACATGCTGATATTTCTAAGGCTGCAGCCGCTAGAGCCCTTGAGGCTACTGTAGGTGCTGTTAAGACCACCTTGAAAAAGGGTGGAACAGTTTCTTTGGTCGGTTTTGGTACATTTGCTGTGACCAAAAGAGCCGCTCGTACGGGTCGCAATCCACGCACAGGCGCGGCCATCAAAATTAAATCCGCCAAGGTACCAAAGTTTAGGCCAGGAAAGGCCT
Organism: Betaproteobacteria bacterium; assembly: GCA_037134015.1. GTDB lineage: Bacteria > Pseudomonadota > Gammaproteobacteria > Burkholderiales > Burkholderiaceae_C > Limnohabitans. Next base: position 117 of record JBAXNB010000189.1, on the reverse strand, counting down.
TGAAAGAAGCCTTGAATTAATCTGGTTAAAGGTTAAAGGTTGGGTGATTAGCTCAGTTGGTAGAGCGGCGCCCTTACAAGGCGTAGGTCGGCGGTTCGAGCCCGTCATCACCCACCA
>JBAXNB010000188.1:0-4182 GCA_037134015.1 Betaproteobacteria bacterium | reverse complement strand
GAAGTGGGTCTCTCAAGTTGACTGCACCCCGCTCTTTAAAGACATTCATGCTCCGACCTTCATTTTAGGAAGTGAGACCAAACGCCGCGGGGCTCTTCAATTTCAGTCCTATGTTGACCAAATTCTTAACGCCAAGCTGGAGATGATCGAAGTCGATGGCTACCATGTCGGTGCTGTGGTGCCTGATTTGTGTGTACAAAAAGTCAAACATTTCATCGCTCAGCACTAAAATGAGACTGCATACATTGTTCCTTAACTCAAAAGTCTTGCACTTGTTGTTGTTGGGGGCCTTGCTTTTTGCGCACCTAACGCTTCGAGCTGCCTACCCAGATAAACCCATTCGTGTGGTCGTTCCTACAGGCTCGGGTGGGGTGACGGATTTGTTGGCTCGAAGTTTGGTTCTACAACTTTCCAAAGAGTTGGGACAACAGGTCTTTGTAGATAATAGGCCAGGTGCGAGTGGAATCACAGGTTCTCTTTTTGTGGCCAACTCTGCGCCAGATGGTTACAACTTGTTGATGGTGTTTCCAACCCATGTCACCAATCCGAGTTTGTTTAAGAAGTTGCCCTACGACACTTTGAGATCTTTTCATGCAGTCTCTTTGGTGAGTAATGTGTCTAATCTATTCATTGTTCCCAAAAATTCGCCTGCCAACTCGATCGAACAGTTCATTGTGTATGCCAAATCCAATCCGAGGCAACTTAATTTTGCGAGCGTGGGCAGTGGCAGTTTGGGGCATTTAGCGGCAGAGCTCTTTCAAATGTCGACGGGCACAACAATTGCGCATCTTCCTTACAAGGGGACTCCTCAGGCCATGACCGCGATTCTTGCTGGAGAGGTGCAAATGTATTTTGTGGCGTCAGCCAGCAGTGCTCTGCCTTTGCTTCAGTCCGGTCAAGTCAAGGTGCTAGGTGTGAGCGGCAAGGAGAGGATCAGCCTGTTGCCTGATGTGCCGGCCATTGCCGAGCAGGTCAAGGGCTATGAGGTTACCGGTTGGAATGGGATTTTAGCGCCTGCCGGCACACCATCTCCCATTGTCGAACTTCTTTATCAAGCCATTAAAAGGTCTGTCAAATCAGCTGAGTTCTCTGAGAAACTGCGCCAAGAGGGAGCCATTGGAGTTGCAAGTTCCCCGCTTGAATTTCAAGACATGATCAAAAAAGATATCGACAAATGGAGAGAAGTGATTCAAAAGTCAGGCATGACTGCGGAGTAAAGAGGATGCGTTACAAACTTGCTAGCATGTCGTCTCATTTCTTTTCTGACAATTGGTGCATGAGGTATTTTTTCGCGTTTTCAACGTCAATGAGCGCATGTATCTCCATTTGTGCTGGAACGATTTCAAGCCATTCATTGATGTAACGGTGTAGGGTCTCGTTGGAGTCCACATCGAACAAGGCCACAGCGCCACGACCGACCTTGGCATAAACTGACTTGACCTCGCCCTTTTCAATCAAGGGGTTGATCCAATCCCAATAGAGCTGCCTAGAACCGATCATGGAGGTGGGTTTATCGGGCCTTGGGGTACTGATGACCAAAAATAGCATTTTTTTTCCAATGTGTGAATGTCAACTGCATAGTTTATTTGAATTTCATTTAGGGTTTGTACCGATGAGCTTAGATGGATCACATTTCTTTGACCTTTATTTCAAAAGATCACAGTCTTTGTTCCGAGGAGATTAGGTTTGTTTTTATTGAGATGATTTGTTTGAATGTTTTTTTAAATAGTTTTTAACGCATCATTGATGGCATCGATTCAGGCAAATAAGAATTTAAAAGCAGTTTAAATTTGATTACACTTCAACTTTACTCTTTCAACTTAAGTAGCGTATGACCAAACTTTTTGCCAAAGTCGGAGATCTTGACATTCACTATGAGCTCTCTGACTTTACAGATCCATGGAGCGATCAAGAGCCAGAAACAATTTTGCTTTACCCTGGTTATTGCAGAAACACTAACTTTTGGAAATCATGGCATGCATTATTAGGTCGTCATTACAGAGTGATCAGCATGGATGCTAGGGGATATGGGGAAACAACTAAACCCTCCCCCGATGCTATTATTACGAAGGAAATGCTTGCTGGTGATGCTATTGGCCTTTTAGATGCCTTAGGCATCCAAAAGGCACATTGGGTAGGCGAATCTACTGGTGGTGCACTGGGTCTCGTTGCTGCAATTGAACATCCAAGCCGTATTGCTTCAATTACCTTGCTCAACACTGCAGCCAAAATGGGGGATGAGACCATTTCTACATATGCCTTGGGAGAAGCAGACCAAGCTACGGCCATCAACAAGTATGGTGTTGCGGAATGGTGCCGTCAAACCCTTCAATACAGAATGGACCTGAGCAAGGCGCCAAAAGGAATGTCTGAGTGGGTCCCGAAAGAAATGGCTAAAACTCCAACCTACATGGCTGTTGCTGCATTTAAACTGTTCTCAAATGTTGATCTCACACCCACCTTAAGTCAAATCAAAGCGCCCACTTTGCTGATTGTGGGATCTAAATGCACAACAAGAAGAAAAACACATATGAAGGAAATGTGCGACTTGCTTCCAACCTCAAAACTGGTTGAGCTCCAAGGCTATGACTACGGCATTCACTTCTTAGCACCTGACACTGTGGTCGCTGAGGTCTTGAATTTTCTGCATGAATTCACCTAGAGCTTCCTGTACGTTTAATTATTTCTGAAGAAGCCACCATGATATTTCTAGTTCGATCCGTCCAACTGTCGCTGAGCATTGGTTTATCTCTGACCGTCTTGTTATTTCTAGGCCTTGAAATCAAAAGCGCGAATGCCACAGGAACTTATCCAGACAAGCACATTACTTTGATCATTCCTTATCCGGCTGGATCTAGTACCAACGACATTTTAGGGCGTCTTATGGCTCGTCGTCTGTCTGAACAATTAGGCCAACAAGTTGTTCCTGAAAACCGACCAGGTGCAAGTGGAAACTTGGGATCCATCCTGGTCTCCAAAGCTCAACCTGATGGATACACTTTGCTTGTAGGTGTTGCTGCCCCCCTTTCAGTAGGTCCCAATATCCATAAAAATCTGGGTTATGACCCTATCAAAGATTTGGCTCCTATTGGTATGTTTGCAAATACACCTTATGTGATGGTGGTAAACGCGAAAGTAGGCATTAGTAGCATCAAAGAACTCATTAATTTAGCTCAAAAAAATCCCAATGCATTGAACTTTGCATCGTCTGGTACAGGGGGGTCTCCTCACCTATGCGGCGAGCTTTTTAAATTTATGGCCAATGTTCAAATGACCCATATACCCTACAAAGGTTCAGCGGAAGCGATGACAGATTTACTTACTGGGCGGGTTGAAATGATGTGCACGGGTCTGACTGCGCTTGAAGAGCACATTCGTAGCGGTCGGCTAACTGCCATCGGCATTGCCACATCTAAGCGCTCGGACGTTTTGCCAAACGTAGCTACCATAGCTGATCAAGGCCTAGAAGGATTCCAAGTCAATTCTTGGACCGGTCTTTTCGCACCAAGTAAAACACCACAATCTATCATTCAAAGGTTAACGAAAGAGCTTGAAAAAATCAGTATCGATCCCCAAGTACGTGCCTTGCTGTTAAAACAAGGCTCAGAGTCAATGTATATGGATTCTGTTCAACTTGCTGCTTATCTCAAAACAGATACTGCCAAGTGGGGTGCCTTGATAAAAAGCGTGAACATGAAAATGGACTAATTCACTTTTATGCAACTTTTTCCTTGTAAAAAATTGCTATCAAATCGATTGCTTTAAAATCTTTTACACCATCTCTTAACGATCCAACAAGTCAAATAGATCCAATGCCTTATGCACCCATCAATTCGAAGTTGTCTATGCACTTCCAAGTCGATGACTTTACGGATCCGTGGAAACAAAGTGAAGTAATTTTGTTACTCCATGGAAACGCTGAGAGTGGAGGTGCTTGGTTTGCTTGGGTGCCAACATTATCCAGAAAATTAAGAGTTGTTAGGCCAGATATGCGTGGCTTTGGTTCTTCTACCCCAATGCCAAAGGATCATAACTGGTCGTTGGACGAGTTGGTTCAAGACTTCTTGACCTTAATGGATCACTTAAAGACAAAACGATTTCATCTGGTTGGCGCCAAGTTAGGTGGAACGATCGCCAGGCGACTGGCAGGTAAATTTCCTGAAAGGGTTTTGTCTCTTACTT
>JBAXNB010000187.1:0-4190 GCA_037134015.1 Betaproteobacteria bacterium | reverse complement strand
GGCCGACCGGTGGAGCCCTTACCAGGGCCAGAACTCTTCCAGGCAGAGCCCGCGATGTCCAAATGAGCCCAGTTCATCTTGCCCACGAAGCGCTGCAAAAATTTGGCCGCGGTGATCGAGCCTGCATATCGATCGGCCACATTGGCCGTGTCGGCGAAGTTGGATTTGAGGCCCTCAGCGTATTCTTCATCCAAGGGCAGTCTCCAGCAAGGGTCGAGCGTTCGCTCGCCAGCGCTTAGCAACTCATTGGCCAAAGGGTCTTCCACCGCAAACAGACCCGTTCTGAGGTGCCCGAGTGCGACGATGCACGCGCCCGTGAGTGTGGCAATGTCAATGATCGCGCGTGGCTTGAAGCGCTCTGCATAGGTCAGGGCATCACACAAAATCAAACGCCCTTCTGCATCCGTGTTCAAGTTCTCGATGGTTTGTCCGGACATGCTGGTGACCACGTCACCGGGTTTGACTGCACGTCCATCAGGCATGTTTTCACAAGCAGGAATGAGGCCGACCACATTGATCTTGGGGGACAACTCGCCCAAAGACTTGAAGACCCCAAGCACGCTTGCAGCGCCACACATGTCAAACTTCATCTCGTCCATGGCCGCACCAGGCTTCAAGGAAATACCCCCAGTGTCAAAGGTGATGCCCTTGCCCACGAGCACAACAGGTGCGCTCGACTTTTGAGCCCCGTTGTAATGCATGACAATGAAACGAAGCGGCTCCTCAGAGCCTTGCGCGACAGACATGAAGGAGCCCATCCCAAGCTTGGCCACTTCTTTGGGCCCTAAGACTTGCACTTTGATGTTGGCATACTGGGTGAGCCCCAAAGCCGCTTTACCGAGCAAGGTCGGTGTGGCATGGTTCGCGGGTCGGTTCCCCCACTCCTTGGCAAAGGCCATGCCTAGCACCCGGGCGTGACCCTCCTTGAAAGCCTCTAAGGCTGCAGATTTGTCCTTGCTTGCCTGAGCGCTGTCAGCAAAAACATCTGTAAAGAGGCTCACCTTGGAGAGCGAAGCGGCCTTGGCGCTGGGCTTGGTGCTGGTGTAAATATAAGCACTGTCGGCAAGGGTTTGCATCGCAGTTTGCAGGTTTTGTCCAGTAACATCGGGCAAGTACACACTCAAATGTGCACAATGGGGCGCTGCGGCCTTGAGTGTCGTCATGCCCGCTTGCAAGGCGTGTTTGACGTCTTTGGCCTTGGCGGCGCCCAGATGAGCCAAAACAACCGGGTTGGCCAAGACGCCAGGCACATTCCAAAGAATCTGTGTGCGTGGGTTCTTGCTTTGAAGTTGCTCGGCTTGGAGGCTGTGGGCGATCAAGGCCGTGAGGCTAGGTGGCAAGGAGGAACTGCCCTTGGCTGCCAGAGATTTGGATTTTTTAAGAGGACGGACTGGAGCTGGGTGGGTTGAATCCACCAAAACCAAGAGTGCGTCCGTTTTGACAGTGCTGAGTGAGTCGAGTGCGGTATATTTAAGTTCGAAGTTCATAATTCAAGTTTTCATCAATACCCCAATGTTATTCCATTCTTCACTTCGCCAAGAGCTTATGAAAAGTTTCGGTGCAACATTGGTGATTTTGGTCACGATCGTGCTCACCATGATGCTGATCAGGACCTTGGGGCAAGCGTCTAGAGGCAATGTCAACCCTTCAGAGGTGAGTCTGGTTCTTGGCTACACCATGTTAGGGCATCTGCAAACCATTTTGACCATGAGTCTCTTCATCTCCGTGGTCTCGACCCTCATGAGACTTTACAAAGACAGCGAGATGGTGATTTGGTTGACCGGGGGTTGCAGGTTGGTTGATTTTATCAAACCCTTCATGAGTTTTGCCTGGCCCATCCTCCTGTTGATCTTTGTGTTGGCCATTTGGGTTTGGCCGTGGTCCTACCAGCAAAGCCAAGAGCTCAAAGACCGTTTTGAAAAAAGGGGGGACTTGGAGCGGGTCGCACCCGGACAGTTTCAAGAATCGGCCAATGGGCAGCGGGTGTTTTTCATTGAAAAGGACTTGGACGCTGACAAGGAGGGCAAAAATGTGTTCATCGTGACCAACGATCGAGATCGCCAAACCATCACATCGGCCAAAACTGGAAGTATTCAAACCCTCAACGGTCAACGGTTTTTGATGCTCTCCAACGGGCAACGCCTTGAAATCTCCAACACCAACCAAACGCTCAAATTGAGCGAGTTCAAGCAGTATGCAACGCGCATTGACCAAGACGCCTTTGCAAAAAACGATCCGATTGCCAGAACCACACCAACCTGGGACTTGATCACCCAGCCGACCAAATACCATTTGGGTGAACTCAGTTGGCGTTTGGGCATGGGCCTGGCTGCCTTCAATTTGGTGCTGATTGGACTGGCCTTGGCACAGGTGAACTCAAGAGGTGCCAAGGGGCGACATGGGCTACTGGCCCTCTTTATCTTTATTTTTTACGAAAACATGGTCAATTTGGGGCAAAACTGGGTTGAACAAGGCAAGCTTGGCTTTTGGAGCCTCACCTTGGGGCTGCATGTGGGCGTGTTTGCAGGCGCGGTCTTTGTTCTTTGGACGCGCAACATTGGGGTGTCTTGGGAGATCAACACGGTCAAGATCTGGGATTTCTGGATGAAGCTCAAAGGTCTGAGGACGCCTTCATGAAAACCTTGCAAAGGCTCATTTACTTGGAGGTCTTGACGGCTGTGGGTTTTGTGATCCTTGGATTTTTAGGACTGTTTTTTTTCTTTGACTTGATCGACGAGCTGCAGTGGGTTGGCAAGGGACTCGGTCTTGAGAGTGGCCCACAGTCGGAACAAATCTATTTGGTACCCCACGCCTTGAGCTACGTGGCCCTGATCATCCCGAGTCACATTTACGAATTGATGCCGATTGCCGTGTTGATTGGCACCATTTATGTGATGGCGCGCATGGCGCAAAGCTCAGAGTTCACCATTTTGAGAACATCGGGTTTGGGCCCTGTGATGGCATTGAGGCTCTTGATTGGCCTGGGTTTGGCCTTTGTCGTGCTGACCTTTGTGGTCGGGGACTACCTCTCTCCCTTTTGCGACAAACAAGCGCAACTCTTGAAGTCCAAGTACTTTGGGCAAATCTCTGTTGGACAAACAGGGGCTTGGCTCAATGAAAAGCAAGCGTTTTCTCACCAAGCGGTGAATGTGGGTGCCTTGACTTCTGATGGATCGATGCGAAACATCAAAATCTACGAATTCAACAACCAAGGCCGCATGATTTCTCTCACCCATTCGGCCTCGGGGGACTTTTTACTCGATGACGACGCTTGGTTGTTGAAGGGTGTCAAACGCGATGAGTTCCCATTGGACGAAAACGCTCAGAATTTAAAACCCGTGGTTCGCTTGGACGTCGCGCAACTGAGGTGGCCCACGACCATCAAACCCGAGATGGTGGCGGTCGCTCTTTTGAAGCCCGAGCGCATGGGCACGATCGACTTGTTCCAATTCGTTCAACACCTTCAAGCCAACGCACAAACAACCCAACGCTATGAGATCGAATTTTGGAAAAAAGTCTTCTACCCTGTCAGTTGTTTGGTGATGGTGGTTTTGGCGCTGCCCTTTGCTTACCTTCACTTCAGGAGCAGCAACATTTCGACCTTGGTCTTTGCTGGCGTGATGATTGGCATCAGCTTCTTTTTGATGAACAACGTGTTTGGCTACATCGGTAACTTGAACCAATGGGTCCCCTGGTTAGCGGCAGCCACGCCTGGCATCATTTACACCGTGGTGTCTTTGATGGCCTTTGGCTGGCTGGTGCTCAAACAGTAGCGCGTTGGACTTTTCTTTTTTGTATTTGAAAGATTTTCTATTTTGAAATCCATCATCGTCTTTGCCCATGGCTCAAGAGACCCCTTGTGGCACGAACCCATCAAAGCCATTGCCGCGTCCATTCAAGCGCAGTCGCCCACGGTGCTGGTGCGCTGTGCCTACTTGGAGATGACCGCACCCAGCTTGCTCGACTGCGCATCGGAATTGGTCGCACTTGGGGTGAAAGAAATCAACTTGTTTCCCCTGTTTTTAGGCGTTGGGCGTCACGCACGAGAGGACCTTCCCGAACAGGCCCAGGCCTTGAAGGAGAAGCACCCAGGAGTCGCCTTGAAGGTGATGCCCTCAGCAGGCGAGATCCCTGAGGTGGTGGCCTTTTTGGCTCAAACGGCTTTGAAGGGCGTGGAGCTTTAAGACATC
>JBAXNB010000186.1:0-4192 GCA_037134015.1 Betaproteobacteria bacterium | reverse complement strand
ATTGAGATGGTGGACACCCAGTCACGGGGTATCATTCACAACGCCGAAAGTAGAAAAATCGTATCTCCTCTGGCATTGACCGTGTTCGTATGGATTTTTCTGATGAATGCCATGGACTTGTTGCCCGTGGATTTGTTGCCCGTGATTTGGGAATCCTATTACGAGTCACAAGGCTTGGATGCTCACCTTGCTTATTTGCGCATCGTGCCCAGCGCTGATTTATCTACGACCCTTGGGCTTTCCACCTCTGTGTTGTTGGTTTGTATTTTTTACAACATCAAAATAAAAGGTTTAGGCGGTTGGACTCACGAGTTGTTCACTGCCCCCTTTGGTGCACATCCCCTTTTGTGGCCTGTCAATTTTGTGATGCAGATGATTGAATTTGCTGCTAAAACCGTCTCCCACGGCATGCGACTGTTTGGCAACATGTATGCGGGTGAGTTGGTGTTCATGTTGATCGCCTTGATGGGCAGCGCCGCGGCATTTTCATTGCCGGGCATTTTGTTGCCCATTGGACACGTCTTGGTAGGCTCGGTTTGGGCTATATTTCACATCTTGATCATTACATTGCAAGCATTCATTTTTATGATGCTTACATTGGTTTATGTGGGTCAGGCGCACGATGCGCATTGAGTTTCAGTTATTTTTTGTTTGTTTTTTTATTTATCCATAGGAGCATCACATGGAACACGTTCTTGGTTTTGTAGCACTCGCCGCTGGCTTGATTATTGGTCTTGGCGCGGTTGGCGCATGTATTGGGATTGGCATCATGGGAAGCAAATACCTTGAGTCCGCTGCTCGTCAACCCGAGTTGATGAACGAGTTGCAAACAAAAATGTTCTTGTTGGCAGGTTTGATTGATGCGGCGTTTTTGATTGGCGTTGGTATTGCCATGATGTTTGCCTTTGCCAATCCATTCGTTTTGAAATAAACGTTGTCGCAATGTCCTCATTAAGAAAGGTGTTGCCGTGAGTATTAATGCAACCCTGTTCGTTCAGGCAATCGTTTTTGCGATTTTGGTATGGTTCACGATGAGTTTTGTGTGGCCTCCCATTGTGAAAGCGCTTGATGATCGGGCTAAGAAAATAGCTGAAGGTCTTGAGGCGGCTGACAAGGCCAAGTTTGAGTTGAGCGCGGCCTCGCGCCACGTTGAGGTTGAGCTTGCCAAAACCAAGACCGAAGTTCAGTCACGTGTGTTGGATGCTGAAAAACGCGCCCAAATGATCATCGAGGAAGCCAAAATCACGGCCAGTGAAGAGGCTCAGAAAATCATTCACGGTGCTCGTGCGGAAGCTGAGCAAGAGATGGTCAAAGCCCGCGAGAGCTTGAGAGAGCATGTGGCTTTGTTGGCGGTCAAAGGTGCAGAACAAATTTTGCGCAAAGAGGTGAACGCTTCTGTGCACAAGGATTTGCTCATTCAACTCAAGTCTGAGTTGTGAAAACCCAAGAAAAGGATCTGCGAGCACATCATGGCTGAATTAGCAACAATTGCACGCCCCTACGCTGAAGCCTTGTTCAAGACCGCAGTCGGTCGGGCTGATCCCGACCAGGTTTTGGCATGGTTGGATGAGATGTCCATGTTTGCGAGTGATGAGCAGTTGTTGAGTTTGGCGGCCAACCCCAAAGTGACGGACAGCCAACTTGTGGACCTGATCAAGGGTCTCTTTCAAAAAGAGTTACCCCTTGAGGCTCAAAACTTTCTACGTTTGATCATTGAGCAGTCTAGGCTAGAGGCCTTGCCTGAGATTTTTCATCAATTCAAAGCACTTCGCAACGCGCTCAAGGGCAGCCAAGATGCGACCGTTGAGAGTGCTTTTGACATTGACCCCCATACTTTGAACGAGATATCTGCTTTACTCGAAAAGAGATTTGCTCGTAAGTTAAACCTCACTGTTGAGCTCAATTCTGAGCTGATTGGTGGGATCCGTGTTGTGGTGGGCGATGAGGTGTTAGATACATCTGTCAAAGCTCGCTTAGAACAAATGAAAGTCGAGTTGATGGAGTAAGCTTGTTTGAGCTTACAAAGTTAACCCCTACAAACCCCAAGGAAAAGGAAAGAGTCATGCAACTCAATCCCGCAGAAATTTCTGAATTGATCAAAAGCCGTATTGAGGGCCTATCAGCACAAGCTGATGTCCGCAATCAAGGCACCGTGGTCTCAGTTACAGACGGTATTTGTCGCATTCACGGTTTATCCGATGTGATGCAAGGTGAGATGTTGGAGTTCCCCAACAACACGTTTGGCTTGGCGCTGAACTTAGAGCGCGACTCGGTTGGCGCGGTGATTTTGGGTGATTACGAACGCATCTCTGAAGGTGACACCGTCAAGTGCACAGGTAGAATTTTAGAGGTCCCCGTTGGTCCTGAGTTGATTGGTCGAGTTGTGAATGCGCTGGGTCAACCCATCGATGGCAAGGGACCAGTTCACGCCAAAATGACCGATGTGATTGAAAAAGTGGCGCCTGGCGTGATCGCCCGTCAATCGGTGAGCCAGCCCTTGCAAACGGGTTTGAAGTCGATTGACGCCATGGTGCCGATTGGCCGTGGACAGCGTGAATTGATCATTGGAGACCGTCAAACGGGCAAAACCGCCGTGGCGATTGATGCGATCATCAGCCAAAAAGGTCAAGGTGTCACATGTATCTATGTAGCGATTGGTCAAAAGGCGTCATCGATTAAAAACGTGGTGAGATCGTTGGAGCAAGTGGGCGCGATGGATTACACCATTGTTGTCGCGGCTTCCGCATCCGAGTCCGCAGCGATGCAATTTGTTTCTGCATACTCTGGTTGCACCATGGGTGAATATTTCCGCGACCGCGGTGAAGACGCGTTGATCGTCTATGACGACTTGTCCAAGCAAGCGGTGGCTTATCGCCAGGTGTCTTTGCTGTTGCGTCGTCCCCCCGGACGAGAGGCTTACCCTGGCGATGTGTTCTATTTGCACAGTCGCTTGCTAGAGCGTGCAGCTCGTGTGAATGCCGACTACGTCGAGGCGTTCACCAAGGGTGCCGTGAAGGGCAAGACCGGCTCATTGACCGCGTTGCCGATCATTGAAACACAGGCGGGAGACGTGTCCGCTTTCGTGCCCACCAACGTGATCTCCATTACAGACGGTCAGATTTTCCTTGAGACCTCACTTTTTAATGCTGGTATTCGCCCTGCGATCAATGCTGGTATTTCGGTCTCTCGTGTGGGTGGAGCAGCACAAACAAAACTGATCAAGAATCTGTCAGGTGGTATTCGTACAGACTTGGCCCAATACCGTGAGTTGGCTGCTTTTGCGCAGTTTGCGTCCGATTTGGACGAGGCGACCAGAAAGCAGTTGGACCGTGGTGCACGTGTGACCGAGCTTTTAAAGCAAGCTCAGTACAGCCCCTTGTCAATCAGTTTGATGGCGTCCACCTTGTTTGCTGTGAACAAAGGCTATTTGGACAGCATCGATGTCAAGCAAGTGCTGCATTTTGAAACTGAATTGCATCAAGAGCTCAAAGCGAAGCATCCAGCCTTGTTGGCCAAGTTAGAAAAAGACAAAGCCATGGACAAAGAGGCAGAGGCTGAATTGACAGCGATTTTGGATGCGTTCAAAAAAGCTTTTGGTTGATTCGATCAAACATAGGAGCCATTGATGGCAGCAGGCAAGGAAATACGCGGCAAGATCAAATCGGTTGAAAACACCAAAAAGATCACCAAAGCCATGGAAATGGTCGCCGCCTCCAAAATGCGCAAGGCGCAGGAGCGCATGCGCTCGGCTCGCCCCTACAGTGCAAAAATTCGGGATGTTGCAAGCCATTTGGGCCAAGCCAATCCTGAATATGTACACCCTTTCATGAAAAAGCATCCCCACGCGAAAGCACAGGGCTTTATCGTTGTGACGACAGACAAGGGTCTGTGTGGTGGTATGAACACCAACATCTTGAGATTGGTCACGGCCAAGCTCAAGGACCATGTGGCCGAGTCGTCGAATGCAAAAATGGTGGCCATCGGTAACAAGGGACTTGGTTTCTTGAATCGCATTGGCTCCTCCGTTGTCGCCAACTTGACACAACTTGGGGACGCGCCTCATTTGGAGAGGCTCATTGGCCCCATCAAGGTGTTGCTCGATGCGTACACCAAGGGTGAACTGAATGCGGTGTACATTTGTTACACCAAATTCATCAACACCATGAAGCAAGAGGCTGTGGTTGAGCAGTTG
>JBAXNB010000185.1:0-4276 GCA_037134015.1 Betaproteobacteria bacterium | reverse complement strand
TCTTGGACCTCAAACGCATCCTGTTGGCCGAGTCCATGAAGCCACAAGAGGGCCAAAAACCACTCATCGCCGCCCTTCAAAAACACGCCAGCTCTATGTTTGGCACAGAGATCCCTGTGGTTGGAACGCCTTTGTACACCGATGTTCGCCTCTACGCGGCCAAAGGCATTCCCGGTGTTATTTATGGTGCAGGCCCTAAAACAGTGCTTGAATCGCACGCCAAACGGGCTGATGAACGACTTAAACTCGATGACCTGCATCGGGCAACCCGTGTGGTCGCCAGAACACTTTATGATTTATTGTCGAATCAGGCCTAAAAAATTAAAAAAAGCAAAATTTAGGGCAAAATTAGCATTGACTTTGCTTTTGATAAATTCCCAAATTTGGTGCGATGCATGAATGCGCACCTTTTTAGATCATTTCGGATGAACCGAAATGAATCACTTTGGATATGTAAAGCATGGCGGGTTTATATTTCGCTTGGAAGGGTGGTCTGTTCGCCCTTTGGGTGGTCAATCATTTTCTTGGGCATCGATATTGCTTGAGGTCTGTGTTAATCAACGAAGGAGTTAAACATGTTTTCCATCAGTCATCGTCATCTCAAAGCGAGCGCACTCACCGCAGCGATCTGCATTTCAGGTCTTTTCATTGCAGCACCTGGTTTTGCTCAAAACACGGCCTTGAAATTTCAACTGGACTGGCGTTTTGAGGGGCCTGCTGCGTTGTTCTTGGTTCCTGAAGCCAAGGGTTACTACAAGGAAGCTAAACTTGACGTCACCGTTGATGCTGGCAATGGTTCTGGTGGAACCGTGACTCGCGTCGCATCCGGTTCTTATGATTTGGGTTTCGCCGATTTGGCCTCCTTGATGGAGTTTCATGCCAACAACCCTGAGGCACCCAACAAACCCATCGCCATCATGATGGTTTACAACAATACCCCAGCCTCTGTCATGGCCTTGAAAAAATCCGGCATCAAAACGCCTGCCGATTTGAATGGTAAAAAGTTAGGCGCTCCGGTTTTTGATGCTGGGCGTCGTGCATTTCCCATCTTTGCCAAAGCCAACAACGTGAGCAATGTGACTTGGACGGCCATGGACCCCACGCTCAGAGAAACCATGCTGGTTCGTGGCGACATCGATGCCATCACAGGATTCACCTTCACCTCGCTCTTGAACATTGAGGCCAGGGGCACCAAGGCCGATGAAGTCGTGGTCCTTCAATATCCTGATTACGGCGTGAAGTTGTATGGCAATGCGGTCATTGCCTCCCCCAAAATTTTAAAAGAGAACCCCGAAGCAGTGAAAGCATTTTTGAAGGCCTTTGCCAAGGGCATGAAAGACGTGCTTAAAAACCCCGAGGAAGCCATCCAAACGGTGAAAGCCAGAGACGGTATCATCAATGTTGCGCTTGAGGTTCGTCGCTTGAAATTGGCGCTCGACACGGTGATCAACAGTCCCGACGCCAGAAGCGAAGGTTTTGGACAAGTCAAAGCGCCCAGATTGGCCCTGATGGCCAGCCAAGTTTCAGATGCCTTCAATACCAAAACGCGTGTCAACGCTGACACCATTTGGAATCCAGCGTTTTTACCCAGCGCCAAAGAATTAGATGTTTTACCAAAGAAATAAATGTCCAGTTCTGATTCCAAGCCGTTTGTAACTTTTGAAAATGTTTGGTTGGCCTACAACGAAGAATTGTTGGCCCAAAATCAATTCGCTGTTGAAGACATCAATTTAAATGTCCAAGACGGCGAATTCATTGCCATCGTTGGACCCTCAGGTTGTGGGAAATCAACCTTCATGAAACTCACCACGGGACTGAATCGCCCCACCAAGGGGCGCATCACGGTCGGCGGCCAAGAAGTCAATGGGCCCCTGAAAATCAGTGGCATGGCCTTTCAAGCCCCCTCCTTGCTGCCTTGGAGAACCACGTTGGACAATGTGCTGCTGCCTCTTGAAATTGTCGAGCCCTATCGCTCACAATTCAAGCAAAAAAAAGCGGCCTATGAAGCTCGCGCCATTGCCTTGCTTGAAAGAGTGGGTTTGGGTGGCTATGAGAGAAAGTACCCGTGGCAACTGTCTGGCGGCATGCAGCAGCGCGCAAGCATTTGTAGAGCGCTCATCCATGAGCCCAAAATGCTTTTGCTCGATGAACCCTTTGGCGCTTTAGATGCCTTCACGCGTGAAGAGTTGTGGTGCATCTTAAGGGACCTATGGACCGAGCAAAAGTTCAACGTGATCTTGGTCACCCACGACCTCAGAGAGTCGGTCTTTTTGGCAGACACGGTTTATGTGATGTCCAAGAGCCCTGGACGGTTCATTGTCAAAAAACACATTGATCTACCAAGGCCTCGCGAACTGGAGTTGACCTACACCCCTGAATTCACTGACATCGTTCATGAACTCAGAGGTCACATTGGCGCACTGAAGGGTGCACCGGCAAAAGCCTCTTGAAACCCTCGCCCATCACCGTCCCCAAGGAATTATTTTGAGCACTTCCAAGCAATTTGAGAAAAGTTCCCCCTGGATTTTGTTGCTTGTCACGCTTGCTTTGTGGCAATTGATTTGTTCAGTTTTTTCAGTTTCAGAATTCATCTTTCCCAGTCCCTCCCGTATTGCTTCGCAACTGATTGAATACCGGGATGTGGTTGCCGCTCACGCCTGGCGAACCTATTGGGTGACCATGGCGGGTTTTGGTCTGGCCATTGTGGTGGGTGTTTTACTGGGCTTTGTCATTGGCAGCTCCAGACTGGCCTACACGGCCGTTTATCCACTGATGACCGCCTTCAATGCTTTGCCCAAAGCGGCCTTTGTACCGATTTTGGTGGTCTGGTTTGGCATTGGCATAGGTCCGGCCATATTGACCGCCTTTTTGATCAGTTTTTTCCCCATCATGGTCAATATTGCAACGGGCCTAGCAACACTTGAGCCTGAGCTAGAAGATGTCTTGCGGGTCTTGGGCGCAAAAAGGTGGGATGTGTTGATCAAAGTCGGACTCCCTCGCTCGTTGCCCTATTTCTATGCCTCCTTGAAAGTGGCCATCACCTTGGCCTTTGTAGGCACAACGGTCTCAGAGATGACCGCCGCCAACGAAGGCATTGGCTACTTGCTGATCTCTGCGGGATCTGCCATGCAAATGGGCCTGGCATTTGGTGGCTTGGTCGTGGTGGGTGCCATGGCCATGGTCATGTACGAGCTCTTTAGCTTTGTTGAATTGCACACCACAGCTTGGGCGCATCGGGGCTCACAAAACCGTTAATTTTAAGAAGTGGCCATCCACAAGATGGGTCGCAAGAGAGCTTAAGGTTTGTCCTCTACCGTGGACACCAGCTGATCTCTTTGGTAAAGCGTTTTGAACATAAAACTCCAAAGCACCGCCACAAAGACCGTGCCCAAGCCCCCTAAAACCACGGCTGGAACCGGGCCAAACCATGCAGCTGTAGCGCCAGACTCAAATTCGCCCAATTGATTGCTAGCGCCCACAAAAACTGTGTTCACCGCACTCACACGCCCACGCATGTTCTCTGGCGTCTCGAGTTGAACAATCGTATGTCTGATCACCACGCTCACCATGTCCGCCGCCCCACTGATGAGCAAAGCGATCAACGAGAGCACAAAGCTCTCTGACAAAGCAAAAACAAAAGTTGCAAAGCCAAACACGGCGATCGACCCAAACAAATAACGCCCTACTTTGTGCTTCAAAGGCCAGCGGGTCAAATACAAGGACACCATCAAAGCGCCAACTGCTGGAGCCGCCCTTAGCAAGCCCAGCCCAAAGGGCCCAACATGCAAAATATCTTTCGCATAAATAGGTAGCAATGCCGTTGCACCTCCCAACAACACAGCAAACAAATCCAAAGTGATGGAGCCCAAGATGACCTTGCTTCTCCACACATACACCACCCCAGCCAAGACAGACTCCATCGTGACCGTATCACCCTCTTGCATGGGAAGCTGACTCGTGCGCAACCTCAACAACCAAAAAGCCGACATGGCATACAAGATCAAACAAGCCACATAAACGCTGGTCCCATTGATCGCAAACAACAAGCCACCAATCGCTGGTCCAGCCATCACACTGGCTTGGTAACCCATGGAGTTAAGAGCCATCGCTCTGGGTAGGTGCCGCGTTTCAACCAAGGTGGGCAGAATGGCTTGTTGGGCTGGGTTTTGAAACGCCCGAACGGTGCCAAGTACCAAAGACACGAACAATAAAAAGTCGCGTGTCAACGCATCTTGGCCCATGGCCAAGACCACGCCCAAAACCACCACGGCTTGCA
>JBAXNB010000184.1:0-4321 GCA_037134015.1 Betaproteobacteria bacterium | reverse complement strand
GGGTAAGAAATGATCGGTTTGCGCGCGCCCAGGGAGGCCGCATTGGCCACAAAAATATCTAATTTTGGAAACTGACGGGCAATCTCTTTGGTTGCAGCGCGGATGGAATCGTCACTTTCTTGGTCCAGTTCAACGACGACCACTTTGGCGCCAGTGGCAGACAACTCGGTTGCCACTTTTTTGAGCGCGGCGAGATTTCTAGCGGCCAGAATGCAGGTGGCCCCTTCGCGCGCATATTCTTGGGCAATGGCCAACCCGATTCCCCGATTTGCACCTGTGATCAGTGCCACTCGACCCTCTAGACGTCCGATCATGAAAACTCCTATTTGCAAAAACTTGAAACAGATTGAAATTAGTTAAGGTTAAATTTAATTTAGCGTATTGTTTTTGAAATAGGTGTAAACACTATTCATTTAGGCCTTCCAGGTTGAATTTTTTAGGCTTGTAGCAAGGCTCTTAAAGACTTAACACGAGGCAAGGTTTCTAATTCAAAAACAGTGCGAATAAGCTGCTTGGTTTTGGTTTTTCCCAAAATAGGGCCCATCAAGTCGGTAGCTTTGTCGATCACCTCTTGGCGCGTCATCGGATTGCGGGGGGTACCGCGCAGGGCCTCGACTTTTTGCGTGAGGCGCGTGCCGTCATTGAGCGTTGCTTCAAGGATGGCGATGAGCAATCGGCGAAATCCATATGATGAGAATAAGTTCTTTTTTTGGCGGTAGGACTTACTGGGGTCGGTTGGAGTGCGAAGCATGAATCGGATGGTCGTAGTGCGACGATCTTTATCAATGATGTTGATACTCATAATGCACCGGTTGAGCAAGTGGAAGCCCAATATCTTGTCGTGATTGAAAAGTATTCTTTAAGAAAAGATTCTGGAGTGCAAGTAAACCTGTATATAACCCTGAATTGATAACTGTACCTACGTTGCTCATATTGGCGGAATGGGATGCAGATACGCCTCTTTATATTGCAGAAACATTGTTCCCACTTTTAACACGGTCACCAGAGAAAAAGTTAGTCATATTGAGCGAAGGTACTCATGGCATCATGAATGAGGTTAAGCGATTCAACCTCTTCAATGAAGTAACTCGCTTTTATCAAGATAGTTCATTGCCCCAAACCAGATAGATTAATTTTAAGTAATTCGAAAGGCTGATTATGTAGTCATACGCTCAATTATCGAGAGCCCAAATAAACCATTTGCGCTACGCCTAACAAACACTCAGAAACTTATAAGGGAAAATACCATGTCTAGCCCTGCGCAATACGAAACATTGATCGTGAGCGAACCCGCCCCGCAGGTGCTACGCATTGAGCTGCACCGGTCCGAAATGCGCAAAGCATTGAATACTACACAAATGTGCATTGAGCTCAGGCATTGAAATATTCACCCTTGTGGAAATCCGCATCTTGCGATACATTGTGTCCATGAGCTCTTTAAGAGTCACGCTCAGATGCACCCTGAAGCCATTATTCACTCACTCCACTCAATCGAATACTCTCACATGTCCAAACTCACTGGTTTTTTTGGCGCACCTGTCACCCCCTTTAAAAATGGCCAGGTGGATTACGACACCTTGGCGAAACAAATTAATTTTCTAATAAAACAAGGAGTCAGTGCTTTTGCATATCCCATGCACATTGGGGAATCCTTGAACCTGAGTCCAGAAGAATTCAAAAAAACCACGGAGCTCTTGGTCAAAACCGTACAAGACCGAGTCCCCACTTTTATCAACACGTCCTCGGCCAGCACAGATCAATCCATCGAAATGACATCTCATTGCGCTCGCATTGGCTCCACAGGTATCGTCTTATTGCCCCCATACTATTGGAAACCTGCCAGGGCGGAATTGATCGATCACTTCGTGCGAACTGCTCGCGCTCACGGCGGACAACTCATCGCCTACAACAACCCATCGGCCACTGGCGTATCCTTAGGAATTGACATCTGCGAAGAATTGCTCGATAACATCCCGGGGTTTATTGGCATCAAGGATGCTAGTTTTCACATGGAAACATTCATGGGATATTGCCGCTTGTCAGAAAAGTCCCAATTGGCCATCTACACTGGAATTGAGTATTTGCTCAGCTCCATGCCCATGGGCGGGAGTGGTTGCTTTTGCGCTTGTACTGAAGTCGCACCGGTCTTGATTCGAAGTCTTTATGAAGCTTGTGCCAGTGGGAACTATTCACAAGCCAAAGAATTGCAATTCAAAGTCCATGCTTTGCTCGACCAATTGATGCAGTCCTACCCTTCCAGCATTAAATACGCAATGGCCCTCATGCAACGACCCGTGGGTGAGACGCGTGCCCCCATTCACAATCTCACACAAGCAGAAAAAAATAAGACCCAAGCGGTGCTATCCCAATTGGGAATACTGGACTCTGAACCAAAAGGCTGGTAAGGCCCTTCATGATCTTGAACTAACACAAAAGGGATTCAACACATGTCTAGGTTTCAACTCAATACATTACGAGCCATGCTCTTGATGAGCATTGGCAGTTACTGGCCCTACACATGGAGTCAAGACAAATACCCCTACCAACCCATCAACCTTATCGTGGGTAGCCCACCAGGAGGAGCTTCTGACACCAATGCACGCATCTTGGCAGAGCCACTTTCTGAAGCCTTAAAACAATCGGTGATCATTCAAAATAAACCAGGTTTGGGTGGCGCCGTCGGCACCGCACAGATTGCCAAAGCTCGCCCCGACGGATACACCATCGGTGTGGCCATCTCCAGCGTAGTCGTGCACCCCGAAGCTGAAAAAATCAGTGGCAAAAAACCGCTTTATGAGCTCGACCAACTCGAACCCATTGCCTTGATCTCTTCCGACCCTATGATATTGGTCGTGCGCAGTGATTCACCCTGGAAGAATTTGGCTGATTTACTCAAAGATGCACAGAAAAATCCCGGCAAAATCAACTACGCCTCAACTGGAGTGTACGGCCCAGTGCACCTCTTGGCCGAGATGATCACACACCAAACCGGTGCCAAATTCACTCAAATACCATACAGTGGTGGAGGACCGGCCTTGATGGCACTCTTGGGTGCTTCCAGTGACTTCACCATGATTTCGCCAGGAGCTGCGCTTGCACAAATGGCATCCGGAAAAATTCGCGCTTTGAGCACATCTAGTAACGGCCGAAACCCCTACTTTCCCGATGTTCCAAGCTACCAAGAGTCAGGAGTCGAAGCGAGCTACACCATTTGGATCGGTGTATATGGACCCAAAGACATTGCACCAAGCACGCTGCAAGTTTTGAGACAAGGCCTTCGACAAGCCACTCAATCAACTACTTTTTTGAACGCCATGCAAAAGCAGCACATTGCTATGGACTACAGAGATGCGCTTGAATTCAAAAAATTTGCGGACGAAGATGGAAAACGCATGGTCAACTTGATTCGCAACATTGGAAAAATAGAAGAGTAAAAAAAGTGGGGATACTGGAGAACAGTTCAAGCCGTCAACACGCTTGCATTGACCCCTCTAACCATTTTCGCTATACCTGTCGTGACCACGATTACGGCTCAAAAAAGCACTGCGTTTTCTGCCTAAAAACCACTTTTTTGATTCGATACCGTACTTTTTACCTGACTTATGGTCTTGAAAGGGTGCTGGGCTCGTGAGTGCCAATCAGTTTGACATTGTGCTTACTCTCACCGATTTGAAAGTTAGCAATATTGGCGAGCCACGCACTGATCAGTAGGAAGCTTGCACGTATCCGCTTGACGAGCCAAGAATGGCAAATGAAATCAAGGGGATAAGTGAATTCCCAATCCTTTTTTCTTTGCCGAAGCAGTAGAGTAGTGTTTTGCACATCCAACACTCATCCTAAATATGGTCTTAAGGGTTTATACCCCAAAGAAAACATGATGGTTTGTATACAAATATTACTATGATTGAATGAAAAATTCACAAAGGTTAAATAAACTTGAGTTCTAACATAAACAATTTCGGTACACAATGAACAACAAGAGACAACAGCACGGAGATATGAACGTTATCACTGATATCTTGCAATCAAATCATTGCGAACCTGTCCTTGATCCTTTCATTGTTTGGTCACAAAGCATCCAGTGGGAACAGATTCCTAAGAGTACTCGCACGATGGTCAAGCGTGAATTGCTCGATTACATCGGAGGTGCCATTGGGGGACGTGCTGTAGAAGGCATTCCAGCATGGCTGCAAGTCTTGATTGATCAAGGCGGCCGTGAAGAGGCTCATGTCATTGGCGGTCCTGCCATACCCGCCCAAACGGCTGCCTTGTGTAACGGATACTTTGGGCATGTACTCGAATTTGATGACACGCATGATGT
>JBAXNB010000183.1:0-4358 GCA_037134015.1 Betaproteobacteria bacterium | reverse complement strand
AAAGGTTTGATCACAGCGTTCATGTCTTTTAACTCCATCGGATGATAAAAAACCACTGCCAGCAAGGAAGGGGGTTCGCTTGTGAAATCACAAAAGCAAACGAGATCCAAGCCTTGTCGAGAAAAAGGAGACGGGCACCTCACCTCACAACTAGCAGTGGGTGAGCGCCGTTTGAAAAAAGTGACCGAGCCTCACTTTGTCAGTCCCGCGAGAAAGAGGCTTCGTGTTGTAAAACATCTAAAGCTTTTTTTCGCTGCGACAGAGTTGCATCGCTCCTCGGTGACGTTATTTTAACCCAAGTGCCGAAGCTCAAGAGCTCTGGAGGCACAATAAACCCCAAAAATAAGGGTCTTGGGGGGTGCTCCAACCCTTTGCGGCGCATCTCCCAAATGCGATCTTTGCGGTTTTCCCCTTCGGCGGGTCAAGCCATCGGCACCCTTCAGACTTGGGTCGCACAAGGGTTAAAATACTTCTCTTTCTTCTTTGAAGAGCAACACACCCAAGCCAAGACACAGCGAATCCTCGGGAGTTGGGCTGGCACACCTAGATCATCGGATGTCTAGGATCTGCTTGGGATCTGCCCTTGTCGCTTCAAATTGGCCTTTTCATCGTTTCATTTTTTCAATGATTGCGCACCATGCAAGTCGCCTCTCTGACCGCTGAGGTCAAACGTCGCCGCACCTTTGCCATCATCTCTCACCCAGATGCAGGTAAAACCACGCTCACCGAAAAATTGCTCTTGTTCTCGGGTGCCATTCAAATTGCGGGCTCGGTCAAAGCCAGAAAAGCCAGTCGACATGCCACCAGCGACTGGATGGAGATTGAAAAGCAGCGCGGCATCTCTGTGGCCTCCTCGGTCATGCAAATGCTCTACCGCGACCATGTGATCAATTTGCTCGACACCCCAGGTCACAAAGACTTTTCAGAAGACACCTACCGCGTGCTCACAGCCGTCGACTCTGCCTTGATGGTGATCGATGCAGCCAATGGCGTTGAAGCACAAACCAGGCGACTGATTGAAGTTTGCCGAACGCGTGACACGCCCATCATCACCTTTGTCAACAAAATGGACCGCGAGGTGCGCGACCCCTTGGACATTTTGGACGAAGTCGAGCGTGAACTGGGCATGCCCTGCGTGCCCATGACCTGGCCAGTTGGGCAGGGCAAGTCCTTTGGCGGCATCATTGACTTGCGCACGCAAAGCATGAAGGTCTTTGAGTCCGGCTCCGAAAGACGCCCACAAGACTTTGAGACCGTTCCCTTGACCGAACTGGCTCGCTTGAAAGAGCGCTTTGGTCACGAATTCACCACCGCATTAGAAAGCATGGAGTTGGCCACGGGGGCCTCCCCCGCCTTTGATCGAGAAGCCTTTCTATCAGGCCAACAAACCCCGGTCTTCTTTGGTTCTGGTGTGAACAATTTTGGCGTGATGGAGGTCTTGGATGCCTTGGTGGACTTGGCACCAGCGCCACAAGCCAGACAAAGCACCGTCATCGCGCAAGGCCAAACGCAACTCAAAACCATTGAACCCGACCAAACACAATTCTCAGGTGTTGTGTTCAAAGTTCAAGCCAACATGGACCCCTCACACAGAGACCGGATCGCCTTTGTCCGGGTGGCCTCAGGCCGCTACGCACCGGGCATGAAGCTCAAAGTGCAACGCACCTCCAAAGAGCTCAGACCCACCTCGGTCGTGACCTTTTTGAGCCAACGCAGAGAAGCCGTCGAGGAGGCCTATGCCGGTGACATCATTGGCTTTACCACCCATGGTGGCGTTCAATTGGGTGACACCATCACCGATGGCGCCTCCTTGCAGTTCACAGGTTTGCCTTTTTTTGCACCCGAGCTCTTCATGACCGTGATTTTAAAAAATCCTCTCAGAACCAAGCAACTGCAAACGGGCTTGGCTCAATTGGGCGAAGAGGGTGCGATACAAGTGTTTCGCCCCGATGCGGGTGGGTTGATGCTCCTGGGCGCCATCGGCCAACTTCAGTTCGAAGTGGTTCAACACCGACTCAAAGCCGAGTACGACTGCGATGTGCGACTCGAAGGCTGCCCGTACACGGGGGCGCGGTGGATCACCGCCGACACCCCCCAAGAACTCAAAGAGTTTTTGTACGCCTACCCCAGCAGAATGGCAAGCGATGCTGCAAATGCGCTGGCCTATCTTTGTACCTCGCCATACGACGTACGCTTGGCGCAAGAGAGGTTCCCGAAAATTCACTTTCATCCCTTGAGAGAGCATGCGGGACTCGCCCTTCAAAATGCACACTGAACCCAAGGCTCTAAACCACGCTTTTTTGAGCGGACGTTCTTGCAAGAACGGGCTTCAAGGCCTGGCCCGTATGGGTCTTTGAGCGAACGATGTCCTCTGGTGTCCCCGCCGCCACGAGTCTCCCGCCCTCTTGGCCCCCCTCGGGCCCCAAGTCAATCACCCAATCGGCCTCAGCAACCACGTCCAAATCGTGCTCGATCACCACCACGCTGTGGCCAGCATCCACGAGTCGATGCAAGACACGAATCAACAAGTCAACATCCGACATGTGCAAACCCACCGTGGGTTCGTCCAAGACATAAAGTGTGTGCGGCACCTTGTAGCCCCTCTTGCCCACGTCGTCTCTGACTTTGGACAACTCCGTAACCAGTTTGATGCGTTGCGCCTCACCGCCACTCAAGGTCGGCGAAGGTTGGCCTATGGTCAAGTACCCCAAGCCCACGTCTTTTAACAAGCTCAAAGGATGTGCCACACTGGGCAAGTTGGCAAAAAACTCCACCGCCTCGTCCACCTCCATTTGAAGCACCTCACCAATGCTTTTGCCCCTCCACGTCACGGCCAATGTTTCTGTGTTGAAGCGCGCTCCCTGACAAACCTCACACCTGACTTTGACATCTGGCAAGAAGTTCATCTCAATGGTGCGCATGCCTTGCCCTTCACAAGCTGCACAGCGTCCATCGCCCGTGTTGAAACTAAAGCGCTTTTGCGAATAACCCCGGGCCTTCGCCTCCAAGGTGTCAGCGAACAACTTCCTGATCGTGTCCCAAAAACCAATGTAGGTCGCGGGGCAACTTCTTGGCGTCTTACCAATGGGCGTCTGGTCGACTTCAAGCACACGATCGATGTGCTCAAAACCCTCTAAAGCTTCACAACCGAGCCACGCTTTGCCCGCACCCTTTTTGGATACCGCCATCTGCACATTGGCCAACAAAATATCTCTAGCAAGCGTAGATTTCCCCGAACCCGATACACCGGTGACGGCCACCAGTTTCTTCAAAGGCACGCGCACATCGATGTGCTTCAAGTTGTGCAAATACGCTCCTTTGAGCACCAAACCCTCGCTCAAACTTTCTGGGCTCTCCAAGGCGCGCCTTGCCTGAAACGGGTGCAGCATGGCTTGACGCAAGTACCTCCCCGTCACCGAGTCGGGGTTCGCCTGCAAATCAGCCACCAAACCTTGCGCCACCAACTGCCCGCCTCGCGTGCCCGCGCTGGGCCCGATGTCAATCAAGTGCTCGGCTTTTCGCATGGTGTCCTCATCGTGCTCGACCACCACCAAGGTGTTGCCCTTGTCGCAAAGAAGCTGCAAAGAGTTCAAAAGCATCTGATTGTCTCTGGCGTGTAGACCAATGGTCGGCTCGTCCAAGACATAACACACGCCTTGCAAGTTGCTGCCCAATTGAGCCGCCAACCGAATGCGTTGCGCCTCACCGCCACTTAAACTGGGTGCACCACGGTCGAGGGTCAAATAAGCCAAGCCCACTTGCTCCAAGAATTTGAGCCTACCCTTGATCTCTGGGACCAAGTCCTTGGCTATTTGAGCTTCGCGACCCAGCAGCTTCAAGTGCTCCGCCCACTGTGAAATGTCTTTCACACTCAAGCGTGCAATATCGGTGATGGCCTGATCTTGAAACCGCACTGCACGGGCCGTGGCGTTCAATCGCGTGCCCGCGCAACTCACGCATGTGGTTTCCTCAAAATCTTCAAGCACGGGCTCAGCAAAGGTTTGCTCGCGACCCTTTTGTGAAGCATCGACTTGCGTGTCGTCCAACAAGTTGCGCTGAGATGCGTCCAACTTCAAACCCGTTCCCACACAACTCGTGCACCAACCGTGTTTGGAGTTGTAAGAAAAGAGCCTGGGGTCCAACTCGGCATAGGACGTGGCACAAACAGGACAAGCTCTTTTGGTAGAAAAGACATCCAAAGACCCAAGCTTTGCACAGGATTGTCCCAGTGAAAAGGCCGACCTCAAAGGCACTAAATCGCTCAAGACATGCACAACACCTTTGCCAAGCTCAAGCGCCAAGGCCAAGGCCTTTCTCAAAAGGTCCTCCTCTTTTGCGCTCACCGAAAAACTCAAGAC
>JBAXNB010000182.1:0-4360 GCA_037134015.1 Betaproteobacteria bacterium | reverse complement strand
TCAAAGATGTCAACACATCAAGCGCTTTAAAGTGCCCCATGTTTTGGCCGTAGAAGGTTTCAACACCAAGGATGGCAACGATGATCTCCCAAGGTACTTGGTAGATGCTTTGAGCCTTTTCTAAATAGGCCCAGTTCTTTTGAGCATGATCAACCCCACCTTGAATTCTTGATTCGGTTAAAAAGCGCTCTTTGTAGGCCAGCCAATTCTTTTTAACCCCAATGCTTGGGGGCAAGACCAGTTGTTTGATCTTGCTCAGGCTCTTGGCTTTAAGCAATTGGTCAACGACCCAAGGCTTGGGCAGATCGTTGGCCTGAGAAATTTGCTGGGCCAGGTCAAGCAACTCGGGTGTTCGCTTGAAGTAGGGGCCTGTTTCAGTGATGATTTGGCGGACCTTGCGAGGCCTTTTTTGATGCGGCTTGGAACTTTGATGTGCCAAATGACTTCCAAGGGCTGGCGAGTTGCCGTTTGTCGGCGTTACCTGGTTGGTTTGGCCCCAAAGATTGAGCGAAAAGGCCATTAAAAATATGTTCGCCAGACGTTTGAAGAAAAGCTTTTTTACAGTCAATCGATAAATGGTCAAAATTTGTGCTCCCGTGACCAGTATTCTAATGGAGGCCTTAGAATTGGCAGAGCGTTGACCGTTTAAAAATGCGAGGCTTTTGAAGATGAACAAGACAGGTTTTTATTCAAATGCCAAGGCTCGTCTGCATGAAATGGGGCAAGGGCATCCTGAGAGTCCTTTAAGGTTGGATGCGATTGCCGATCGCTTGTTGATCTCTGGCTTGGATGTCGCGCTCAACATGCGAGAAGCGCCAATGGCAAGGGAGCAAGATTTGCTTTTGGCACACGATCCTCAACTGGTCGCCGAGATCAAGAAAAAAGCCCAAGACTTGAGCTTGGACGAAGGTCTCTTGGGTCCACAGTACGCCCACATCGACCCCGATACCTTGATGAATGCCCACACTTGGACAGCTGCTTTGAGCTCGGTGGGGGCTGCCTTGGCTGCAACTGATGCGGTCATTGATGGACACCTGGAGAACGCCTTTTGTTGCGTTCGTCCGCCAGGACATCATGCCACCAGATCGCAATCCATGGGTTTTTGTTTTTTCAACAACGTGGCCATCGCAGTCAAGCATGCTCTGGATGTCCGAGGCTTGCATCGCGTGGCTGTGGTGGACTTTGATGTCCACCATGGCAATGGGACCGAGGATATTTTGGCGGGAGATGAGCGTGTTTTGATGGTGGGCTTTTACCAGCACCCCTTTTACCCTTACACCAAAATAAGCCCCCAACCCAACAACATGCTCAATGTTCCCTTGACTGCTTACACCAAGGGCGATGAGGTTCGGCGAGTTGTTTTAGAGAAGTGGTTGCCTAGGCTCTTGGCGCATCGCCCAGAGATGATCTTTATCAGCGCGGGCTTTGATGCGCACCGCGACGATGAAATGGGTCAAATGTTGCTCAAGGAAGAGGACTATGCTTGGATCACACAACAAATTGTTGATCTTGCTCACACCTGTTCTGATGGAAAAATTGTCTCGTGCCTTGAAGGTGGTTATGATTTGAGGGCGCTTGGGACCAGCGTTGAGGCGCATTTAAGAGTTTTGGCCGATTGCTAGCAATCGCTTGGGATAAAAGTTTGGATTTTAAAGGGCGATCGATGACTGATTTTTTCAGTGTTTCTTTTGGGTTTCAATCTGCGTTTTTGTTGATGATCCTTGGGCTGTCCTACTTGTTCAGTCAGTGGCTCACCAAGCGCGTGAGCCACGAGCAATCGGTATGGCTGGGTGAGACCGTTCACGAGGGCTTGCTGTTTCCCTTTTGTGCATTGATCTTGTGCTTTTTCTTGAAGATTGCTTTTCACGCCTTGCACCTGTCCATAGATTTGATTTTGATGGCTTTGCCATTGCTGGTGTTCACCGTTGTCGTTCGTTTGATCACGCGCGTTTTGTTGTTTGTGGCACCTCATTCACCGCTCATGCGCGCTTTGGAGAAGGTGTTCTTTTGGCTGGCTGGGTTCATTTGTGTTTTGTGGGTCACCAACTTGTTGCCAGATTTCTTAAAGGAGTTGGAGTCCATTCATTTGTCCCTT
Source organism: Betaproteobacteria bacterium (assembly GCA_037134015.1). GTDB lineage: Bacteria > Pseudomonadota > Gammaproteobacteria > Burkholderiales > Burkholderiaceae_C > Limnohabitans. The sequence continues at coordinate 2,265 of JBAXNB010000182.1, read as the reverse complement.
GGGAAAAGTCAAATGAACTTAAGAACCTTGCTCGAAGGGCTGGCCTCCTTGGTCTTTGTGTTGATTTTTTCACTTTGGTTGTCCGCTGCCATAGAGCGTCAACTGATTGCAACGACCGTTCAAGACCTTTCCATGAGAAAGGTGTTGTCTAATTTACTCAGAAGCGCTTTGGTGGTGGTGGGGGTGTTGGTCACCATGTCTACCCTGGGGGTCGACTTGACCGCCTTGTCGGTTCTTGGCGGAGCACTTGGTGTGGGACTGGGGTTTGGTTTGCAAAAGCTTGCGGCCAATTATGTCAGTGGTTTTGTCATTTTGCTTGAAAGGTCCATTCGCATTGGAGACTATGTGAAAGTGGACAATTTTGAGGGCGAGATCACCGATATCAAAACCCGCTTTACCTTGATCCGCTCCTTCAGCGGACGCGAATCCATTGTGCCCAATGAACTGTTGATTTCTCAGCCCATCGAGAATTACTCTCTGGAAGACCCTCAGGTGATGCTCAGTACCGTCATTGCTTTGGACTTCCAAAGCAATGAGGCCTTGGTCAAGGAGGCTTTGATGCAGGCCGCCTTGTCCTGCGACCGAGTGCTTAAAGACCCAGCGCCTTCAGTGCTCTTGCAATCCTTTGAGGAAGGGGCCTTGAAGTTCAAACTTAACTTTTGGATCAACGATCCTGAGTCTGGACAACAAAATATCTTGTCAGACGTCAATTTTGCTGTCTTGCAAGCGGTGAGGGCGGCCAATTTGCAAATGCCCATGCCCCAGAGGCATTTGTTATGGTTGCCAGGCCCCGGGGGGGAGCCCCAGCTTCCAAAAATTTAAAATGCTCAATGGCCACCTCGTTTTTGAGGGCATCAACGAGATTTCTGTCTAGCAGAGCTCACTATTCACCTAAAATAAGGCTTGGTCATTGACTTGACTCGTCTTTGTTGGGTTTGGTTTTTTTGTGGAGAAATTGATGAAGATCTTGGTCCCGGTGAAAAGAGTGGTTGATTACAACGTCAAGGTACGTGTGAAATCGGACGAAAGTGGGATGGACATTGCCAATGTCAAAATGAGCATGAACCCCTTTGATGAAATTGCGATTGAGGAGGCCGTGCGCTTGAAGGAAGCAGGTGTTGCCACTGAGGTGATCGCTGTTTCTTGTGGCGTGACACAGTGCACTGAGACGCTCAGAACAGCGATGGCCATCGGTGCAGACAGAGCTATTTTGGTTGAAACCACGCAAGAGCTTCAACCTTTGGCCGTGGCCAAGCTCTTGAACGCCATTGTGGCCAAAGAAAAGCCATCCTTGATCATTTTGGGCAAGCAAGCCATTGATGACGACTGCAACCAAACGGGACAAATGTTGGCCGCTTTGGCGCATTTGCCGCAAGCCACTTTCGCCTCAAAGTTGGAAGTGAAGGATCAACAGGTCCAAGTGACTCGAGAAATTGACGGAGGTCTTGAGGTGGTGTCGCTTCGAATGCCTGCCGTGGTGACCACCGACTTGAGATTGAATGAGCCTAGATTCATCACCTTGCCCAATATTGTTAAAGCCAAGAAAAAGCCACTCGAGACGATCAAGCCAGAAGACCTGGGTGTGGACATCACACCCAGAATCAAAACCTTGAAGGTGTCCGAGCCCCCAGTTCGGGGTGCTGGTGTACGTGTGGCTGACGTGGATCAATTGATTGACAAATTGAAGAATGTGGCCAAGGTCGTTTGAACACCTTGGGGACGTTTAAATTTACAAATGTATTGTTGAAGGATTTTTTATGTTGAACGCACTGGTCATTGCCGAACACGATAATGTGTCACTGAAAGTTGCAACCCTCAACACCATTGCGGCTGCCTTGGCTTTGTGTGAAGGTGTCGACGTGTTGGTTGCAGGACATGCTTGCCAAGCAGTGGCGGCGCAAGCGGCCAAGGCTGCTGGTGTGAGAAAGGTCTATGTTTGCGAGGCGCCTAGTTTGGCCAATGCATTGGCAGAGAACGTCTCTGCTCAAGTCCTTCAACTGGCAAAGAATTACTCACACATTTTGTTTGCCTCCACGGCCCAGGGCAAGAATGTCGCTCCTCGTGTGGCCGCCTTGTTGGACGTTTCGCAAGTCTCAGATGTGACGCGCGTGATCGATGCTCAGACTTTTGAGCGCCCCATTTATGCAGGCAACGCCATTGCCACGGTGCAGTCCTCAGACACGGTGAAGGTGCTCACCATTCGAACCACGGCCTTTGATGCGGTGTCTGTGGACGCTGGTGTTGCAAGCATTGAAAGCATCGAAG
>JBAXNB010000181.1:0-4364 GCA_037134015.1 Betaproteobacteria bacterium | reverse complement strand
TCTTCAGGGTGTCGACCCCTACTTCTTGCGCAAACAAGATCACCATGTCCTTGACGGTCATGGGTTGCATGGCGCAAATCAAAGCGGTTTCAAGGACCCTTTTGGCATCCAAGGTGTTCATCGCATGCTCCGAAAAGAAAAATAGACGGTGTGTCTAAAATAAGAAAAGGGTATCGCCCATTCTGTGGGCGCTTGAGTCTTTAAAAAAAGCTCCAACGTCAATACCTGATGACCACCCATGCTTAGGGTGCACAGCTGAGTTGAAACTGAGCTGCCCTTAGGCGGGTAGGGGAAGACTTTGCAAATTGTAACTGAGTCCCAGGCTTTGCGCGACCTCGGACAGGTCTTTGGGTAGATCGCAAAAGAAAACTTTTTTCTCGCCCCCAAAGGGGTGCTCAAAACTCAAGCGAAAGGCGTGCAAGGCCTGTCTTTTAAGACCCCCTTCTCCCGTTCCTTTGGCTCCGTAGAGGGTGTCTGCAAAAATCGGATGATGCTGGGCCGCCAAATGTACACGAATTTGGTGAGTTCGACCGGTGTGCAACTGGCAATGAATCAAACTGAATTGGCCCACGCTGGACACACATACGCATGAGGTGTGTGCAACTTTACCTGCTTGGTGCGCCAAATCCACCGCCGCCATTTTCAATCGATTGCGACTGTCGCGACCAATGGCGTGATGGATCTCCATTCTCTGCCCCTCTTGCCAAGCCCCGTGAGCCACGCAGGCGTACTCACGCTTCATACCGCGGCGGATGATCAAGGCAATCAACCGGTCCATGCACTCTCTGGTTTTGGCCACGACCATCAAGCCGCTGGTGTCTTTGTCCAAGCGGTGGACAATTCCCGCTCTAGGCACAAATTTAGCCCCCTCATCCAGCGCCAACAGACCATTCAAAAGCGTACCGCTCCAATGCCCTGCGGCTGGGTGGACCACCAAACCCGCAGGTTTGTTGATCACCCGCAGGTGCTCATCTTCATACACCACCTCCAAGTCCATCTTTTGCGCCACAAAGGCCTGTGTTTGTTCGGTCTCACGGATGCGAACCTGAAAGCGCATCCCCGCCTTGACCTTGCCAGAGGCCTTCAAAGGCTTGGAGGCCGAGGCAAAAGAAGTTGGGACTCTGGCTGGCAACTCCAAGACCAGGCCCTCTTGCATCAGTTGCTGCACAAAACTTCTTGAGAACTCAGGCAGGCACTCACTCAACGCCAAATCCAGCCTTTTGCCATGGCCCTCCATGGAGATCTCAATTTCACGCTCCTCTTGGATCACCTCTTCAGGATTTTGGGCTGTGAAATCTAAAAAATCTTCCCCCTCAGAGTCAATTATTGCTGTCTTGGTGTCCGTCATGGCCGATAATACGCAGGTTCGTTGGAAAAAAGAAAAGGGTGTGTGCAGTGCTAGGTCTTAACTCATTATCTCGGCTTTTATCGGTCTTGCTGCCTAGCTTGATCGCTTTGGCGCTGTCGTCTTGTGCGTCCAGCAACTACGATGAAACGGCCGATTGGAAACCAGAAAAGCTTTATGCAGAGGCCAAGGAGCAGCTCAATGGCAAACTTTATGAAAAAGCCATCTCCTTGTATGAAAAATTAGAAGGCCGCGCTGCGGGCTCCATCTTATCTCAACAAGCTCAAATTGAAAAAGCTTATGCACAGTACAAGAGTGGTGACCCCATCATGGCGGTGTCCACCTTGGACCGCTTCATCAAAGTCAACCCCGCATCGCCAGCACTGGACTATGCGTACTATCTCAAGGGGGTGGCCAACTTCAACGACGACCTCGGATTTCTCTCAAGCTTCACCAACCAAGACTTGTCCGAGCGCGACCAAAAGGCTGCCAAAGAGAGTTTTGATGCCTTTCGTGAATTGTTGATCCGCTTTCCCAACTCCAAGTACGCAGAAGATGCGCGTTTGCGCATGCTCTACGAAGTCAATGTGCTTGCACAATCTGAGGTGAATGTGGCGCGTTATTATTTCAAAAAAGGCGCCTACATCGCTGCCATCAACCGAGCTCAGGCGGCCATCAATGAGTACCGCGGCGTGCCCGCCATCCATGAAGCTTTGCTCATCATCCGTGACGCCTACGGACATTTGGGCTTGAGCCAACTCAAAGAAGACACGCAACGCATCATCGCTTCAAGCTTTCCTCAAGCTGCAGACAAACAACTTGACGCCTTCATCAAGCCTCGGAGCTGGTGGCAGATTTGGTAAGACGTTGGAGGCCCTCTAGCAAGGCTTGCTCATCCGACACGCGGGCCATGGGCGGCAATGCGGCCATGAGTCGTTTGCCGTAACCGGTGGTGGACAAACGGGTGTCGCACACCACCAAAACACCCTTGTCGCTTTCACGCCGAATCAATCGGCCAGCACCTTGCTTGAGTGAGACACCGGCTTCAGCCAAAAAGTAACTGTTAAAAGCGCTCTTGCCTTCGCTCTCCAAGCGTTTGCTGCGGGCTTGGACCATCGGGTCGTTCGGCGGGGGAAAGGGCAACTTGTCAATGATCACCGCTTGCAGGGCGTCCCCTGGCACATCAAACCCCTCCCAAAAGGAGGCCGAGGCCACCAACACAAAGCCACCCTCAGCGTGTACAGAAGGGCCTCGAAAGCGCTGCATGAGTTCCACTTTAGAGCTTTCTCCTTGCGCCAGCACCTCGATTTCAGGGCGATTCTTTAACAAGTCTTTGAGGCGTTGCGAGATGTCTTTCAAGGCCCTGAGGGTGGTCGTCAAGATCAGAGTTTTACCGCCCAAGATGCCGACCACCTTGGCTGCAAGTTCGCTCACTTGCTGGCTATGCTGTGGGTCTGAGGGCAGGACCATGTTTTTAGGCACCAACAAGACGGCTTGTCTAGCGTAATTGAAGGGGCTTTTGACTTGAAGCACACGAGCGTGGGTGAGGCCGCAGGGTTGGGTGAACCAAGCCAAGCTTGGATCTGCACCCAAGGTGGCTGAAGTAAAAATCCACGCCTTGGGGCTGTCTTGAACTGCAAACGACTCGGCAGTCTCCAGCTCTTTGAGCGTTTGGCCCTCTTGCGCCTGAGGACCCAAGACTTGCTCAGTGAACGCAGACGGCGTGGACGTGGAGCTTGCCAGTGTTTCATGGGGCTGCACTTTCGGCCCCAAGGTTTTAGCAATGTCCAAGGGCGCTTGAATCAATCGAACCGAACCGGCAACATCAGCAAAACGTACACAACCGGGCTCCAAGGGAGATTCAAAGAGTGCAATGCGACTTTGCATGTCTTGCACCCTTTGCCAATAGCGCTCCCAATCGGGTGCGCTTGGCACCAGCACCTCGACAGCGTCCAGCAGTTCTTGCAGGAGTTGCCCCATCTCGCGCATGGTGTCATGCCACAGTTGCTCATCCAAGCCCAAAGGAGCTGCGCCGATCCAACTGAGCTTTTGACTGTGTTCGTTCTTGGCAAAGAGCCCCCTGAGTGTTTTGCTCATGATCTCCAAGCGAGCGGCCAAGGCCTGCCATGGACCCATGCCTTTGGCCGAGGCGGCCCCCAAGGCCAACAAGTCACGCGCCAGATCGATCAGTTGAGAGGAGCTCAACTGCTCACCCAAAAAGTTCACGCCTGTTTCGTTCAATTGATGCGCTTCATCAAAGATCACCACTTTGGTATTGGGCAAGAGCTCCGCCATGCCACTTTCTTTCATGGACAAATCCGCAAAGAACAAATGGTGATTGATCACCACCACATCGGCCGCCATCGCCTCTCGCCTGGCCAAGGCCACATGACAAGACTTGAACTGTGGGCAATCACTGCCCAAGCAGTTTTCTTTGGTCGAGGTGATCATGGGTATCAAGGCCGATCTCTCGTCGAGCCCCTCCAATTCGCTCAAGTCCCCTGTCAAGGTGAGCTTGGCCCACCTCTCCACTTTGCCTAGCAAGTGAACCACATAGCGGTCTGGAAACAAGCCCTCATCCTTGGCCAGACCCATGCGGTACAAGCACAGGTAATTGGCCCGACCTTTCAACAATGCCCTTTTGGTGGGCAGGCTCAGGGCTTGAATGAGTGCGGGCAGATCCCTTGAGAACAATTGGTCTTGCAAGGTCTTGGTGGCCGTAGAGATCACCACCCGCTCGCCACTCAAAAGCGCCGGCACCAAATAGGCAAAGGTCTTGCCAACACCTGTGCCCGCTTCAACCACCAAAGCGCCACCACTGAGCAAGGTGTCGGACACGGCCATGGCCATGGCGGTTTGCCCCTCTCGAGGCGAGAAGTGGGTGTCTACTTTGGCAAGGGGTCCTTGGGGAGCAAACACCCCAAGGACAGCTTGGTGCAAGGCACTTGCTGCGTCGCCCATCAATGAACGCCCCCAACCCATGGCCTCACGCCAGGCCACATGGCCAGCGCATTGAAAG
>JBAXNB010000180.1:0-4499 GCA_037134015.1 Betaproteobacteria bacterium | reverse complement strand
TGCGGATTGGGCACTTCAAAGTTCTTGATCAGCATTTGCACGCCGTCGATTGATTTGGCAACCATCATGGCGGGTCCGACCGCACTTGGCGTGCATGTCAGGTATTTTTCCGTATCGCTACCGTTGGGCAGCAAAGCAAGCCCTTCGCAGTTGGAGACCGAGACATTGAAGTCTTGGTTCAAATTCAGGCCCATCAGTTTAAAAATGGTTTTTTGACCATATTTCACCTGATCTATTTCGATCTCGCTCACATTGGGCAAGCTTGCATTGTTGCCATTGCCACAAGAGACAAGAGCACCACAGATCAAAACCAAGGCGCCACTCAGAAAATTTCTCATATCTGTTCTTTTAGTTCAAGATCCATTGATTTTTGCAACAAGTCATCGCTTTTTGGTCCAATGACCTCATTTTTAGATTTCTTTTCTTTCACCATTTCTTGTGAGGAGTGCAATCAACAAAAAGGCACATTCTAGTCATGCATTTTGAGACCTAGGGAGTTGTCTCACCTGACAGAAGTCGAATCTGTATTAAAACACATTCAAGAAATGGATCAGACCCTCAACTCGATATGACGCGAACCACAGTCGCTTGGCATTTTAAATTGTTATTTTATTTTGCAAGACGTGAGATGTTGGCTCCTTTTTTAAATGGTTGGGTGGCAAATCGATGTGTTCGAAACCACACGCTGTATTTTTTAAGATCCTCGTGTTGCAAATGATTGACAAAAAACTTCCCTTGAACAAATTAAGGTCTGATTTTCACCTTTGAAACGTTTATTTGCAAAATACCTCTAAAACACGTAAAATTAAAATACTAGTCTAACGCGTATTTTACAAACTTCCTAGCTTGCCACTTCACCACAAGGTTCAGCATGAAACAGCTTTTGTCTGTCATCGATCAAGCCAGCCCCATTTTACAAGCCGCCCGAAAATCAGCTCGCCTTTCACAAACCGAACTGGCCCACCAACTTGGTGTGAGTCAAAGCCGAATCTCTTCGATGGAACTTGACCCTGGCTCCATCAACCTTTCACAGCTGCTCACCATGTGCGCAGCGTTGAATTTGGAACTGTGGGTGCAAAGCAAAGAAAATCGCGTGCACCAGGCTGACGACAGCAAGTCAACACCACTCAACGAGCCAGAGTGGTGACCGATGGGCCGAAGATCCCATTCAAGGGCGCTGTCCGTTTGGACCAATGGACAACGCGTGGGCACCTGGTCTTTACCGACTCGCGGAGACATGGCACTCTCTTATGACGCCGATTGGATCAATTCTCCTGTTGGGCGCCCGCTTTCTTTGTCACTTCCTTTCATTGGAAATCAAGTCCTCAAAGGAGCGCGAGTCCAAAACTACTTCGATAACCTACTCCCTGACAGCGATGTGATTCGCAAGCGTCTTGCTGTGCGATTCAAGACTCAAAGCGATGGGGCTTTTGACCTGTTGCAAGCCATCGGCAAAGACTGCGTGGGTGCCGTGCAATTGTTAGGCGAGAGCGAATCTCCCTCTGACATCAAGCGCATTCTCGGCACAACGCTGCATGAAGATGAGGTCGAAAAACTCCTCTTTCAAACAACGAGCTCTGCCTTCAGCGGCAACGCCATCGAAGAGGATGATCTTCGCATATCTCTTGCCGGCGCTCAAGAAAAAACGGCACTCCTTTGGCATGAACAAAACTGGATGCGTCCTCTCGGTTCTACGCCAACCACACATATCCTTAAACTGCCCCTTGGCTTGGTTGGCAATAGCAAGGCCGACTTCAGTTCCTCGGTTGAAAATGAATGGCTGTGCATGAACCTATTGGCTGAATTTGGCATAACAGTGGCCAGAACTGCCATGCTAACGTTTGGTAATCAGAAAGTCCTCGCAGTGGAGCGCTTCGATCGACAACTGCATTCCTCTGGCACTTGGCTGATGCGACTACCACAAGAGGATTTCTGCCAAGCCAAGGGTGTACCGCCTTACTTGAAATATGAAAGAGATGGGGGGCCTGGCTTGCTAGACTTAGCGAACGTCTTGAAAGGCTCAGTGCAGGCCGAACAAGATTTGTCCACACTGCTCAAATCCCAAGTGCTTTTTTGGATGCTGGCAGCAACTGACGGTCATGCCAAGAATTTCAGTCTTCGCTTGCTACCCCAGGGCCGCTATTCGCTGGCTCCGCTGTATGACGTGATGTCCATTTGGCCAGTCGAAGGTCGTGGCGCAAACCAGATCTCTTATCACAAAGCCAAGATGGCGATGGCGCTTTTAGGTAAAAGCAAGCATTACCACGTCAAAGAGATTCAGCGACGACACTTCAATAGCACCGCCTCAAAGTGTTTCCATACAACAGATGCCCAAGCCCTGATCGAGCAATTGATCGAACGCACACCGATTGCGATTGATAGTGTCGCGAAGAAGTTACCCAGAGGTTTTCCTGAACACGTTGCAACATCCATCTTCAAAGGTTTGCAGGGGTCGGCAGATTTGCTAGATCGAATGCCTGAGGTCTAGCAAGCCCTAACGCAATTGAACAGCGAGCTTTGGATCAAAGCTGTAAAGTATGTGATCGGTACGATCTGTGAACCATGTGTCGGCATGGATCCATGAGGGATGGTGCGGCTGGCGGGGATCGAACCCACGACCCTTGGCTTCGGAGGCCAATACTCTATCCACTGAGCTACAGCCGCACAGGCATAGACTTTGTATTGTAATTGCTCAGCAAGATTTACATTGTTTTACAGTGCTTAAAACACGCACTTTGCTTGATTTCACCCACTGGTACAAGCTTTCTTTTAAAAAAACGGTCAACCTCTTGTCTGCGCAGATCATGCAGTTCGTTATAATTGATCTTTTAAATTCAACCACATTTGAGGCTTTCATGAGCGAAGAGCATTCAGAAGATCACAATCCGATCAAAACCCCCAAACAAATGCTTTATGCAATTTTGTTTTCCTTTGTCGTTCCGATTTTTGTCATCATTGGTTTGGTTTATTACGTTACATCGGCCAACAAACCCGTAGCCGGCGCACCTGATACACCTGAGAGTGTCACGGCTCGACTCAGCAAGGTGGGTCACGTCGAAATCAAAGATGCCAACCGTCCCTTGAAAACTGGCGAAGAAGTCTACAAAGGCCAATGCACCACCTGTCATGCCCTTGGGGTTGCTGGCTCGCCTAAATTTGGGGACGCAAGTGCTTGGAGACCCAGGATCGGCAAGGGTTATGAAGCTCTCCTGACCTCAGCGCTCAAAGGCAAAGGCGTCATGGGCGCTCAAGGCGGGGGAGATTATGAGGACCTTGAAATTGGACGTGCTGTGGTCTACATGGCCAATGCTGGTGGCGCCAAGTTCCAAGAGCCACAAAAACCCTAGAGACGTCACCGCAGGTGCTTCCCTCCCTCAAAAAGCGAGCAGCAGCTCGCTTTTTTTATTGGGCCATGTTGTTGTGTTGTGGACTTGACACAAAGTTGAACAAGCTAGGCATGTCTTTTTGTTCAATTTCGATCGTCAGGAGCTGGCCCATTTCTAGCATTTGAGCAGCCTGCCACATGTCCATCGTGTGAACCAAGCCAAAACCAAGGCTCGTTTTTAAATACAAAAGACCTTTTTCGTCCAGATAGCAGTGCTCTAAACTTGTGCTCAAACCGGTATGAGACACGAGCTCAAATTCGTTTTCTTTTTGTTGGACTCGCCAAATCCATGGGCTGAACTCCAACTCCACAAAAACCCTTTGCGGACCGTTTTGGAAAAACCACTGTCCTAACTCATCGGCCTGATAGTTTCTGGAAATGAAAGCGATCAACTTGGCATGCTCTAAACGTCGGCCCTTTGACCTTGCAAAAGCGCCAGCATGTTGGACTTGCTCATCTCGCATGTACCATTGCCCTCGGGCGTCCAGTCCAAGCCAGCCAAAACAATCGGGGACATCTGGCCATTTGAGAAGTGCCCGCTTGACAATTTCATCCATGGCCTATGCCTTTGCTTGGCTTCAAAACAACGGTCAATGCAAAACGCTGGGAACGTCCAACTCTGCTTGAAGGGAATCCGGGTGACCAGGAGAGGCGTGGTGCAGCACCATTCTCCAGCCCTGAGGGGTTTGCTGATAGACGTTGGTTGCTATGACGTAAGCCTCTTGCGTGTCTTGCCCCAAGCTGACTTGGATTTGTTCAATGACATTGTGCATGGCACTGGTCAAGGACTCCACTTTCCTCACGCTCAACACGTTCACGTGCATGGATCCCCCAGAAAAAATAGATTCAAAGGATTTTCTGATCTCTAGCGCACCCACGAGCCTGACGCCGCCGGGATGCACGCAAACGATCTCATCCTCGTCGGCCCAACACGCCATGAGCTTTTCAAGATCGGCTTTTTGCAAGGCGTCGTAAAACGCACGCTCAATATCCGTGGCGCTACCCCCCAGTGCCACCTCTCTTAATTTTGCTTTGCCCATGGTCTTGTAAAGCCTGTATTGAAACAAAGAAAGGGCTGCTTCAAATGATCGTTCATCTGACATCAGCCCTTCTT
>JBAXNB010000179.1:0-4505 GCA_037134015.1 Betaproteobacteria bacterium | reverse complement strand
GTCCATCCTCTTGGCTTACAAAAGCCGTGTCGGGCCCGCTTGCTGTGAGCCTCATGGTGGTAGGCCTTTTGAGCCCTTTTGGTGCTCTGGCCCAACCCAATGCTGAGGTGAGCTCAGGTGCGGCACACATGGTCACGCCAGGACCTAGTCCCGAGTCGAGGAGGGAGCGGTTTGCTGGTGGTGAGATGACTCAAAAAATGCATGACAGGCATGCCGCACAGTTTGAGAAAAAACAAGCTGAACTCAAAAAGCAATTGAACTTGACACCTGCTCAAGAGCCCTTGTGGGACAGTTTCATCCAATCGGTGCACCCCATGGCATTGGCCAAACCTTCCGTGGACCGAGCCCAAATGAGAGAGTTGACCCAATTGCCTGCGCCTCAAAGGGCACAAAAGATGATGGACTTGCATGAAGCGCGGCACGAAGAAATGCTCTCTCAGATGCGTACACGTTTGGAGGCGATGAAGGTCTTTTACGCTCAACTCAGTACCGAGCAGCAAAAGACATTTGATCAACTGACGCTGCGGCATCATCGGCAGATGATGCATGCGCGGCGGGTGATGCACCCGCCACTTTAACTGCTAGAAAGCACCATGTCTTTTTGATATGGAGCAAGACTCAATGTTGAATCTTCAATGCTCAATGTTCAAGGGGACTCAAATTCACAAAGTCGTTTGATTTCTTCGGGAATTTCAATGGCTTTGATTTTGTCGGGGTTGTCTGGGTGTTGAATGCAAAACACGCGCGTCTCCTCACCTTCGCAGATCAAGTCCTGAGCGCGCATCACCCTGTGCTTGTGAATGAAGACCTTGGCTCGCCACTCCGACACGCTCGTGTAGATTTGCAGCGTTTGGCCGTAGGTGGCGGGCTGATGGAATTGGGTGTGAATTTCTAGCAAAGGGGTGCCCAAGATGCCATGGGTCTTTTGCATCTCTCGCCAAGGGGGCAGGCCGCAGTTGTGAAAGAAGTTGACGGACGATGCATCCATCCACCTGGAGTAGTTTGGGTAAAAGACAATCCCAGCAGGGTCGCAGTCTCCAAAGCTGATGGTGTAGTCGTATTGAACGGTTTTGCGTTGCATGCGTGTTGTTGTCCCTCGTGTCCCTTTTGCCCTTGCTGCCCTTGCTGCCCTTGCTGCCTATTAACCTCTGTATCAATGTGCCTGTGAACCCCGTCATTCTAAAACATTCACGCCTTACGCACTGATGGGCCAGATAGAAATTGAAAGACATCTAAAAAGCAGTTTTTTTCTTAAAGAAACATCTCAAGTGTCCCTTTAGCATTGAGTCTGTGTTTTGCAATGCTTGGGCAGAGTGTCTCACTCAGCCTTTAAAAAAGGGGACTTGGGTATGAATGAATCCGACGTGATCCAACGTGACCGGCTCAAGCTCCAAGAGTGGTTGCAAAAAGAGGGCCTTGAGGGGCTTTTGAGCCAGTACCCAGCGGGTCAACAACACGCCAGAGCCCTTGGCTTGATGGGCCTGGGTTGGACCTTGAGCGCTGCGGGCATGGGTGAGCACGCGCCTTTTTTGGGGACCTTGTCGGCGCTGCTCAGCGCGTGGGGCGCGAATGCGAGCAGCAAGGCCTACTTGTCGCATTTGCGTTGGCCTGACCTCTTTGACTCTGAGTTGGGTTTGCAAAGTGCCGAGCTGCCCCTTTGCACGCCCACAGCAAGCAATCCGCATGCTTACCTCATGGGGTACACGCTTGACAAAGGCCAAGCCCTTCATTTGTCAGGCGAGCACTTGTGCCGACACTTTTTGGCAGCAGGGATGACGGGTGTGGGCAAGACCGTCTCTTCCACCTTGTTGATGGCCCAACAAATGTCCATGGGAGGCGGCGTGTTGTGGGTAGATGGCAAGCTCGACCCCGACAACATGGAGATGTTTTTTCACTTGGCCAAGTGGCTGGGCCGAGAAAGCGATGTTCGCATGGTTCATCCCGCAAACCCAAAACTCTCTAACACCTACAACTTCATTGCCCAGGGAAGTCCTGATCAAGTGGCCTCTCGCATTTTATCGACCCTACCAAGCACACAGTCCAGTGCGGGTTCGGATTACTACAAACAAGCGGCCAATCAAGGTTTGATCTGCGTGATTGGTGCCATCCAATGGTTGGAGATGGCTTACAACTGCATGGACTTGGCCATCTTGCTCACGCACCCTAAAGCCTTGTTGGAGTTGGATGAAAAAATCAATGCCCGTTTGCATGTGTTGCCTCATGAGCGTGATCCTTGCATCGCATCTTTCAAGTTGTTTTTAGAGTCTTGTAAAAGTTCGCAACCCTTCAGTGGAAAGCTGCAAATCGACACGCGTAAACTGCGGGATCTTTTTGGTGGTGTTGCCGGGCGTTTGTTCGTCTACGGCTCCGGCACGTGTGGGGAGGTGACCAACGCCTACCATTCAGAGGTGGATCTTTTTGAAGGCATGCGGCAAGGTCAATTGATGTATTGTGCACTGCCCACCATGGCACAACATTTATCGGCACAAAACTTTGGCAAAATTTTACTGGGCGATTTGCGCTCAGCCGTTGCTCAACTGCAAGCCTTGCCCAAAGTGTCCAGACCCGATCCACCGTTTTTGATATGGTTGGATGAGGTGGCCAGTTACGGCAGCGCCAATGCCTTGGCCACACCCTTTCAGCAAGCCCGCAGTGCACACATTGCCTTGGGGGTCGGTTTTCAAGAGCACGCCAGTGTGGAGGAGTTGGGCCCGTCTTTTTTGAGCACCATTTTAGGAAACACTTACAACAAGCTCCTCTTCAAGCCCTCAGATCCGGCAACTGCAAAAGCCTGGGCCGAGATGATGGGCCGACAGCGTGTTTTTGAGACCAGTGTGTCCACCCAGCATTCGCGCTCAAAGGCGTTTGATTTTTTAGGGCTAGGTTTGAATCGAAAAATGGCTCACACGCAAGCTCAAACGCACACGCGCCGAGAACGAGAGGAGTACAGGTTGTCGGTTGAACGCTTGGCCAGACTTGAGATCGGCCAAGCGGTGCTTTTGCACGGAGCCACGCAGTTGTATGGCTTGCGCATTCCAAAGTTGAGTTTTTTACCCCACATGAAACAAGAGCTCGGAGGTGTTGTGATTCAACGACCTGCAAGCACCTTCAAGCCCAAAAGCCAGGGGCTGGCTTCTTTCAAGTCAGGCCCTTCAAGTTCGTCGAAGTTGGGTCATGAACGCGGGCAAGAAGGCTTGTTTTTTTATAAAAAGTACGAACGCTTCATCAGTGAATGGGCCTCCTCTGAGCAGAACTTGGAGTTGACCAAAGAGGCTCGCGCGAGTGCCAAGTTTCAAAAGCTAGGGGCCTTGCATCCCCATGCTTAAAAAAATTCAACGGGCACCAAGCTGCCCAGCCTGTTCTTCATGAAGTTCCTTCGTTTTTGGATTGGGGGCTTGTGTATCGTTTTGATGCTCTTCTTCGTGATCACCCGTTGGCTGCTGGTGTGTCATCTGAAGGTCTTTTGGACCTTGTTTGGCACGCCTGGCTTGAAGGTGTCTCGTGAAGATCTTCAAGGTTTTGAGGTGGTGGATCAAGCCGCTTTGAAAAAATTTGGGGGTTAGTCATTGAAAGCTCTAAAAGCCATAAACTTTCGTTAAGATACAAGCCCTAAAGGCTTTATTTTGGAAGGAATAAGCCATGTTGAGCGATTCCATTTGTTTGTCCAATGTGCCCAAGGTGATGCGAACATGCAGTCTTTGGCGCGTTGGAGGTCTCGGCTGTGCCTGGTCGATGTGCCTTCATGGGCGGATGTGGTGTTTTTGAACCACGGGCTTGACTTGGCATGAGACGCGAAGCTGCCTCTCGCCCCCTGTCCGGGCTTGATCAGGGTGCACTTGACGAGACCCACATGCGTGTGGCTCTTGAGCAAGCGCAAGTCGCATCCCAGCGAGGGGAGGTGCCTGTAGGAGCGGCTCTTTACCAGGGTGAGACCTTGATTGCTCAGGCGCACAATTCGCCCATTTCGCTATGTGATCCGAGTGCCCACGCTGAGATCTTGGTGCTCAAAGAGGCGGCCAAGGTTTTGGGCAACTACCGGCTCGAAGACTGCACCTTGTATGTGACTTTGGAGCCCTGCGCCATGTGTGCTGGCGCTATTTTCAATGCCCGCGTGCGCGAGGTGGTTTATGCTGCCCCTGATGCGAAGTCGGGGGCTGCTGGGTCTGTGATCGATCTTTTTGCAAATGCCCAGTTGAACCACCATGCGCGAATTCGTGGTGGCGTTTTGAAGCAGCAATCGGTGTCTTTGCTGCAGGATTTTTTTAAGGAGCAAAGACGTTTACAGCGCCTTGGCGATGAGCAGTTGAGCTTGTTTTTACGCGAAGATGCCATCCGTAAACCGATGCAAAGCATGCCAGGTTTTCACGGCCCTTCTTGCAGCTCCTCACACCTCGTCTTGACATCCACGCCAGGCATGCGGCTGCACTATTTGCAGGCCCACGCCAAGAGCGCAGTTGCGTTGAAGACCTATGTGTGTTTGCACGGCGTCAACACATGCTCCAGTG
>JBAXNB010000178.1:0-4528 GCA_037134015.1 Betaproteobacteria bacterium | reverse complement strand
AGCATGAGCACAGCCACCACCATCACGCACAAACCCACTTTTGGTCATTCGCTCATGATCTTTCCTTGGAGCACTCGCTCCTTCAAGTGCAAGCGTTGAAGAAAGCCCTTGGCTCAGATTTGCTCAGAGTCAAAGGAATGATCCTCTCACGTGAAGGTGCCCGTTTGATCCAGATGTCGCCCTTTGACTCCGAGGCCACGGTGTCCACCTATGAAGCCCCCGAAGACGTGGGGAACAAGAACGCTAAGCCGCCGCCATGGGGCCTGACCCTCATTGTCAACAGTCACATGCATGAGCAACGCAGACAAGCGATGAAGGATCTTTTGGGCTTGTCGCCCTAGCTCCCTAGCGCCTTGTGCTCCAAAGAGGCGCTGATCAGTGCCGCCCTCAAAGCCAAGGATTGATGGTCATGTGGATCGCATCCTCTGCACCCTTTCCAACCAAGGTGTTGAGCGCAAATTCTGTTTGCTCCAATCCAAATTGATGGGTGCTCATGGCTTGTACATGGTGGCGATTTTGTGCAATCAATTGAAGGGCCATTTCTACCGATTCAAAACTGTGTCCTCGCATGCCTTTGACGGTCAAGAACCTTGCAATGATCATGTCACTGTCAAAGGATGGTACTTTGGAACTCTTTAGTCCGCCCAAAATCACCCGTCCTCTTTTTCTTGCAAGCTGCAAAGCACTCACCACCGACTCGGTTCCACCGGACGCGCAGTCGATGACCAAATCGGCCATCAAGCCACCCGTTAGATCGGCCACCGTTTCAAGCAAATCATCCTCTCCAATGACCACCGTATGGTGTGCACCCAAGTGCTTGGCCATCGCCAAGCGCTTGAGATCGGTCGGATTGGACAAGCCCGTGACAATGATTTTCTCAGCACCCGCTTCCCTAGCTGCAATCACGCAGGACAAGCCTTGTTGGCCAGGCCCTTGAATCACCACACATTGCCCAGGTCCTATGCCCCCTTGCAGGTAGGTCCACTCAATGCCATTGGACATGGGCAAGGCAAGAGCTGCATACTTTGGATCCAAACCATCTGGCACCCGATGAAACACCGTGTTGATATCCAGTTCCATGTATTGGCTGTAGCCGCCCCATAGGCCAGAGCCCACGTTCAAACCCGTTGCCCCGTAGCGATGCCCACCCAAACGCCAATCGGTGGCATTGCACAAGCGAAAATCTCCGTCGCGACAAAAATGGCAGTGCCCACAAGGCAAATACTCCTCAAGTGCTACCAAGTCCCCCTCTTTGACCCCAAATTTCCTGGCTGCTATCGCCCCCATGGACTGCACGCGCCCCACAATCTCGTGGCCCAAAATCACCGGACCACGTGTTTTGGGTAAGTTTTGAAAATACCCCCAATCGCTACCACACACCCCCGTGATGTCGATCTTGAGCAAACCCGATTCCGCTTTGGGAGCGGGCATTTGAAACTCTTGAATTTCTATTTTGGAGCCCACAAGCGCCACTGCCGCTTTAAAGGTGCTGGACATGTTTTAAGTCGCTTTCTTTTCTTTTCTTTGCTTTGCTTTTCTTTGCTTTGCTTCGCTTCGCTTTGAGTCAACTTCGTTCTCAACTTGGAACGAAAAAAAGCCCCACCTGCACCCATCCTTGATGGGGGATCAAAAGGTGGCCTTCGAGGAAAATCAGCGCTTCACTGTTCACTGTTCACCCTCCAACCACCGAGCCACCCCTACACCGTCTGATGGGGTTTACCGGGTTCGGCCTTGAAGTGTTCTTTGGCGGCCTCTTTGTAATGCAAATCGCGCTTTAAAAGCACCGCCACTGAACGCACCTTTTGGTGCTCAGGCAACAAGCCTGGAAGGTCGAAATCGGGATCGGCTTGCAAAGCTTTGGCCGCTTTCATCAAACGCTGACGGGCCATGATGATGCCGTTGTCGGTCGAGACCAAATTTTCTCTAGTTCGGTCTTGAACCGCGCCCATGCTCTCTTGCAAGGAGGCGTCTTGCATCCCGATGCCTTTGATCCCACTGTAGTAAAGACCTGAGCGCTGTGCATCGCGGTCCATCAGGTAGTCGTTGGACTTGTTTTGCAAAGGCACATAGTTCTTGTCCACGAGCACGTGAACACCGTGTCCTTCGATCATGGCTTGTCGCTCACCCTTGCTGAGTGCACGGGTGGGGTGGTAATCAAAACTCCACGCCCAACAGCGGGTGTCATCGATGGGCACCCAAAAGTGCCCATGCAAGGGATGGTCCGCTCTTGGGGGCACCATGGTGAAGGTGGGCATGATCCACGGTGTGACGCGCCAATAATATTGCTCGTCTTCCGCATTTCTTCTGGCGCCTACAAAGAGACCCCCCTGGGTATCGACCACTTCAAAAACCGGTTTGAAGTCGTTTTGGTTGTATTGATTGCCTTTGGAGCCTTTGAACAAGGGGTCGTTGTTCAAACTGCCACCGTGAAGAAAGGAGACGTGACTGGAGTCGATGCCGCCTTCCATGGCTTGCAGCCAGTTGCATTCTTGTAAGCGCTTGGAGGTGTAGGTCTGCTCGAGTTTGACCGTACAAAACTCCCAGGCTGGAAGGGGGGGCTGCTTCTCAGGAGGTCCCATGTAGACCCAAATCACCCCGCCTTGCTCGATCATCGGGTAGGCCTTTAACTTGATCTTCTCGCAGTAGCCACTTTGTGCATCCTCTGAGGGCACCTCCACGCATTCGCCTTTGACGTTGTACTTCCATCCGTGATAGGGGCAGCGAATCCCATTCTCTTCGTTGCGTCCAAACCAAAGGGACACACCTCGGTGCGCGCAAAACTCATCGATGAGGCCCAAGTTACCAGAAGAATCTCTGAAAGCCAACAGCTTTTCAGACAACAACTCAAGCCTCACAGGCGCACAGTCCGCCGCGGGCAACTCCTCTGACAAAAGCGCCGGCAGCCAATAGCGCCTGAATAAATTGCCCATGGGGGTGCCTGGAGCCGTTTGTGTCACTAAATCGTTTTGTTCTTTTTTAAGCATGGAAAGTGCTCCGCTACAGTTTTTCAAAAAAATTAAAAGGGAAATCTTGGGGGAGGTTCAAAGGATCCGAAAAAGACCCCACAATCTATTGTTCAATATAGAAGAACGTGGTTCTTTTATTAGAAACAAGGGTATCATTGGGGCACAGTTTTTGTCAACAGGAGTTTTAAATGTCGGCAGGATGCCAATACCTCTCTTTATGTAAGAAATCAGATGTCTCCGAAGGGAAAGCCATCAAGATTGAAAAAAATGGTCTCACCCTTGCCGTGTTCAACATTGAAGGTGAGTTCTACGTGACGGACGATCTTTGTACGCATGGACCAGGCTCATTGTCAGAAGGCGATATCTCTGGTGATGTGGTGGAGTGCGATTTTCACAATGGCTCTTTCAACATCAAAACCGGTGAACCTGTCGCCCCTCCCTGCATGATTCCATTGAAAGTGTACAAGACGAAAATTGACTCAGAAGACATCAGCATCGAAGCTTAAGCTCCCCGTCCTTTTGTCCTTTTGATTTAAATCAAAAAAAGATCCGAGAGTTCTTAGAGCAACATTTCGGTCCTTGCAACCTGCTTTATGGAGCCAAAAAGTCTCTCCTGCCTTACTGCTCTGGTTGCACGGCACTCACCATCGGCGCCCACTTCTTGAGTTCGCTCACGAAGTAACTGTTGAACTTGGGCACATCCCAGTCGAAGGTTTCCATCGACGCCTTGGAGAGTTGCTCGCTCACGTGAGGGCTGTGCATGATTTTGCGAACCTCTTGGTTGATTTTCTCGACCATCGCCTTGGGCATCCCAGCGGGCCCTGACAATGAAAACCAAGTGGTCGAGGTCAACTTGGGATAGCCCAACTCTGCAAAAGTGGGAGTGTTAGGAAAATCCTTGAGCCGCTTGCTGCCCGTGGTGGCAATGAGCTTCAAACGCCCGGCTTGAATGTGCGCACTGGCCGTGCTCAGGGTCGTGAAGGACGCAGAGATGTGCCCCGCGATCAAATCCGTCATCGCTGGCGCCGCTCCCTTGTAGCCCACATGCTCGAGGCGAATTTTAGTGGCCGACTGGAAACTCTCGCCAATCAAATAGCCATGCGTGCCCTTGCCTGGAGAGCCCCAACTCAAGCCCCCATTTTGCTTGCTGGAATAATCCATGAAACTTTTTAAATCATTGATCGGCAAAGATGCATTGATGGCCAGCGCTATAGGTGGCCCGCCCAAGATGGCGATGTGCGTGAAATCGTTCACGGGGTCAAAGGACTTGGGATTTTCAGCAGGCGCGATGATGTGTGAACCGATGCCTGAGATCACCAAGGTGTAGCCGTCGGGTGGCGCCTTGGCGACAATCTGAGAGCCAATGATACCCCCAGCTCCACCTCGGTTTTCAATCACAAAGGGTTGCTTGAACGCTTCTGTCAAACCCGTGGTGACCAAACGCCCCAAGGTGTCTGCACTGCCCCCAGGGGAGTAAGGCACCACCACCTTGACAGCGCGGTTGGGCCAAAGGCCATCTTGTGCCATGGCTTCACGCGGACCCAAAACCAAGCCCGCACCTG
>JBAXNB010000177.1:0-4576 GCA_037134015.1 Betaproteobacteria bacterium | reverse complement strand
TGGTCTTGTCAGTCAACCCAAGTTCTAGTTTCAAGACCATTCAAGACATTGTCACTGCAGCCAAAGCCAAACCCGGTGCATTGACCTTTGCATCTGGCGGTATCGGGGGGTCGCATCAGTTGTCGGCTGAACTCTTTAAGCAAAGCACAGAAATTGACATGATTCATGTGCCCTATAAAAGTGGATCCGCGGGATTGATGGACTTGATGGCGGGCAATGTGAACATGATGTTTGATCAAATGTATTCGGCCATGCCCAGCATCAAGGCTGGCAAGCTTCGGCCCATCGCGATCACCAGTGAAAAACGCTCGCCCCTGTTGCCCGATGTACCCAGTTTTACTGAAATGGGTTTGCCCAAAGTCAAAGTGTTGAATTGGCAAGGTTTGGTGGCACCAAAAGGAACACCCAAAGCGATCATCGACAAATTGAACGCAGCTGCCAATGAGGTTTTGAAGGACCCTAAACTCAGGGCGCTGATGCTTGAGCAGGGCAATGAAATGGGTGGCGGTACGCCCGAAGAATTCAACGCCTTGATCAAGTCAGAGGCTGCCAAGTGGAGTGTTGTGGTTAAAGTCGCCAACATCAAGCCCGAATAAGGCCTCAATCGGCTGAGCTAGAGGTTCAGCCGATGTAATGGCTCTTAAAGGCTTGTTGTGTTGAGAGACTTTTCATCAAATGTCGGGACATCTTTTTATCAACTTGCTGACAACTTCTAATTAGATTTGATATTTGATGTCCCCTATCAACGCTGGTTATGTTTATGCCATTTTGGGAGCCATTGCCTTTAGTGGCAAGGGCATCTTGATCAAGCTCAGTTATTTGCACAAGGTCGATGCAATGACCTTGATCATGTACAGGATGTTGTTTTCTTTGCCCTTTTTTCTGTGCATGGCGATTTACGCAGAAAGACGTGCCAGGCGCCAAGGTCATTGTTTGAGCAAGAAGGACATCCTAGGCGTCATGGTCTTGGGGTTCATTGGATACTACTTCTCAAGCTATTTGGATTTCTTGGGCTTGCAATTCATCTCCGTCAGCCTTGAGCGACTGATCCTTTATTTGAACCCCACCATGGTGTTGCTTTTGGGTTGGATTTTGTACAAGCGCAAAGTAACTCCCCAGCGTTTCATGGCCATGGCCGTCAGTTATTCGGGTGTATTGTTGGTTTTTGGGTTTGAGGTGTTGTCTGCGGGCCCCGACGTGCTGACGGGCTCGGTCTTGGTTTTTTTAAGTGCCTTGCTCTACGCGTGCTATATGGTCTTTAGTGAGCGCATGCTTAAAAAAATGGATTCATTGAGACTCGTGGGTTGGGCCAGTACGGTCGCGTGCATATGCTGCATTGCGCAATTTTTGCTTTTAAGGCCCATTGAGATGATGCATGTCGATGATGCTGTATTGGGTTACTCGGTGATGAATGCGTTGTTTTGCACGGTCGCTCCGATTTTGTTTGTCATGTTTGCCATTGAGCGCTTAGGCCCATCCTTGACCTCGCAAATCGGTATGATTGGGCCCATGTCAACGGTGATGATGGGCTACTGGTTTTTAAATGAACCCATTCATGCAGTGATAGGATTAGGCACTCTCTTGGTCATGGGGGGCGTGTTCATGGTTACAAAGTTAGGAGTTAAATAATGGATTTAGGGATCAAAGGAAAATGGGCTTTGGTGGGCGGAGCCTCCAAGGGTTTAGGTTTTGGCTGCGCCAAAGCGTTGGTTTTGGAGGGTGTGAACGTGTGTATCGTGGCGAGAACGCTTGGGCCTTTGAATGAAGCGATCAGTGCCTTGAAGGCCTTGAATCCTTCTGTCACAGTTTTGGGTGTAGCTGCAGACATCACCTCCGAAGAGGGGCGCGAAAGCGTTTGGAACGTGCCGCATGGCCCTGGAAAAGATTACGATATTGTGGTCACCAATGCAGGTGGACCTCCTCCAGGGGACTTTAGAAATTGGGACCGTACAGCCTGGGTCAAAGCATTGGATGCCAACATGTTGACCCCCATAGAGTTGATCAAAGCCACCGTTGACAAAATGGCCGAAAGAGGGTTTGGCCGAATCATCAACATCACCTCTGGCTCAGTCAAAGCGCCCATTGACAACTTGGGACTCTCCAATGGAGCTAGAAGTGGCTTGACGGGCTTCGTGGCTGGTTTGGCCAGAACAGAGAAAATGGCCGGCAACAACGTCACGATCAACAATTTATTGCCCGGTGCGTTTGACACCGATCGCATTCGAGAAACCATGAAAGGTGTGGTCGAAAAAACTGGTAAATCCATGGAGGAGGTCGCTCAAATGCGAGCCAAAACCATACCCAGTGGACGTTTTGGTAACACCGATGAATTTGGATCGACGTGTGCATTTTTATGCAGCCAGCACGCCAGTTACATCACCGGCCAAAACATTTTGATCGATGGCGGGGCCTACAAGGGAACGCATTGATTCGTGCTGACTTGTGGCGAGCCTTTTCGTCAACGGCCCTTCTAAGCCATACGTCAAAGCCAATTTTATTCAAATCACAGCAGGAGAAAACTTCATGACCAGAACCGTCAAAGCCATTCGCATTCATCAGCACGGTGGTGCTGAGCAGTTGAGACTTGATGACGTGCCCATTGGCGAGCCAGCTCAGGGTGAGATCCGCATCAAGCACAAAGCCATCGGACTCAATTACATCGATGTGTATCAAAGAATGGGTTTGTACCCCATGCAAATGCCCTTGAGCATGGGCATGGAGGCCTCTGGCGTGATTGAAGCCGTGGGTGAAGGGGTGACGCACTTGAAGGTTGGGGATCGTGCTGCGTACGCAAGCCAACCGCCTGGCAGCTATTGCGAAGAGCGGGTGATGCCCGCCAAATGTGTGTGCAAGTTGCCCGATGCCATCGATTTTGAAACGGGTGCTGCGATGATGCTCAAAGGCCTGACCGCACAATACTTGCTCAACCGAACCTTGCCTCAAGGCGGCTTGAACAAGGGGGACTTTATTTTGTTCCATGCCGCTGCCGGTGGCGTTGGTCTGATTGTTTGCCAATGGGCCAAAGCATTGGGCTTGCAATTGATTGGTACGGCAGGCACCGATCAAAAATGCCAATTGGCCAAAGACCTTGGCGCCTCCTACATGATCAACTACTCAAAAGAGGATTTTGCTGTTCGTGTCAAGGAGATCACGCAAGGCAAAGGCGTCAAGGCGGTTTATGACTCGGTCGGCAAGGACACTTGGGACAAGTCATTGGATTGCTTGGCGCCATTTGGCTTACTTGCCAGTTTTGGAAATTCATCGGGCCCAGTGCCTGATTTTTCTCCAGGCATCTTGGCTGGCAAGGGTTCGCTGTATGTAACGCGTCAGACGCTTTTCTCACACATCAGCTCTCGCGAAAGTACACAGGCCATGGCCGACGATCTTTTCGACAAGGTCAAGAGCGGTGTGATCAAGATCAGAATCGATCAGCGCTATCCTTTGGCCGAGATTCAAGCCGCTCACAAAGACCTGGAAGCTCGCAAAACCACGGGATGCACCATTTTGACGCTTTGACCCTGGTCACTTTGGACTAGACCGTTCTTTGCTACTGAAAGCGGTCTAGACTGGCCCAAGATCGATCGCAAAAAAGGACGTTGTGGCTTTAGTGCTGGACGTCCTTTTTTTCATCAGGCGAGTTTCCAGGATCTCTGGACTTCATGAGTTCATCCAAGATCAAAAGTGTTGCGCCCAGGGTGATGGCGCTGTCGGCCAAGTTGAATGCTGGGAAGTGCCAAGTGGACCAATGAAAATCCAAAAAATCAACCACGTATCCATACATCAAACGGTCCATCACATTGCCCAAAGCGCCCCCCGCAATCAAAGCCAGAGACCAGCAAAACAAGGCTTGGTTCTTGTTCGTGTAAATCAATCGGTACATCACTGAACTCGCAGCAACACCTAAGAGGGTAAAGAACCACCTCTGCCAACCCCCATCGGAGGCCAAAAAAGAAAAGGCCGCCCCCGTGTTGTGGACCCGAACGAGGTTAAAAAATGAGACGATCTCTTGACTTTGAGCATACACAAACTCTTGAACAACCATGTACTTGCTCAGTTGGTCCAGTGCAATCACCAGCAAAGAGAGCCCCAAGCAATGCAACACGCGAGAGGGCGGTGCGTCTTTGTCGTGATCGTTGCTCATGCAAATTGTCGGGTTTCACCGCTACTGAACAAATTGCTAAAGCACCTGGCACAAAGCCCAGGGTGCTCGGCGTGTGAGCCCACATCTTGCTGATAATGCCAGCAGCGCTCGCATTTCAGGTGGCTGCTGGTTTTGGGTGAGACTTTCAAAGCTGAGCCCAGATGCAACTGAATGCTTGATGTGATCATCACAAACTTTAAATCCTCTTTTAAAGAGCTCAGCAGCGTGTGATCTTCCGCATTCAAGGTCAAGTCCACCTCAGCTTGCAAAGAGGCACCCACCTCGCCTTTGGCCCTGAGCGTTTCAATCTCTTTGTTGACCGAATCTCTGATGTCCCGAATCCTGTTCCATTTGTTGATCAAAGACTCGTTGCTATCCATGGGTTGGAATTTTTCAGTGAAGATGCTCTCGGTGTGTCCCAAGACAGCCCAAGCC
>JBAXNB010000176.1:0-4587 GCA_037134015.1 Betaproteobacteria bacterium | reverse complement strand
AAGAGTTGACATGACAGACGTTTTGATCCATTTAGAAGATGCGGTTCTCACGTTCACGCTGAACCGGGGGCATAAAAAAAATGCTTTCACGCAAGCGATGTACACCGAACTGGCCGATGGCCTTCGAGCGGCCCAAGACAACCCAGAGGTTCGGGTGGTGATCGTTCAGGGGCATGAAACGTTTTTCAGCGCCGGCAACGACATCGCAGACTTCTTACAAGCTGAGGGTTTTGGTCTGGATTCACCGGTCATTGACTTCTTGCTCACACTTTCAAGCTTTAAAAAGCCCGTGATTGCCAGTGTTTGTGGGCCTGCTGTGGGCATTGGATCAAGCTTGTTGCTGCACTGTGACTTGGTGGTGGCGGGGGACAATGCTGCGTTTTCATTGCCCTTTGTGAATTTGGGGCTTTGCCCAGAAGCGGCCTCTTCCTTGTTGCTGCCACAGTTGATGGGTTACCACCGCGCTGCACAAGCCTTGTTGTTGGGCGAGCCTTTCATGGCCGAGGCGGCTTTGGAGGTGGGCTGGGTCAACCAAGTGGTGGTGCCGTCTGAGGCCAATGTGGTGGCCAAAGCTTGGGCCTTGAAGTTGGCGGCCAAACCCCCATCGGCGGTGATGCAAACCAAGGCCTTGATGAAGGCGCCGCAGGCCTTGGCCGTCAAGGACGTGGTGGAGCAAGAGGCCATGGTCTTTGCTCGCATGCTCAAAGAAGGTCCTGCCAAAGAGGCCTTCAGTGCCTTTCTTGAGCACCGTAAGCCAGATTTCTCCAAGCTCGGGTGATGATAGAAAACGCTTTGCTTGTCTGGTTTGGACGGGCTTGGCTGGGCTGGGCTTGGCTTTCTCTGCCGTTGATGCCGTTGATGCCGTTTCTAAAGTCTAGGGCTTGTGGTCGATGTTTTGAATGGCTTTAGGTTGGCCAGACTCATCGATCGCCACATAGGTCAAGCTCGCCTCTGTGACTTTTAAAAACCCCTCAGACGATGACCTCATGCGCTCAGCGAAGACTTCAACCCGAACGGTCATGGAGGTGCGGCCCATGTGGGTGATTTTGGAAAAAAAGCTGAGCAAGTCCCCCACTTTAACGGGTTGCTTGAACACAAATTGATTGACGGCCACGGTCGCAAAACGTCCGCGAATGGTCCTGGCGGGGATGACCGAACCTGCTAAATCGACTTGAGCCATCACCCAGCCGCCAAAAATGTCACCATTGGCGTTGCAGTCGGCAGGCATGGGGATGACCTTCAGAACCAACTCCTGATCGGTGGGCAGTTGGGCGACGGTGTGCTCGCTCACAGTGTTGGCTGGGTCTGCTCGAGGGGGAGAAATTTCTGGGGTGTTCATGATTTAGGCTCAATGAAAGGCACAATGCAAGCATTGTATGTTTTTGTGTCTGTCTAGTCTCTCTCTTTTGTCTCGTTTGTATTGCCCCCTATGCGTTCATTTGCTGCACACCAAGCCCCTCTCCCCAGTCCCCAGGCCTCACTTGGCGTCACGTCAAAATCCGATCTCGATGTTTTAAAGCGCTTGTTGCCCTATCTTTGGGCCTACAAGCTTCGTGTGCTTTTGGCGCTGTCGTTCATGGTCTGCGCCAAGCTTGCGAATGTGAGTGTGCCCTTGGTGTTGAAGGAGTTGATCGATGCCATGACGCCCCCATCGGCCTTGGCTCAAAGCGCGGATGGGGCGTCTGCAGTGCTTGTCGTACCCATGGCGCTGTTGGTGGCGTATGGCTTGTTGCGTTTGTCGGTGTCGGGCTTCACAGAACTCAGGGAGTTGGTGTTTGCCAAAGCCACCCAAGGGGCGGCCAGACAAATTGCATTGCAAACCTTTGAGCATTTGCATGGTTTGAGTTTGCGCTTTCACCTGGAGCGTCAAACTGGCGGCATGACCCGCGACATTGAAAGAGGCGTCAGAGGCATTGAGTCCTTGATCTCCTATTCCTTGTACAGCATCGTACCCACTTTGATTGAAGTGGTGTTGGTGCTGTCGATTTTGTCTTACAAGTACGATGCGTGGTTTGCCGTGATCACCTTCTTTGCCTTGGCGCTTTATATCGTGTTCACGGTCAAGGTCACGCAGTGGAGAACGCATTTTAGAAAGCAAGTCAATGAATTGGACTCCATGGCGCACACGCGCGCAGTCGACTCCTTGTTGAATTACGAGACGGTCAAGTACTTCAACAACGAGGCCTTCGAATCCAAGCGCTACGATCAAAGTCTGAATCACTTGAGGCGGGCTCGTTTGAAAGCGCAGACTTCACTGAGCTTGCTCAACACGGGCCAGCAGTTGATCATTGCGATTGCTTTGGTTTGTGTGCTTTACCGGGCCACTGAGGGCGTTGTGGACGGGCGCATGACACTTGGTGACTTGGTGATGATCAATGCCTTCATGATTCAGTTGTACATTCCTTTGAATTTTTTGGGTGTGATCTACCGAGAGATCAAACAAAGTCTGACGGATTTGGACAAGATGTTTCATTTGCTCGAGCGAGAAAAAGAGGTCTCGGACCGTGAAAACGCTCAAACACTCGTGCTGAACGCTCCGCCTTGCGTGCGATTTGCGGATGTTCATTTTGCCTACGATCCTAGCCGTGAGATCTTAAAGGGCATCAGTTTTGAGATCCCGCCCGGGCAGACCGTGGCCGTTGTGGGTGCTTCTGGGTCAGGCAAGTCGACACTGGCAAGACTCTTGTACCGTTTTTATGATGTGCAGCGCGGTCAAATCCAAATCAACGGACAAGATGTTCGCGATATCAAGCAAGCCAGTCTTCGAGGGCACATTGGGATCGTGCCACAAGACACGGTGTTGTTCAACGACACCATTCGCTACAACATTGCCTATGGTCAAGTGGATGCCTCGAGCGAAGAAGTGATTCAAGCCGCCAAAAGTGCACATATCCATGACTTCATTTCACAAACGGCTTTGGGCTATGAAACGCAAGTCGGTGAACGAGGCTTAAAGTTGTCGGGTGGAGAAAAGCAACGCGTGGCCATTGCGAGAACCTTGCTCAAAAACCCACCCATTTTAATTTTCGATGAGGCCACCTCGGCCCTGGACAGTGCCAATGAGAGAACCATCCAGGCCGAGCTCAAAGGGGTGGCCCAAAACAAGACCACCTTGGTCATTGCTCACCGTTTGTCGACGATTGTCTCGGCGCACGAGATCTTGGTCATGCAAGATGGCGAGATCTTGGAGCGTGGGAACCATGAAAAGCTGTTGGCCCTGCAAGGCAAGTACGCGCACATGTGGGCTTTGCAGCAAAGTGGTTCTGATCAGAACGTTGAACCAACTGCTGAACACGCTCAAGTCAATGCAAGCGCCTCTAGCTGAAGCCGCCTTTTACGGCAGACCCTACCATATCGCTTCGCCCCTAATTCTCAATTGCTAACATCCGTCTGCCCTTGCACTGAGTTTTGTTCAAGAGATGCTGAGTCTAGCGTTGTCTGGGGTTAGCTCAACCCAATTGGGGTGAAATTATGCGAAACAGGTACAGAGTTTAAAAAAATGTCCGAAGGTGACAGACAACTGCAATCTATGGGACTTGATGATTACAACTCAGCTCATTTTTTTGAAACATCTTCACTTTCCACCACATCTCCAATCCAGTCTTGGTTCTCGTAGAAGGTGGTGACTGCTCCGGCTGCTTGCCTGAGCCTTGAGTTCGAGAGGTGGGCATATCTCTCTGTCGTTCTGATGTTGGAAAAGGCTGGCACTTGTAAATAAAAACCCAAGCGTCTATACTTGTACAATAAATTGAACAAGTTGAGGTGATCTTTTATGAGGGTCGTTAATTTTTCTGAGGCGAGAAGTGGCCTCAAAGGCGTGATCGATCAGGTCATCGCTGACGCTGATTACACGGTCATCACCAGGCGTGATGCGCCCGACGCGGTGCTGATGTCGCTTGACACCTTCAACTCATTGCTTGAGACGGTGCACCTGCTCAAGTCACCCGCGAACGCCGCCCACCTTGCTCGCTCCATAGAGCAGTACCGCATGGGTCAGGTTCAGCCCAGGGATCTGGTTGATGTCGGCCCATGAAAAGCCAGCAAGGATCACTTGGACCCTGGTAGCCTGGGAAGACTACAACTACTGGCGGGGCCGGGACAAGAAAACACTCAAGCGAATCAATGCCCTGATCAAGGATACGCTTCGTGAGCCTTTTGAAGGGATCGGAAAACCTGAGCCCCTAAAAGAAAATCTCTCAGGGTTTTGGTCACGTCGAATTGATGACACAAATAGGCTTGTTTACTGCGTGGACGGTGAGTCCCTTGTGGTCATTGCATGCAGGTATCACTACCAGTGACATATAGGGCTGGTAGGTGAATTTTTTGCTGGGCCAAAGTAAAAAATTTATGGGTGCCGAGAGTGGATATTACTGGGCCTTAACGCAGATTAAAAGAGCATTCAACGACCTACGTTATTGATAAATTAAAATTTAGTGGACTTGTCTGAGCCTACTGGATGTGGATGAGCAGGACTCAAGGCAAATCTGGGTTGGGTTCTGCCCGAGACGCGTCGCTTTTGCGCGGTCCCACCTTGGGCAGCCTGGCTTTGATGGACTGGGCCTGTGAGGTGAAGAGGGCGGCGTACAC
>JBAXNB010000175.1:0-4704 GCA_037134015.1 Betaproteobacteria bacterium | reverse complement strand
CCGCATGATGCGATCAGCATGCCGCGCTTGTCCAACGACCATCAAATGCACCTGCTCGGGCAAGTGCGCCAAGGCCTCCAGCAAGGTCTTCAATCCCTTTTTACGTGCATCGTTGCCGACCCACAAGAGCCAGGTTTTTTGCCCATCCAGGCCCAAACGCTCGCGCGCATGGCGCTTGATCGCTTGCGCATCCATGGCGCTCAAACCGTGGGCACTGAGCCATGTGCAGGCCTCATCGACCCCAGGACTCACGGTGCTCAGGTGCTGCGCATCCAGTGAAAAACGCTCCAAGAGTTGCAACTCCAAGCGCTTGGACACGCTCACCACGTGCTTGCCAAATTGAGGATGCAGCCGTCGGTGCTCCAACCACAAATACGTCATCATGCGCGGGCTGATCAAAAGACCGGCGTACCTGAGGACGGTTTGGCACCTTGCTAGTAAGCCCTTTGAGCTCTTCGAGCCCTTGAAGTAAGTGATCCAAGCAGGCGTCACGTGCACACTTTGCACCTGAGCGTGCCAGGTGTTTTCATGAGAGTGGACCACATCAAAGCCCTGCTTTGTCAGCTGCCAGGTTGTGTAGGCATACCACCATTGGTTCATCCACCTGGAGCGCTTGAGGGGCTCAGACACGCCATGGTAGTGCGCCCCTTGGGGGGCGTGTTCAATGCGCTGCGCAAAGACATGCACCTCATGGCGCTCACACAGGGCTTGGACCAGGGCCATGGCGTAGCGCTCAGCACCTCCCGCCGTGGGCGTAAAGTGTCGGGTCAAGACAGCGATTTTTAAGCGTGGCTCGGGTGCACATCGCATCCCCTCTTGCGCCTCTTGCGCCTCTTGAGCGTCCCGTGCTGGTGCAGTTGGGATGGAGAGGTCATCAGCTCGCGTCATCGATCGTGCCGATCTTCATAAGCGGTCATGGTTTTGAGCAAAAATTGTGGCCACATCGTGCTTCTGACAACAGGCACACGCGGCAAGGTGTAAAAATCCTTCTGTGAGCCCACCTTGACGCGAGAGCGATGCGTTGTTGTGGCCGACTCGTAGCCTGCCGCTTGAACCAGTTGCGCGAGTTGTTGGTTGTGCTCGCCATAGGGGTAGCAAAAATGCTGGACCGGGGCTTGGATCAGAGCTTCCAGTGCCTGCTTGCTTTGGACAATTTCCTCTTGCGCCTGAGCCAGTGAGCATGCGCTCAGGTGCACGTGATGCTCGGTGTGCGAGCCGATCTCTTGGCCACTTCGGTGCCATGCGCGCAACTCCTCTTGGCTCATGAGCTTTGCTGGAGCAACGCCCAAATGCGCATCCCAGGTGTTCATGCCACCGGGCATGGCAGAGACGGCGTAGACGGTGGAGCTGAACCCCAGGTGACTCAACACAGGCAGCGCATGGGTCAAGTTGTTTTGATAGCCATCGTCAAAGGTGATGCCCACCACCTTGCCTCGTTGTTCGCCGCGGATGTAGGGCATGAGCTCTCGCATCGACAAGCCTTGAAAGCCACAACGTTTGAGCCAGGCCATTTGTCCCGAAAAACGCTCAGGACTCACACACAGGCTCCTGAACGCTGAACCCTTGGGCGGCTCAGGCGCAATTTGATGGTAGGTCAAAATGGGGATGAATCGGTGGAGGGCCATCGTTGCTGAGCAAAAAAAAGATTGACTTTTAAAGGACCGCGTTCAAACCAAAATGATATCAAACTGCTCTTGCCCGAGCGCGGGATCGACTTGAAGAGAGATCGGTTTACCGATGAACTCGCTCAAGGACGCCACATGCTCGCGCTCTTCATCGAGCAACATGTCAATCACCCCTTGAGGGGCCAACACGCGAAATTCTTTGGGATTGAATTGACGCGCCTCACGCAAAATCTCTCTCAAAATAGAGTAAGCCAGCGTTCTGGCCGTTTTGACAAAGCCCTTGCCTTGACAAGCGTCACAAGGCTCACACAACAAATGTGCCAAAGAGTCTCGCGTTCTCTTGCGGGTCATCTCGACCAAGCCCAGCGAAGAAAACCCACTGACCATGGTCTTCACGCGGTCTCTTTGCAAATGCTTGGCAAATTCTTGCAAAATGGCTTGCTGGTGCTCTAGACTGCTCATGTCAATGAAATCGGCAATGATGATGCCCCCTAAATTTCGAAGGCGCAACTGCCTTGCGATGGCGCCCGCAGCCTCCAAATTGGTCTTGAAGATGGTGTCCTCAAAGTTCTTGGCTCCCACATAAGCACCGGTGTTGACGTCGATGGTGGTCAAGGCCTCGGTTTGATCGATCATCAAGTAGCCACCCGATTTCAAGTCCACCCTGCGCCCAAGGGCTTTGCTCAAATCGTCCTCAATGCCAAAGAGATCAAAAATGGGGCGCTCTCCCGTGTAATGCTGCAAACGACTCACCGAAGCTGGCATGAAGGTCTCACCAAACGAACGCAAGGCCTTGAATTGCTCCTTGGAGTCCATTCGAATGCTTTGCGTGATGTCACTCACCATGTCACGCAAAACACGTTGCAACAAGTTCAAGTCTTGGTGAAGCTTGGACATCGGGGGCAGCTTGGTGCTTTGCTCATGGATGCGCAACCAGGTCTTTCTGAGGTAGAGCAAATCATCGCTCAGCTCTTGGTCCGTGGCGTCCTCAGCGTTGGTGCGCAAGATCAATCCACCACTTGGCTGGGGCGCAAAGGCCGCCACAGCCAAGTCGGTCAAGCGTTTTTTAAGGGCCTCTCGGGTCTCTAGGGGTATTTTTTGCGAGACCCCGATGTGCTGGTCTTGCGGCAGGTACACCAAAAAACGCCCCGCAATGCTGATTTGTGTCGACAACCGAGCTCCCTTGGTGCCAATCGGATCTTTGATCACCTGCACCAAAAGAGTTTGACCTTCAAACACTTGTTTTTCGATGGGGAGCACCAGCGCATTCGCTGGGCTGTCCACCTCTGCATGTCTCGCGTTCAAGGTCGAGAGCAAATCGGCCACATGCAAAAATGCTGCTCGCTCCAAGCCAATGTCAATGAAGGCCGACTGCATGCCAGGCAGCACCCGAGCCACCCGACCGAGGTACACATTGCCCACCAAGCCCCGCTCCAAGGCTCGCTCGATATGCACCTCTTGGAGGGCACCACCCTCAACGATGGCGACCCTGGTTTCATGCGGGGTCCAATTGATCAATATATCTTGCTGCATGGCTTCTTTGACGGGTGGAATCAGTCGAGTTGGGGGGTTTGCAAAACCTCTAAGCCAAAGCTTCTGAGCATCTGCGAGACTTCAAAGACAGGAAGACCCATGATACCCGAGTAACTCCCCTTGATGGATGAAATCATGCTGCTCGCTTTGCCTTGAATGGCATAGGCACCCGCCTTGCCCGCCCACTCGTTGGAGGCGACGTAGGCGCGAATTTGTGACGGGCTCCAAGACACCATGCTGACCCAAGAGCGGCTCAAGCACTGAAGGTGTCGCTTTGGCGTGCCGATCACCACACTGGTGTAGACGCGGTGGGTCTGGCCTGACAAAGCTCGAATCATCTCTTGGGCCTCTTGGGCGTCCTTGGGTTTGCCCAAAACACGACCCGACAAGCTGACCGTCGTGTCTGCACACAAGACCGGTGCAGAGGCCACAAACACGGCCCCCAAGGCTTCTCCCCTGAGCCTTGCTGCTTGGTATTTGAGTTGGGTGACACGTTGCACATAGTGAACCGCTGACTCCGCTGGATTCAACGCCTCCAGCAACTCCAGGGCATGCAACTGTTCATTCAGTCCTTTGGCATTGTTGGACTCGGGCAAAAGGGTTTTGAAATGAACGCCCATTTGCCCGAGCAACTCTTGGCGCCTGGGGCTTTGAGAGGCGAGGTAAACAAAAGCAGGCATGGCAGAACTCCTGGTGTGGTCGTTTGAAGGTTTTGGCCGCTCACTCGCGGTGATAGGGGTGCCCCGTTTGCAAGGAAAACACGCGGTACAACTGCTCGAGCAACATGACCCTGACCATGGCATGGGGCCAGGTCATGGAGGACAGGCGGATCCTTGCATGGGCGCGCTTTTTAAAGTCTTCATCGATCCCATCGGGCCCACCGATCACCAACACGAGGTCTTGACCCATCTCGCGCCAGCGGTCAACACTTTTTGAAAGCTCCAGTGTCGTGAGGGTGGTGCCCCGCTCGTCCAAGACCACCACCAGGGCGTCCTTGGGCAAAGCCTCGGTGATTTTTTGCGCCTCGAGTTGCATCAATTTATCGGCCGTTTGCCCCTCTCTGGCTGGGGTTTTGAGGGCCTTGATGTGCACGCGCCAGTCGCTTGGGAAGCGC
Organism: Betaproteobacteria bacterium; assembly: GCA_037134015.1. GTDB lineage: Bacteria > Pseudomonadota > Gammaproteobacteria > Burkholderiales > Burkholderiaceae_C > Limnohabitans. The sequence continues at coordinate 432 of JBAXNB010000175.1, read as the reverse complement.
TTTAAAAAATCCGCGCTCGCCGCCTCAGCCCAAGCGGGCATGCGACTTCCCAAGGCAATCAGCCAAATCTTCATGCCTCTCGAGCGGTCCTTTTAGGGGCGGGCTTTTTGGAGGCGGGCTTTTGCGTTGCAGGGGAACGGGGCTTGGCTGTAGTGCTTTTTGCAGTGCTTTTTGCAGTGCTTTTTGAACTGCTTTTTCCAGTGCTTTTTGCGCTGACCTTTGGACTTGTCTTTGCACTGGCCTTTGAAGGGCTACTGGACGTTTTTTTGCTTGTCTTCACCGCCGCCGACCCTTTGGGATCAAGCGCTTGAGGCAACTGCGCCAAATAGGGGCGTTTGTCAATGGCGCGGCGTGAGTTGTTGACCGGCACCGTGAGCCCGGTCTTGGGATCCACGGGCGTCTGAAGTCCACGGGTGCTGCCCTTGCTTGGGC
>JBAXNB010000174.1:0-4707 GCA_037134015.1 Betaproteobacteria bacterium | reverse complement strand
AACATCACCACATTGACCAAGATACCAGCTTGGCACATGGATAGAAAGAAACGCTCTTGGACATGGAAGTTACCCAATGTAAAAAGAAGTGCGCCCCATAAAAGGGCTTGAAAAAAATTAACAGCTGGGCCTGCCAAAGCCACCCATACCATGTCTTGTTTGGGGTGTCTTAAGTTCCCAAAGCGAACAGGAACTGGTTTGGCATAACCAAATAACATCGAACCCGAGGTCGCAAAATACAAAAGCAAAGGCATCACAAGGGTGCCTATCAAATCGATGTGGTTCATGGGGTTCAAGGTCACACGTCCTTGCACCCAAGCCGTATCATCGCCCAAAAACTTGGCAGCATAGCCATGCGCTGCTTCATGCAAGGTGATCGCAAATAAAACAGGCAAGGCAAAGATCAAAACGGTTTGAATGAGCTCATTGGTATCCACATCGCCATTGTGCCATCTGACATGGGATTTGTAACCAAAAGTTACACCTAATCCCTAAAAAGAACACTAAATTAACCTTTTTTTAGCTTTTTTGAAGTCAATTAGTGTGCAATGAAATACCTAAAAGAGACAAATCTCCGCCTCCTTGGCGAATCAAAACCGGTTCACCCGAGTGACCCATGGGCGTTAAATCCAGTATCGTCGTGGGTTGTTGTGAGACTGCGCCAGCATCAATGATGGTGGAGAGCAGTTGGCCGATGCGATGTCGAATCGCCTCCGGGTCATTCAGTGCTAGGGTCTCATTGGGCAAAATTAAGGTTGTGCACAACAAGGCTTGTTCATGGAGGCTTAAAAGGGTTTGAACAACGGGATGTTCAGGAACTCGAATACCGATGGTCCTTCTTTGTGGATGGCTCACTCTTTTAGGGACCTCTTTGGTGGCTTCAAGCACAAACGTGAACGGGCCAGGCGTTGCCATTTTGAGCAGTCTGTATTGCCGATTGTCCACTTTGGCGTAACTGGCCAGTTGGGTTAGATCTTTGCACATCAGGGTCAACAAGTGACGATCATCGACGCCTCTGATTTTACGAATCGTTTGTATGGCTTGGGGGTTGTCCAGTTGGCAAACCAAAGCGTAACTTGAGTCTGTAGGAATGGCCAAAACGCCTCCTTTTGACAAAGCCTTGGCTGCTGCGACCAACAAGCGCTCTTGAGGATGGGTTGGATGAATCTCCAAGTATTGTGCAGACATGGGACAATGACCAAAGATTTTAAGTGAAACTGAATTATCAGGCCTCAAAACGACGAAGCGAGAGGCCTCTTTAAAGTTCGGGAAAATAACGACACCTTGAATGCGCTTTTGCAACCCCTTCACATGGAGCGATGCCGGTAACGAGGAGCTTGCTGAAACTTTCATTGGATCGTGATAAAAAACTTCCTTCAAAATGACCTCTGTTCTTTTCAATTCACCACAACGACTTTTTCCTATGTTCAATTATTTTCTTGGATTTATTGCCAGCGTCTTTTTGTTCAGCCAATGCTTGAGCAGTGCCATGGCACAAAATTGGCCCACAGGGCCTGTTCATATGATCGTGCCCTTCCAAGCTGGAGGGTCGACAGACTTTTTGGCAAGGACCCTTGCACAACGATTTTCTGAACGTGTACAACAACCGGTGATTGTAGAAAATAGGCCCGGTGCTAACGGCACAGTTGGTGCAAGCTATGTTGCGAAGTCCTTGGGGGATGGATTGAATTTGTTGCTGGTGCAAGCGGGTTTCGCGTCCAACGCTAGTCTCTACAAAAGCAACACATTTGATCCAGTCAAGGATTTGACGACCGTCTCGCTATTGGCCTCTGGACCCTTGGTGCTGACGGTGAACGTCAATTTACCCGTCAAAAATGTAAGAGAGTTGATTGCGCTTGCAAAAACCAAGCCTGGAGAGATCAATTTTGGTTCTGCTGGAACTGGATCTTTGCCGCATTTGGCGCCTGAGTTGTTCAACTTGATGGCAGGTACCAAAATGACACACATTCCTTACAAAGGCTCGGGGCCTGCGCTCAATGATGTCATTGGAGGGCAAGTGCCCGTTTATTACATGAATTTGGTGTTGAGCTTGCCTTATTTAAAAGCTGGAAAATTAAGGGCTCTGGCGGTCACAAGTCCAACGCGTTCGGCCATAGCGCCAGAAATTCCAACGCTAGCGGAGTCGGGCTTGACAGGTTACGACATGTCAACATGGTATGGCATCTTGGTCTCTTCTAAAACTCCCAAAGGGATCGTGAATAAAATCAGTCAAGACTTGTCTGCAGTCTTGCACGAAAGTGCCATGACTGAAAAATTCTATGCCGACGGTGTGTCGGTCGTAGCAAGCACGCCGGAGCAATTTCAGGAATTTTTAACGCAAGAAACGCTCAAGTTTGCAAAAATCATTCATTCCGCTGGCATCAAGGCCAGCGATTGATTCAAAATTTTTCGGATATAGAGAATCAATTCGCTCGGCGTCATGCCAATCGGCCCCGTGCCATCTTGAAGCATTGAATCTGCTGCCATGGCATGCACCTGTACGCCCAAACAAGTGGCTTGCCAAAGACTCAATGAGTGCTTGACGCCTTGCGCAGTTAAGGCAGCGATGCAACCCGTTAAAACATCGCCCATACCACCCACGGCCATCCCAGGGTTGCCTTGAGCGCATTGGTGAATTTCACCAAGAGGTTCAAGGAGCAAAGTGTGGTGCCCTTTAAGAACAACGCTACAGTGCGCCAAATCGACCAAATCCATGATGGCTTGTTGCCTGTCGAGTTGAACAGCCTGAACGCTTCGAGAGAGCAAGCGCGCCGCTTCTCCTGGATGGGGCGTGAGCGTTGTGGCTTGAGTTCGACCCCGTAAGTCTTCAAGCAGATCTGCATGGGATGCCAACAGGTTCAACGCATCGGCGTCAATGATCAAGGGTCCATGCCAGTTCAAGCATGTACCGAGCCAAGCCTTGGCATTGGCCCCTTGACCCAAACCTGGTCCTATCGCGATCACATCGGGCGTGATCGATGAGAGGGCTTGCTCGGGTGTAGTCGTGCATGCGTCATGAACCATCAGTTCGGGTTGCTCACTGATCAAGTGCGCGCAGGCAGAGTCGAACATCATTAAGACGGTCCATCCTGCGCCACTGTGAAGGCTAGCCCTTGCCGATAAGGTCAATGCTCCCGCCATGCTGGTTGCGCCACCCACGAGCAACACTTTGCCACAGTCACCTTTGTGTGCAGTCTCTTTGCGTGTCAGAGCGTGAGCAAATTGAAGCGCATCAAGAGTTTGCATGGGAGGGAGATTGTTCAGTGGTGTTCTAATTTGGCTTTGAAGTTGAGGACTTGCTCTAAAGTGTTGTCACCTGTTTGGTCAGGAGGAAAGACAGGCCAGAGTTCTGCATTCGGGAGGAGTTCCTTCAAAGCCCAGGACGCAGATCGGGTGTGACGCGAATCGGCTCCAGACATGATCAATGCGGGGGTTTGGATGCCCATCAACTCATCACCCGACGCACCGCAAGGCATGGTATCGGTAAAAATATTGTCTCGACTTTGCTCACACATGGAAATGTACTCGTCCATATCCATTTTCAAGAGGGATTGTGCAAATTGAGGGTCGTGTGCAGAAGGCGAGCCCCAAGGACCGATTTCTGGATCGATCCAAAAGTTTTCGCCTTTTGGTGCACGATCGATGACGGCTTGCATGCCCTGCGCTTTGACAAAATCAATGTGCCGTTGAAAAAAGGTAGTGCCTTTACGCTTCCACAAAAAGCCACCGACTGGCCAATGCAACAAAAGACCTTTGCAAGCCTGAGGATGCCTGGTGGCAAAAGCTGTGGCAAGAGATGCGCCCATACAGCAGCCTAAAATATAAGCACTTTTAAAGCCTGCTAAATCAAGCAAGGCGTGGGCCTCTTTCACATACAGATCCCAAGACAAGGCTTCGACTCTACCGCCCGATAAGCCCGACTCACGCCTGTCGTAGGCAATGGTTGTGAAGTGCTGAGAGAGGGTTGCGAGTCCGTCCATTTCCTTCCACGCCTCTTTGCCCGCAGCAGCCGTCCATCTGGACATGACCGATCTCCACCCTCCGGGTGCAAACATCAGCAAGGCAGGGCCTTGTCCTTGAATTTGATAGTTGACAGATATTCCATTGATGTTCGCAAAAGGCACGTTAGATCTCCAAAAAATGAATGTAATTGGTCAGTTTTGAAAGTGGGTCAAGAAACCCACATGATGTCGTCTGGGATGTTGATCTTCTCAGTTGGGGGTCAGTTCATCTTTACCCGTTTTGAGCAAGCCCTGAGTCTACCCGTTAACGTAAGTGTTGAAAAAAAGTGTTTGCGTCGATTTTTAAAGATGGAATCGCTTTTGAAGAAATCAATGAGGTGAAAAAAACAAGGGTGTGAGCAACTAAGTCAAGAAAAACAACACTTTTCGGCACGAAGTTATTCACGGTAATAATTCGATAAAGCAGAGCCTATGCCGCAAAGGGCAATGAGTGTGATGCCAGTGCCTGCCCAAAAGTCGGGTATGTGTTGGAAGACAAGCCAGCCCAAAAGGGTTGCAAAAGCAATGCCGCTGTAGAGGTAGGGGGTGATGCTCGATGCAGGAGATCTGGCGTAGGCCAAAATCAAAAGATAATGCCCCAAAGTGCCACTGAGGCCAACCAAGATCATCAAACCCAACTGAGAGAGGGAGACATCGGTGGTCCACCACCCAATGACCAAGCAAGTTGCAAAAGCAGTGCCAATCC
>JBAXNB010000173.1:0-4720 GCA_037134015.1 Betaproteobacteria bacterium | reverse complement strand
CGAGCTTGCCCGTCCTTCAGCAGTTCAGCGCATGGCCCTTGGCGCCCGTCATCACGCCGTGATGACGGGCGCCAAGGGCCATGCGCTGTACTGCTGAAGGACGGGCAAGCTCGCAAAGAGCCAGTCTTTTGTGGAGCCCCAAGCGTTGCTGGTGCTTGCAAGTGCAAAGCTCCACAGTTTGAGCCACCAAGGTGCGGTGTCGGGTTTCGCCAGGGCTTGGAGGTCTTTGATGTTGTCTTGGATTTCTTTTAACTTTTCAGCCGTCTCTTTTTCAGCGCGTTCTTTGGCCAGGGCTTCGAGCTTGTCGGCGTTGGCCTTGTTCAAGGTCAATTGGTCCTTGCCGGAGTTTTTGTTTTTCTTTGGATCGTTGACCAAGCCTGAGGCGTGTTGATGGGGACGAGGCTGCATGGCCTGCTGGTTTTTGAGCTTGCCCAAAAGGGCTTGTCGGTAGCTGTTGAAGGACGCGTGCTGCTCTTGTATCAAGCTTTCAGCCGTCTGGACGCTTTCTTGTTGGGCCACAGCAGCCGTTGGAATTTTCAAGGAGCTGCCCGCCAAGAGACGGTTGGCGTTGCCGTTCACAAAGGACTTGGGGTTGGAGCGCACCAAAGCCAAGAGCATTTGATCCATGGAGACGTCGCTTGGCAAGTAGGGTTTGATCAAGGCAGATGCCGAGTCACCTTGGTTGACCAAAACATATCGATCGGAGAGTTTGTCGCTTTCTTGGGACGAGGGGGGCACTGCAGCGTCCAACAGGAGACCTACTTGTTTGTTGACTTGACCTGAGTTCCAGTGCAGCTCAAAAAACAACTCCACAAAGCTTTGTTCAACCGCTTGGCGTCCTTCAAGCATGATTTTGAACTTGCCAAGCGGGTCTTGGACGATCTTGAGATCCGTCTGGGCGAGAGAGTTTTCCCAGGTGAGCCCAAGGGTTTGATAGTCTTTTTGGGTGAACAACTTCGCCCTCAAGCCCTCCAACTCCTCAGGCGAGCTGGCCTCGATGGCAATCGTCGCCCGCAACGCTTCCCCCTGCTTGGACTGGATGCTGGTGTGACCCAAGTTCATGCCCCATGCTGGTGCAGTGAGCAGGCTGACCCAGCAAAGGATCCAAAGGATGGGGGCTCGAAAGTGACTCATGTTCAATATCAAATGAATGGGCTCGTCTTTTGAGTGAGGCTTCAGGCTTTCAGCCTGGGTAGCGTTACAAGCTTGCAGCTTGGTTGCGTTTTGTTCAGTTTTCCCGAAACACTTAGGTTCGAGGCTTGCCTGTTCAGTCCCCAAGCATCTGCTCCTCTCAGAACGCTTGAGGGTAGATCGGGCGTTTTGAGCAGGCAGGTCCATGGTCCTTTCCGCGCAATGAACATCGCACCATAACTGCTGACCGTAAATGCATACGTAACTGACCGTAATCAACCGTAACAACCACTGTAAACGAATTGAATCATATGGCGAAACACTTTGTGCTTTTGAAGGCCTTTAGAGCTTCAAAAGGTTGTGCAAGTGCAACGCCAAGAACAACTTAGCGTGGATAGTCAATCCTTTTTCTATCTGAGCCGTGTTTTAAAGGCATCTGCCCTTGGCCCTGATCTTGACCCTGAACTTGACCTTGCCCCTCCTAAGACGGGTGCCACAAAAGAAGTGTTTCGTTTAAAAAAACATGTGAAGAAAAAATTTTGTATGTATTTCACGAATTTGAAAGTTTTTTGGCAATTCAATGGCAAAGCTCTGGCGGTTTGGAAATTCCTTGTCGGGGCTTTGGTATAGTGTGGTCTCTAAAAAAACTTATAAATCCTCGAAGGGTCAAGCAAGCAATGGACTACACCAACATGTCGGCCTATTACGACGTGATCATGACGTCTGGCTATTACGATTACCCCGGTATTGTTGACAGTTTGCTCTCCCACCCGCCGATTCAAAATGTGATTGAAATCGGTTGTGGCACGGGTTTGATTTTGGAGGAAATTGCCAAAAGAGAGCCCTCCATGCGTTTGAGAGGCATTGATTTGACCCAGGCGATGTTGGACATTGCGGCGCATCGACTTCAAAGCTACCCCAACATCGAGTTGTCTCAGCAAAATGTGGTCGACTTTGATCTCAAAGAGCAGTTCGATGTGGCTTACTCTTACGGTGGCGTGTGGTACTTTGTGATCGATGGGGAGCAAGAGCCTTTCATGGTCAGCCACATTGCCGACCACGACATGAATGTCAAGGGACTCCAGCATCTCGCCAAGCATTTGAAGCACCAAGGTCAACTGCTCCTCGGTATCCAAGGCCCGCATTTTGATTATGAAAAAACCATCTCCAACGGCATGACCTATGCCCAAGAGATCGTTCAGACCGACATTGGCTTTATCAAGCACTACGCCTTAAAGGACGGCCCAAGGGACGTGATGGCGCTCACGGTCAACTACAGAACCTACAGCTTTCAAGAGGCCCAAGAGATGCTCGGTGTGCATGGTATTGAGTACGTGTCCAAAGACGTCGGCGGAAAGTTCCTTCGCTTTCAAAAAAGCTAAAATAAAAACCAAAGGGGTCGCGTCAGCCCCTTTTTTTGGGTCCCTTTGATGCGGTTTTGAGGATTTGAACGTCGACATGAAACTTCCACACATTCTGTTTGTTGGCCTTGGCAACATGGGCAACCCCATGGCCGCTAACCTGATCAAAGCGGGTTATGCCTTGACGGTCCATGACTTGCAGGCGTCCAAGGCGAAGAACTTGTTGGCGCTCGGTGCAACTTGGGCCGAGGACGTAGAAGCGGCCGCACGAAGTGCTGATGTGCTCATGACCTCCTTGCCCGGGCCCCTAGAGGTGCGTGCCCTGATGCTGGGCAAAAACGATCGCCCGGGCCTTCTCCATGCCATGCCTCCTGGTAGCCACGTCATCGACACCTCGACCAGCGCGCCCGACTTGGTGGTGCAGCTCCATGAACTCTCTTCGCAAAGAGGGGTTCATTTTCTGGAGGCCCCGGTCACCAATGCGGTGGACTTTGCCGCTTTGGGCCAACTGTCCCTCTTTGTCGGTGGTGAGGCTCAGGCCTTTGAGCACTGCTTGCCGATCTTTGAGGTGGTGGGTGAGAAGATCTTTCACGTGGGCAAGCCAGGCAACGGCGCGACTGTGAAGCTCTTGACCAATTTGCTTTGGTTTGTGAGCGCGGCCACCATTGGCGAAGCGCTCATGCTGGGCGGCAAAGCGGGCGTGCCCCTTGAGACCGTCTGGGCGGCGATCAAAGCGAGTGCGGGCAACTCCTGGGTGGCCGAGCACGATGTGCCCAGTATTTTTGCGGGTCATTACGACCCCAGTTTTTCTTTGGCCCTGTGCGTCAAAGACCTCACCTTGATCAACGACATTGCCAAGTCCCAGGGCTACAGCCTTCCCATGGGTGAGATGGCCAAATCCCTCTTTGTCCAAGCAGCCCAGACCTATGGAGATGCGGCGGCCGAGTTGCATGTGGTCAAGTTGTTGGAGGAGCGGGTGGGGTTTTTGTTGCGCCCGCCTCATGGTCAAAACTTAAGCAAGGCAGGTGCCCCTCAGCACCACTCTACTTTGAGCGCGCAAGCCCTCAAGGGCCATCTGCTTCGAGGTGACACCAGTGCGCCCGTGCTCAGGCAGCCCGCCATCATGGCTCAAGCCCATGTGCACATGCCCCAAGGGGTGGCGGAGAATTACCGCTACTGGGGGGACGATCGAACGGTCTTTGTCAAGCATGCCAAGGGCTGTCAGTTGACCGATGTCGATGGCCGGGTCTTTGTAGATTTCCGGCTGGGTTATGGCCCGATCATTTTGGGCTACCGAGACGAGCGTGTGGACCAAGCCGTCATGCGCCAAATCCAAGAGGTCGGCACGCTCACGGGTTTTGCCACCGAGCTTGACACCTTGGTGGTGCAACAAATCAAGGGCTTGTGCCCGCAGATTGACATGGTGAGGTTTGCCAACTCCGGCACCGAGGCGGTCATGGGTGCGGTGCGCACGGCCAGGGGCTTCACCCAGCGTGACCGCATCGCCATCGTTGAGGGCGGTTTTCATGGGCTTTATGACGAGATGATGTGGAAAAGCGATATCGAGAGTTGGGACCCCTTGGGCTCGGTGCAACCCAACACCATCCCCTTTGGAGCTGGCATCCCGCATCGCAGCCATGACTTGGTCGACATCATTGGTTTGAACGACTTTGAGGCCCTGGAGCGTTTGTTCAAAACCCGCACAGACAGCTTGGCCTGCGTGGTGCTCGAACCGATCATTGGCAATGCGGGCAGCATTGCTGCAAGCCCTGAATGGCTTCAACGCTTGAGGGACTTGTGCAACCTCAACGGATCCTTGCTGATCATCGATGAGGTCAAGTCGGGCTTCAGGGTGGCCAAGGGCGGCGCACAGTCGATCTACGGCATCTATGCCGACTTGTCCACCTACGCCAAGGCGATGGGCAATGGCTACCCCGTGGCGGCCTTTGGTGGCAGAAAAGAGGTCATGCAAGTGGTGGGCTCGCACCGAGGGGGCGTTGTACACGGGGGCACCTACACGGCCAACTTGGTGGCCTTGAGTGCCGCCCATGCCACGCTTGAGATCTTGACCCACACCCAGGCCCTTCAAACGGCCGATGAAGCGGGGGCAAAGATTCAGGCGGTGTTGTCGCGTGTTTTTGATCGGGCGGGCATTGAGCACGCTTTTGCTGGACCGAACGCCATGTTTGGCATCCATTTCACCCCACACGTGCCACAGACCTACCGCG
>JBAXNB010000172.1:0-4791 GCA_037134015.1 Betaproteobacteria bacterium | reverse complement strand
GGTTACCGAGGGGATTATTCCTTTGAGGTCTTCAATGACGATTACCAACAAATGCCCTTGCGAACGGTGGCTTTAAGGGCCCTCAAGTCTGCGCAATGGCTTGGAGAGGATGTGATGAAGCGCTCAGTACCGTTGCCCAATCAAATTCGACTCAAAAGAGGTTTGGCCTCACACTGAACGTAGGTTCAAGCATCCTTGTGCCAAATTCATCGCCCAAGAAAAAAGACCCTTTGAGGCAAACGTGGGAGGTCCCTTGGGTGAGGGTGGGGATGAACTGCTTTAAAATCCATCAACCATGAGTTCATCAAGCCTTCAAAAAATCCCAGAGTCTGTCTTGGTGGTGATTCATACGAAAGAGCTAGAGGTCTTGCTTTTGAAAAGAGCCGATATGCAAACCTGGCAATCGGTGACGGGATCCAAAGATTTTTTGCACGAGAGTTGGGCGGCAACCGCTCAGCGAGAGGTGCTTGAGGAGACCCAAATTGACACGCAAATGCCGGGCTTCAGGCTGGTCGACTGGGGCATCGAAAACCGCTATGAGATTTATCCAGCGTTTCGCCATCGCTATCCTCCACAGGTGAGCCACAACTTGGAGCGTGTTTTTGCTCTTGAGGTTCCAAAAGGTACTCCCGTGGTCTTGAGTCCTAGAGAGCACACGGACTTCAAGTGGTTGCCCTACCTTGAAGCCGCCGATCAGGTGTTTTCTCCCTCCAATGCAGAGGCGATTTTGAATTTAAAAAGTTTCATGCGATAAAATCAAAGAACCACGCAAAGTCTTAAGCGTGGTTGGGGCCGTGGCCCCAAGAAGCGTTTTAATCTCCTTCATTCTGTGCCTGTTTTCATAGGCTGTTAACATACGCAGTCTTTTTAACACCTAGCCCAACTTCAATATGACCCATCTCAAGACAGTTCAAGACGAGGGTGTTCCTGTGTCTGTGAAAATCAGGGAGCGAGTGCTTGCTGCGAAAAAACGCTTTCATGCCAACGACAACATCTCAGAGTTCATTGAGCCCGGAGAGTTGGAAGCCCTGCTGGATGAGGTCAAGGGAAAAATGCAAGGCGTCTTGGACAGTTTGGTGATCGATACGGACAGCGATCACAACACAGCTGACACCGCCAAAAGAGTTGCAAAGATGTATGTGCAAGAGGTGTTCAAGGGTCGCTACATCAGCGCGCCTCCTATCACTGAGTTTCCCAATGCTGAACATTTGAACGAGTTGATGATTGTCGGCCCCATCACCGTCAGAAGCGCTTGTAGCCATCATTTTTGCCCGGTCATTGGAAAAATTTGGATTGGGGTCTTGCCCAATGAGCATACCAATGTGATTGGCTTGTCAAAATACGCACGTCTTGCCGAATGGGTCATGGCCAGGCCTCAAATTCAAGAGGAAGCGGTGGTACAGTTGGTCGATCTCATCCAAGAAAAAACCCAACCCGATGGCCTGGCTCTGGTCATGCAAGCCTCGCACTATTGCATGGGTTGGCGCGGGGTCAAGGACATGGATTCATTCATGATCAACTCGGTCATGCGTGGGGCATTTTTGAAGAACGCGACCTTGCGTCGCGAGTTTTTGGCGCTTTTGCCCAAGAAGGATTGATCTTTATGTTAGTTCGTTTGTTGTATGTCAGTAAAGCGGTTGAACAACACGCTGTGAATCACACGGAAGCCATCTTGGCTGCTTCAAGAGAACACAACATCTCTAAAGGCATCACCGGTATTCTTTGCTATGGCAGTGGTATTTTTTTACAAGCCATTGAGGGCGGTCGCCAGCAAGTCAACGACTTGTACAACTTGCTGGTTCAAGACAAACGTCACAAAGAGGTGGTGTTGTTGCATTACGAAGAGATCAAACAACGCAGGTTCAGCGGTTGGACCATGGGGCAAGTCAATTTGGCCAAATTGAACGCCTCGATCGTGCTGAAGTACTCTGAGACACCTGTTTTGGATCCCTACAGTGTCTCTGGGGACGTCTCCTTGTCTCTTTTAGAGGAGCTGATGGCCACCGCCTCCATCATGGGGCGCGCCTGAGTTTGAGCTTGTTGAGCACTGAACGTCCTAGGCTCCTCGGTTGTGATTTCACCTCTAGCCCAACTGCAAAAAAACCCATCGTGATGGCTTGGGCCGACATGTTGTCGCCCGGTTTGGTTCAGTTAAAGCAGATCCAGCAGGTCTTTGCACTGAGCGAGTTCGAGCAAGCGCTACAAACCCAGTCGCCTTGGCTGGGCGGATTTGATTTGCCCTTTGGACTGCCAAGAGAGTTGGTGATGCATTTGGGCTGGCCTTTGAAGTATGCAGACTGCTTGGCCCATTACAGCGCCATGTCTAGAGCAGACATTCGAGCGTGTTTTAAAAACTTTTGCGATCAACGCCCTGCGGGTCAAAAGTTCGCGCATCGCCAGACCGATCGAGTCGCCGACTCAAGCCCTTCCATGAAATGGGTCAACCCGCCCGTGGCTTACATGATGCACGCGGGCGTGCCGTTGCTGATCAAAGCCGGCGTGAGTTTGGTGGGGCTGTTGGAGCAAGATCCTTTGAGAAAGGCTTTGGAAGCCTATCCGGGCATGCTCGCCAGAGAAATCTTGGGCCGAAGAAGCTATAAAAGCGATGACAAGTCGCGCCAAACCCCGGACCGTTTGATCGCCAGAAAAGATGTGGTCCATGCTTTGGAGCTTGGGCAAACACGTTTGAAGCTTCGTCTAAAGCTGACCCACGGGCAACGCGAGGCTTTGATCGATGACGCGAGTGGAGACACCTTGGATGCGGTCTTGTGTGCCCTACAAGCGGCATGGGGCTGGATGCAAAACGCCGATGGGAGCGGGAGATATGGCTTACCTCTTGAGATGGACCCCTTGGAGGGTTGGATCGTGGGTGCCTAGTCGCTAAGCGGCTGGGTCGCTCGAAGTCGTGGCTTGCATCGCATGAAGCTCAGCGCAAGCAGCGCAATGGGGCTGACGCTTCAAGCGCATTTCGCTCCAACGCATCTGCCTGGCTTCTAGCATCAACAAACGCCCAACCAAGGGCTCACCGATGTGCGCAAGCATCTTGATCGCCTCCAAGGCTTGAAGCGACCCCATCACGCCCACCAAGGGCGCCAAGACCCCCAAACTTGCACAGTTGACCTCTTCTGGCGCAACGTCCTCTGGAAACAAGCAAGCAAAGCAAGGGGACTTGGGGTCTCTAGGATCAAAGACACTGATTTGGGCATCCATGGTGATGGCGCCGGCAAAGACCCAAGGGATTTTTTTCTCCAGACAAACATGGTTGATCACGTGCCTGGTTGCAAAGTTGTCGCAGCAATCGATCACCAGATCGATCCCATCAAGCCAGACGCGCAAACGTTCAGCGCTGGCGCGCTCAGCATGGGTGTGCACGCGCAGGCCAGGATTCAGGCGTAGGAGGTGAGATGAGGCGGAGCTGACTTTGGTTTGCCCAAGTCCTGAGCTGTCGTGCGCAATTTGACGCTGCAGGTTCGTCAAATCCACGGTGTCGTGGTCGACCAAGGTGAGCTCACCAACGCCGGAGCTTGCCAAATACAGGGCGACGGGTGAACCCAAGCCACCCAGGCCTAAAATCAAGACGCGAGAAGCGAGGAGTTTTTCTTGGCCCTCAATGCCCAATTCGGGCAACAAGATATGACGCGAATACCTTAAAAGCTCCTCGTCACCCACGGCCTTATTTCTCCTCTTTGTCGGTGGGGCGCTCTGTTTGTGTTTTGCTGGCGATCACCGTCAAACCCTTCAGGTGGTTCAAGGCTTGTTGCAATTGAAAGTCTTTGTCACTGCCGAATTCAGGGGGACGGCGATCGGCCACGGGTTTCTTGGATTCTTCTTCCAAGCGCTTCAAAGCCGCCTCTCTTGCACGCTCACGTTCCTCGTCCTTGATCTCTTTGCCTTGTCCGCTGCTCAAGTGCTTTTCCAAATCGGCCTCTCTGGTTCTGAGCGCTGCAAATGGGCTACCTTCAAGCGTTTCGTCGACCAGCACATCGGGCAAAATGCCTTTGGCTTGTATCGATCGGCCACTGGGCGTGTAGTACCTGGCGGTTGTGATCTTCAGGGCCGTGTCGGGGCCGAGTTGTTTGACCGTTTGAACGGATCCCTTGCCAAAGGTTTGTGAGCCCAAAATGGTGGCACGGTGGTGATCTTGAAGAGCCCCGGCCACGATCTCACTGGCTGATGCAGAGCCTTCATTGACCAAGACCACCATTTTGACGGTCTTGAAAAGACCCTTGGTTTTTTGCGTGAGCTCAGCAATCGGGTCCGAGGAGGTGTTACGTTGGTAAAAATCGGAGGACGCTTTGTAAACAAATTTGCTCTCTGGAAGTTGTCCGTTGGTGGAGACGACGGTGACGTTGTCAGGTAAAAAGGCTGCAGAAATGGCCACCGCAGCATCCAAAAGACCTCCGGGATCGTTCCTCAAATCAAGCACCAAACCTAGCAATTTGGGGTCTTCTTGGTAAATGCTTTCCAGCTTTTTGACCACATCCTCAACGCTCCTGTCTTGGAACTGGCTCAGCCTGAGCCAGGCGTAGCCAGGCTCCATCAACTTGCCCTTGACGCTTTGTGTTTTGATCTCTTCGCGCACGATGGTGACAGGGAAGGTTTTGTTCTCTTCTTTTCTAAAAATCGTCAGAATCACTTTGGTGTTGGGCTCGCCTCTCATGCGCTTGACCGCTTCGTTCAAAGACAGACCCTTGACGGTCGTGTCATCGACCTTGGTGATCAGGTCGCCAGATTTAAGTCCTGCTCGATAAGCAGGCGAGCCTTCGATAGGGGAGACCACTTTGACCCAGC
>JBAXNB010000171.1:0-4812 GCA_037134015.1 Betaproteobacteria bacterium | reverse complement strand
CCTTTTGTCGCAGCTTGCTCCAGCGCTGACAGATCCGATCGTACAAGACCGCTCAAATCCATGCCGTCTTAAGGCCAGATATTCATTCTTGTAGGCCTTGTTGAAGCAACTGTTCACCAGTCCGCCACCGGTTTGTGGATCAGTCAGTACATCCTTGATCCAAGCGATCAGAGGGTCTTAAAGCTCAATGTGTTGAACTTTGCGAGCCCAATTTCATTCTAAGTTAACCCTGATGTGACCGTTCAATGCCAGCGTTCTCAGCGGCATGCACCAAGAAAAGCTTCGACCATTTGAGCCCAACGCTCAATTCTGAGCCCTGGGTGCTGTACAAGGCCTGTCTGTCAAAAGGTACAATATGTGAGGAGATTGAGGGTAGAGCAGAAATTTTTCTGAGACTGAAGATTTTTTTCAACGAACCAACCATGCAACTTCAAGATGTGCTGTTTTCTCAAGGTTTTGGAACCAGGCGCATTTGCCAAGGACTGATCCAGCACGGTTTGGTTGAAATTGGGATCACTGGCGAGTCACAGGTTTGCTCTGATCCTTGGCAGTCCTTTGAAGTAGGTACTGGGTTTTCTTATGTCGTTCAATCCCAGCAATGGCACTTTTGGGACAAGGCCTATGTCATGCTGCACAAACCAGCGGGCACGGAGTGCTCACAAAAGCCCTCGTCATGGCCAAGCATTTATACCTTGTTGCCTGCGCCATTGAGAAACAGGCCTCAAAAGTCCTCCATTCAGGGTGTACAAGCCGTGGGTCGTTTGGATCAAGACACCACAGGGCTTCTTCTCTTGACCGATGATGGCCCTCTCATTCATCGGCTTTCTTCACCCAAGCACCATGTTCCAAAAATTTATAACATCGTGACTGAAGATGTCTTGCTACAAAAAGATTTGGACCAATTGCTTTTAGGGGTTGTTTTGAACGATTCACCCAAGCCTGTCAAAGCCGAGCATTGTGAGCTTTCAGGCGAGAGATCCATGCGCATGACCCTCACCCAAGGCAAATACCACCAAGTCAAGCGCATGTTGGCTGCAGTTGGGCATTTGGTCGTGCAGTTGCATCGATCACAAATAGGACAACTTCGCTTGCCCGAGGATTTATTGCCCGGGCAATGGCGAATCATGACAAGCCAAGATTTGGCGGATGCACAAAACGCCAATTGAGTTTGTCAGATCCCTAAGATGACTTCAGTGAGGGGTTGTCTAGGTAGGTTGAATAAAAGGGCTTTTAGCTCTACACCGTAAGTATTTTGTTGAGAAATACCTTAAACTAAATGGATGTGTTTCTTTTTCAAAATTTTTCTCTAAGCGCAATGATGAGCTTTTCAAAAAAACTGTCGAATTTTCAGTGCATTGTTCTTTTGTGCGCTTTAGGTCTTGCTGATGCAGGCCTTGCGGCAAGCCCCGTTTTTGGATTGAATTCCTTGGATGCCACGGTCAGTGTGATTGATCCCTTGACTTGGCGAGTCACCAAGCTGATTCCCACTGGCAAAGAGCCCCATCATTTGTACATGACGCCTGATGAGCGCTCCGTGATCGTTGCCAACGCAGGCGGGGATTCACTCACCTTTATCGACCCTAAAACCGCGGAAGTTCAAAGGGTCGTCAAAGGCACGCTAGACCCTTATCAGCTGAGATTTTCTCCGGACATGAAGTGGTTTGTGACTGTTGCGAATCGGTTGAACCACATTGATGTTTATCAGTGGAGTGGTGAGGAACTCAAACTCATCAAACGCGTCCCCTCTTCCAAAACACCGAGTCATATATGGATCGATTCCAAAAGCACCACCGTTTATGTAACGATGCAAGACAGCGACGAGTTGATCGCGATGGATTTATTGACCCAAAAAATCAAATGGAGAATAAAAACTGGGCCTACCCCGGCCGATGTTTTTGGTACCAGTGACGATAAACTTTTATTGGTTGGATTAACCGGCGGGCGAGATGTTCAAGTCTTTGATGTATCCAAGGAGCCTGCACAGTTGATCAAGTCGATCCCAACTGGTGAAGGGGCACATGCCTTTAGGGCACTTGGTGATGGAAGACATGTATTTGTAAGCAACCGAGTGGCCAATACCATCAGTAAAATTGACCTTCAAACTCTTTCAGTGGTGTCCCAATTCATCGCGCCAGGAGGACCTGATTGCATGGAAGTCTCCGCTGATATGAAAACCATGATGGTCTCATCGCGTTGGATCAAGAAGGTGTCCATCATTGATCTCAATACTGGCGCATTGACCAAGCAAGTCAATGTGGGCAAATCACCCCATGGCATTTGGACGCTCGATCACGCAAAGCGTCAATAACGATCAAATTTGAGATGAGGTCAAACACATTGTTGAGTTGTAGGTGGACCAAGCTTCTTTGGCCAATTGCTTTGAGCTCGCTGCTTTGGGGCAACAGTTTGCACGCGGTCTCTTCAAGTTCAAACGCTGCATGTGCCAAACCCTTGTACCTCACGTTTGACACGGGTCACATGGGTGTTGCGCCCTTCATTGCACAAGTCCTGAATCGGCAAGAGGTCAAAGTCACTTTTTTTGTGGCCCATGAATTGACGCAAGAAGGCGACGGTAGCTTGGGTGTGCATTGGCAAAAATGGTGGCAAGAACGAGCCCAAGAAGGTCATTCTTTTGCCTCGCACACTTTGGATCATGTCTACTGGGTTTCGGATGTCAAAGAGGATACAAAACAGCCCAACTCTTCTCGCTTTTGGGTCAAACCCAGTGCAGGACCCTTGAAAGGCCAAAAGTTGCTTTGGAGTTCAAAAGAGTATTGCCAAGAAATTCAAGATGCCAACGAAAGAATCAAAGCCATCACCTCCCAAGCACCCTTGCCCTTGTTTCGCGCTCCTGGTGGCAAAACGTCCCCAGCTCTTTTGGCGGCCAGCAAAGCGTGTGGTTTTATGCATGTGGGTTGGAGCAGTGCAGGGTTTTTGGGCGATGAACTCCCCAGCGATCAGTACCCCAACCCAATGCTCTTAAAGAAAGCCTTGTCCAACATCAAGTCCGGAGATATTTTGATGGCTCATTTGGGAATTTGGTCCAGATCAGACCCATGGGCCACTGGTGTTTTAGAGCCCTTGATCGTGGGGCTGAAGGCCAAAGGTTTTTGTTTCAAGTCCTTAGAGACTCATCCAAGTTACGCAGTTTGGATTTCTAATCACTCCGTTCAATAGGTGAGAAATGGATCATTTAATCAATACATTTGAAAAGCTCAATGGTCTTTTGTTTGAGGGCTGGTTGCAGCCCTTGTTGTTTGAATTAGGGTGTGTCAATTTGGCAGAGGACGCTTACATGGCAAGTGAATGGTTCTTGCTTGGCGTATTACAAATTGCCATCATGGTGGTGTTGATTCGGCCACTGGAAAAGTTCTTTGCGCTTGAAAAACATCAAGAACCCGCAAGTGTTCGCGTGGATGTGATGTACACCTTGATCCAAACCTTGGGTCTTTTTAGGTTGTTTTTCTTCTTGTTGTTCTCCATGCCCATTGATTGGATTTGGGGTTACTTGAGAACTTTGGGCGTTCCCACTTTTCATTTGGAGTTGTTGATCCCTGGGCTTGCAGATCAACCCCTGATGAGTTTTTTGGTTTACCTGGTGGTCTTTGATTTCTTTAATTATTGGATCCATCGAGCGCAGCATCAAATTCCTGCTTGGTGGGCCTTGCATGCGCTTCACCACTCACAAAGAAGCATGAGCTATTGGACCGACAGCAGGGGGCATTTGTTGGATGATGTTCTCTTGGCCTTGGTCGGTGTTTTGATGTCGTCCTTGATTGGGCTGCAACCTGGCCAATTTGTGGGCTTGATTGTGGTGTCCAGACTGTTTGAGAGTGTTCAGCATGCCAACATTGATTTGAGGTGGTGGGGCGTCCTTGAAAAACTTTGGGTCAGTCCCAGATTTCACAGAACTCACCATGCGGTAGGCATTGGACATGAATTCAAGGATGGACAATTGGGCGGGCATAATTTTGGTGTTTTGTTGCCTTGGTGGGACATCATGTGGGGTACGGCCAATTTCAGTCATCACTACGAACCCACTGGGGTAAGAGATCAAGTTTTCGAGGGTGTTTCTTATGGGGACGGCTTTTGGGAGCAGCAGTGGCTGGGTCTGAAAAGGCTATGGGTTACACTAGTGAACACACACCGAGCTCATTGAAAACACGGCAGAAACAGATCAATGCGTTGTTGTTTGGATCAGCCTCTCCTTGACCTTCAAATTCATTCCGACCGATACCGTCTTTACCATTTGCTTTGAGCCAGCACTCTACCGCCACTGAATTAAAAGACTTGTTTGCCAACAAGTCTTTTGTTCGTTTTTGGCTCTCAAGAGTTGGTGCTGGCGTGGCCGCGCAGATGTTGATGGTTGCATTGGCCTGGCAAATGTACGATTTGACGTCTAGCGCTTGGGACCTGGGTTTGGTGGGTTTGTACCAATTTTGTCCGGCCTTGGTCTTGAGTCTTTTGGCAGGTCATGTGGCCGATCGGTTCCCCAGAAAAAATATTGTGATGATCACCTGGTTCTTGCAAGCTGTGGTGGTTTTGGGCGTGGTCTTGGCCATGGGCCAAGATGCGTTGACCCGCGACTTTTTGTTGTTGGTGTCTTTGATACTCGGCACCGTTCGGGCCTTTCAAAACCCAGCGCAACAAGCCATTCTTCCCACCTTGGTTGAAACGAGGCACCTACCCAGAGCGATGGCGCTCAACTCCATGGGTTACCAAGCCAGCGTGATGGCTGGACCGGCGATTGGTGGCTTGTTGTTTGCCATCCATGGGATCAGTGTTTACGTGGCCTGTTTGATCTTGTATGCC
>JBAXNB010000170.1:0-4840 GCA_037134015.1 Betaproteobacteria bacterium | reverse complement strand
AAAAATAAAATCATGTACGGCAAAAAAGTCAAAGGCATTGAACGCAGCACTTTTTTAATCGGTGCTGATGGCCTTTTGAAGGAAGAATGGCGTGGCCTGAAAGTCCCCGGCCACGTCGATGAGGTCTTAAAAGCAGTTAAAGCTCTGAAAAAACCGGCTACAGCAACAGCTTAAATGACATGTTTTGTCATTTGATTGGGTTATGATATTCGAATGAACATTGATGAGTTGTTAAGCCCTGTTTACTGTTTCAAATCTTTGCTTATAGCCGCCCGGTTCGCCCGGCGGCTTTTTCATTGGCTCCCTTGATTGCATTGAACGAGGATTAACTTTCCAAAAGAAGCCACTTACCAGCATTCAAACACTCAACATACCCATTAAAAACACATGCCTCTGCCTCCCGCCCCTTCCAAACGCGCGGCCCTTTTGGGTCAAGAAAACTTTGAAGCCCTGATCAATACCAAACCGATCAAAAGACAGGCTGCTCACTTTGAGCCAAGTCCAGTCCCAGAAAAACCTCAAGTCTTCACCCATCTCGACCAACAAGGTGGAGAGGTGCATTTGGACGATAGCAACCAGAAGCTGAAAAACTATCGCGCAACGAAAAACGAACATAAAAATTCAGCGCCCACCAAAACAAAAGCCCTTAAAAAGAAGCCCTCAGGTATCACCAAACTTTTTGTGCTCGATACCAATGTTTTGATGCACGACCCGATGTGCCTCTTCAGATTTGAAGAGCACGATATTTTCTTGCCTATGATTGTCCTAGAAGAACTTGACAGTCATAAAAAGGGCATGACAGAAGTAGCTAGAAATGCTCGGCAAACCAGCAGGTCCTTGGACGCCTTGGCCGCATCAAACGCCGCAGAAATGACCAAAGGTCTTTTGCTCAACAGCACAGGACATAAACATGTCAGTGGAAAACTGTTCTTCCAAACGGAAACCTTAGACATCAGCCTGCCCATCAGCCTACCCCAAGGCAAAGCTGACAACCAAATTTTAGGTGTCGTACAAGCTCTTAAAAACAAGCACCCTTCAAGAGAAGTCGTGTTGGTCTCCAAAGACATCAATATGCGTGTCAAGGCTAGAGCCTTGAGCTTGGTTGCAGAGGACTACCAAAACGATAAGACACTCGAAGATGGCGATCTCTTGTACAGTGGATGGCTCTCCTTGCCCTTGGACTTTTGGATCAAAAATGGCAAGACCGTTGAGAGCTGGCAGTCTGGTAGCCACACCTACTACAGAATCAGTGGTCCCATCGTTCCAAGTCTGCATATCAATCAATTTGTCTATTTTGAATCCCCTGGTGAACCTAGCCTTTACGCTCGCGTCACAGAGATCAGAGGTAAAACAGCGGTCTTTAAAACACTCAAAGACTTCAATCATTTGAAAAATGCTATCTGGGGTGTGACAGCCAGAAACAGAGAGCAGAATTTTGCACTCAATTTGTTGCTCGATCCTGAAATTGATTTTGTAACACTGACAGGAACAGCAGGGACAGGTAAGACACTTCTCGCCTTGGCCTCTGGTCTGACTCAAATGCTTGATGAAAGGCGTTATAGTGAAATCATCATGACCCGAGCCACGGTCAGTGTTGGTGAAGATATCGGCTTCTTACCCGGTACTGAAGAAGAGAAGATGGGCCCCTGGATGGGTGCATTGGATGACAATTTAGAGGTCTTGGCAAAAACAGACACAGGCTCTGGAGAATGGGGCAGAGCCGCAACGAATGAGTTGATCAGGAGCAAGATCAAAATTAAAAGCTTGAACTTCATGCGAGGGCGAACTTTCCTCAACAAATACGTCATCATTGATGAAGCTCAAAATTTAACGCCCAAGCAAATGAAAACTCTCATCACACGCGCAGGACCAGGAACCAAGATCATCTGCATGGGCAATTTAGCGCAAATTGATACGCCCTACCTGACGGAAGGATCCTCCGGGCTTACTTATGCAGTAGATAAATTCAAAGGCTGGCCTCATGGAGGTCACATCACATTGGCCAGAGGCGAACGCTCAAGACTTGCAGACTTTGCCAGCGACGCGCTTTAAAACAAACCAGGCATACACGAGTTCAAAGGAGCAAAAATAATTTTGCTCCTTTACTTGGATTTACTCTAATTTTGCGCCTGAGGATTTAACAATAACGGCTGCGTTTTGCCAATCTGCGATCAAAATTTGTTGAAACTCTTCAGGCGAAGCTGTTTGGATTTCAAGACCTAGCTTGACGAGTCTTTCTTGAACCACAGGATCCGCCAAGACCTTGATCATCGCGCGATTGATTCTCTCAACTTCAAGCTTGGGCGTGTTGGCAGCAGCCAGCAAACCCATCCAAGAATCAAAATGAAAGCCAGGCACACCCGATTCTGACACCGTTGGGATTCCAGGTAAAAACTTAGAACGCTGTTTGCCAGTGTAGGCCAACAACTTGATTCTCGCGTCTTGCCTGAAACCCACCAGACCGATGGTTGCAGAGGTCACACCCTGAACTCGGTTGGCCAACACTTCATTCACCGCATCTCCAGTCGACTTCATCGGTATGTGCTGCATATCGATACCGGCTCTGGTTAAAAAGGAGGCCATTCCAAGATGAGATGCGCTGCCATTGCCAGCAGATGCATAGTTAAATTCTTTGGGTTTTGATTTGAGGATCCTGATGTAGTCTCTCAAGTTATTGGCCCCCAATGGACTTGGCGCTGCAATCACATAACCAGAATAACCAATCAACGAGACAGCAGTAAAGTCCTTGATCGGGTCATAAGGTAACTTCTCATACAAATGACCAGCAAGCGTATGACTCGCAGCAGACAAGATCAAGGTCGCTCCATCAGGAGCGGATTTTGCGACAAAATTTGTCCCTATGGTGCTGCCCGCACCTGCCTTGTTTTCAATGATGACCGTGGCATCTAGAATTTGTCCTAACTCATTGTTGAATGTTCTGGCAACTGTGTCTTGGACTGCGCCAGGCCCAAAAGGAACAATCATTTTTATGACTTTTTGCGCCATTGCACTGGAACTCATAAGCACCAATGAAGCTGCCGCAATGAATTTAAATAGATTTGAATGCATACGAATTCTCCTTAAAGACTCAACCACTTCTCAGCCAATTTGACAAAGTAACTGGCGCCAATTGGAATAATTTCATCATTAAAATCAAATGATGTGTTGTGAATAATACAGGGTCCTGGTCCGTGATCGGGCATTCGGTGATCCCCATCCCCATTGCCGATGAAGGCATAGCAACCAGGCTTGACTTTCAACATATGCGCAAAATCTTCTGCACTCATGACAGCAGGAAAGTTTTCATTCACGGCAGTCGAACCTGAAATCTCCCGCATCACTTCTGCGGCAAATCTAGCTTCACGCTCATGATTGACCACGGGAGGGGATGCACGTAAAAAACTCACATCTGCACGACATCCGTGGGCTTGCGCAATTCCATTGGCCAGGCGATTCAAACCGCTCTCCAGTTTGTTGGTCGCATCCTCTGAAAACGTTCTGATGGTACCTCCCACAAACGCCGAGTCCGGAATGACGTTGGGAGCACCAGAACCTTGGATCTGAGTGACAGCCAATAGCGCACGCTCTGTCGATGGAATGAGCTTTGTGACCAAGGACTGCAACTGTTGGGCCAAATCAATGACAGCGGCCACTGGATCCACACCCGTATGGGGTAACGATGCATGCGTACCTTGGCCATGAAGGGTCACACGCCATGTATTGCTTGATGCCATCAGTGCACCATGATTGAGCGCAAAATGCCCCACATGGCCTATTGAAAAATTATGGAGTGCAAAAACTGCGTCACATGGAAACCTTTGAAAAAGTCCATCTTCAATCATTTTCTTGGCACCGGCCTTACCCATTTCCTCTGCGGGCTGAAAAATGAAATTCACCGCTCCATCAAATTGACCACTTTGCGATAAATGCCAAGCTGCGGCCAATAGCATGGTCGTATGACCGTCATGGCCGCACGCATGCATTTTCCCAGGGTTCACGCTTTTATGAGGGAAATGATTGTCCTCTTGCAAAGGCAAGGCATCTAAATCAGCTCGCAAGCCAATGGATCTGTTGCTAGACCCCCTTTTAAGAACACCCACCACACCAGTGCCTGCAATGCCAGTATGAACCTCAATACCCCATTCTTTCAAACATTTGGCAACAATCTCTGATGTTCGAAATTCTTCAAACCCCAACTCAGGATGCGCATGAATGTCACGCCTTAAGTTTACGAATTGAGAGACATCCAAAAAACCATCAACAATGTTCATATTAAGACTGCGTCGTTCGAATTGATCAAGCCTGAATTATCATTTAAATTACAAAGGATTTGTGCTATTTGTTTTTAATAGGAATCAATAAATGGCGCAGTGCATTGTGGTCAATCGTGTACATCAACTCCAATAACTCTCCAATTTCCCCCTTTGGAAAGCCCTCTCTTGCAAACCAAGCCAAGTAATGCCCAGGAAGCTCAGCCAATGGGCGACCTGCATATTTTCCAAATGGCATCGTCCAATTCACCAGTTTCTCCAAGGACTGTGGGCTCACTGCTTAAGCCCCCTGCAATCAACAGCAACATGAATCATTCAGCTTTGGCTCCTGATCGTTCAATGACTTGCTGCCACTTCAAGGACTCGGAGCGAATGAGTTGTTGCATTTCCTCACTTGAATTGCCTTGAGGAATCACGCCCAGAGTCATCAATTGGGTTCGGACCTCTTGGATTTTTAAGACCTGATTGACGTCTCTATTCAGCCGATCAATGATGGCTTTTGGCGTACCGCTTCGAACGCTGATATAGGTAACAGGAGACCCTTCAAAACCAGGCAATTCCTCTGCTAT
>JBAXNB010000169.1:0-4932 GCA_037134015.1 Betaproteobacteria bacterium | reverse complement strand
TGGTAGCGCTTGGCCACTTGTTCAGCGGTTTGCAGCATGTTCCAATAAATTTCTGGCTTTTTCTTTTGTAATGCTGGATCGATGAACATGTGCATGTTGATCTCTTGCTGCACACAGGAAATGCTCTCCACGCCCCCAGCAATAAAGACTTGCGCTTCTCCCGCAATGATGCGTTGAGCCGCCAAAGCGATGGTTTGGAGTCCAGAGGAACAAAAGCGGTTGACCGTCATGCCCGAGACACCCATGGGCAGGCCAGCAGCAATGGCAGATTGTCTGGCGATGTTCCAACCTGTGGCCCCTTCAGGGTTGGCGCATCCCATGATGACATCCTCCACCATGTCAGCTTGCACGCCTGCGCGCTCAAGGGCATGCTTGACCACATGCCCGCCAAGCACCGAACCATGGGTCATGTTGAACGCACCCCGCCAACTTTTAGCAAGCGGTGTTCTGGCGGTGGAGACGATGAGGGCTTGGGTCATGGGGTAATCCTAGGAAAATCTATGTGTTGTTGGGGTGTCAGGGCCTGCAGTCCATGCGCCTCATGCGCCTGTTGGCCTTTGCGCCTGTCTGCCTTTGCGCCTTTGCTCATGTTCGATCCCTTCACGCTTACAAAAACCCTCGACCTTCATGGACCAAGGTTTGCAGCAGGGGTGCAGGCTGCCAAAATTCAGCGTCGTCTTTGGGGTTCAGGGCAAAGCGCCTCATGGCACCGATCATGTTCAAAACCCCAAATTCTTGCGCATAGTGCATGGGCCCGCCCCTAAAAATTGGGAACCCGTAGCCCGTGATGTAGACCATGTCGATGTCACTGGCTTTGGAGGCGATGCCCTCTTGCAAAATGCGAGCGCCTTCATTGACCAAGGAGAAGACCAAGCGTTGGACGATTTCTTCATCGGTGATTTTTCTAAGGGTCAAGCCATGCTTCGTGCGATGGTCGTCCAAGAGTTGTTGCACCAAGGGGGAATGCACCGCGTCTCTTTTTCCGCTGGTGTAATCGTACCAACCGGCGCTAGTTTTTTGCCCAAAGCGACCCAACTGACAGATCAAATCAACCATGGGGCTGTACTTCATGTGAGGTGTTTCTTGGTAGCGCCTTTTTCTGATCGCCCACCCAATGTCGTTGCCCGCCAAGTCGCTCATCTTGAACGGTCCCATGGCAAACCCAAAGCGTTCAATGGCTTGATCGATTTGTTCGGGCGAGCAGCCCTCTTCAAGCAAAAAACCAGCTTGCCTGGAGTACTGCTCGATCATTCGGTTGCCGATGAAACCATCGCAAACGCCGGAGACCACAGCGATTTTTTTGATTTTTTTGGCGACCGCCATCACCGAGGCCAAGACTTCCTTGGACGTTTCTCGGGCGCGCACCACCTCAAGCAGTTTCATCACGTTGGCAGGCGAGAAGAAATGCATTCCCACGACGTCTGCCGGGCGTTGGGTGAAAGAAGCGATGGCGTTGACGTCCAAGGTGGAGGTGTTGGTTGCCAAAATGGCACCCGGTTTTGCACACGCATCCAAGGCTTTGAAGACGTTTTCTTTGACCTTCATGTCTTCAAAAACCGCTTCGATGATCAAGTCGCAAGGCGACAAGTCCTCAAACTTCAAAGAGCTGCTCAAGTTCTTGAGCATGGCTTGAAGTTGGTCCGCCTTTAATTTGCCTTTTTTAACCCGCGCTTCGAAATTGAGATTCAGGGTTTGAAGGCCATTGTCCAAGGCCGCCTGGTGGGTGTCAACCAGCGTGACGGCAAAGCCTGCCATCAGGAAAGTCATGGCAATGCCGCCCCCCATGGTGCCCGAGCCGACAATGCCCACGTGCAGGATGCTGCGAGTGGGGGTGTTGCTGTCGAGATCTGCAATTTTGGAGGCGTTTCTTTGCGCGCCAAAGAGATGCCTTAAGGCCCTGGACTCAGGGGTCCACATCAAATTCAGAAAAGTCTCACGCTCAAAGGCCAAGCCCTCAGACATGGGCAGCAAGGTCGCTTGCCGGATGGCATCGATGGCTTTGAGCGGTGCGGGCAAATGCTTGGCTTGTGGGCTATTTTTGACCATGTTTTTGGCGAACTGAAAGTAGGCGTCTCCTTGCGGGTGCTGTGCTTTCAAGTCGCGCACTTTGGGTAAAGGTCGAAGAGCGCTTCGATCCCGGGCCAATTCAAGGGCCTCGTCCAAAAGGGAAGCTTGGCTTTGTGCCATGTGGTCAAAAAGTTTTTGCGCTGGCACCATGTTGAGCCGCTCACTCATGATGGCCTCACCACTCACGATCATGTTCAGCGCCGCCTCAACCCCCAAAACCCTTGGCAGGCGTTGGGTGCCCCCGGCCCCAGGAATCAAACCCAACTTCACCTCAGGCAAAGCGACTTGGCAGCTTGGTGCGGCGATGCGGTAGTGGCAAGCCAGTGACAACTCAAGCCCACCACCCATGACCACAGAATGAAGGGCGGCCACGATAGGCTTGTCTGCGTTTTCAAAAGCGGTGATCAAGGTGCCCAGGTTCGGCTCTTCAAGCGCTTTAGGCGTACCGAACTCTTTGATATCGGCACCACCGCAAAAGGCCTTGCCCGCACCGTGCAGCACCACGGCTTTGATGCTTGCGTCGGCCAAGGCTTGCTCAAGATGCAGCAAGCACTGCTTGCGGGTTGACCAATTCAACCCATTGACGGGTGGGTTGTCTAGGGTGATGACGGCGACATCGGTGTGAACTTGGTAGGTGGTGGTCATAGAGAAATTAAGCTGTTAAAAAAAGGCCTGATGGATGGACCTTCTCGGGGACCTTGAGAGTCAGGGGGCTTTTCTTTTCAACAAGTCCTCTCTGAGTTTGTTTTTGAGAATTTTACCCGTTGCACCGATAGGAATGGCATCGACAAAGATCACATCATCAGGGATTTGCCACTTGGCGGTTTTGCCCACATAAAAAGCGAGCAACTCCTCCTTGCTCAAGGCAAGCCCAGGTTTGACAACGACCACCACAACCGGGCGCTCATCCCATTTGGGGTCGGCCATGGCGATACAAGCGGCCATGGCCACGTTCGGATGCGAGACGGCAATGTTTTCGATGTCAATGCTGCTGATCCACTCGCCACCAGATTTGATCACGTCCTTGGTGCGGTCCACCACCTGCATGTAGCCGTCCTCATCCATGGTGGCCACGTCCCCAGTCGGGAACCATCCGTCGATCAGTGGCGACTGGGCTTGTTTGAAATACTTGTTGATCACCCAAGACCCTTTGGCATACAAGTCGCCATAGGACTGGCCGTCGTGCACTTGGTGTTGACCTTGGTCGTTCAAAATTTTAAGGTCCACACCAAAGAAGGATCGCCCTTGCTTCAAGCGAATTTTCATCTGTTGATCCAGGGGCAAGGACATGTGTTTGTTTTTAAGAGAACACAAGGTGCCCAAAGGACTGAGTTCGGTCATGCCCCATGCATGCAAGACCTCCACGCCATAGTCTTCCTTGAAGGCATGAATCATGGAGGGCGGGCAAGCCGACCCGCCAATGACCGTTCGCTTCAAGCTAGAGAAGCGAAGACCCAAAGGTTTCATGTGCGATAAAAGCATTTGCCAAACCGTGGGCACGCCGGCGGCAAACGTGACCTTCTCTTGTTCAATCAGTTCATACACCGATTTGCCGTCCAAGGCGGGTCCTGGGAAAACCAATTTTGCACCCACCATGGCGCAGCTGTACGGTAAGCCCCAGGCGTTGACGTGAAACATGGGCACCACGGGCAAAACGCTGTCGGTGGCCGACATGTTCATCACGTCTGGCAAAGCCGCGCCAAAGGCATGAAGCAAGGTTGAGCGGTGGCTGTAGAGCGTGCCCTTGGGGTGCCCAGTGGTGCCTGAGGTGTAGCACAAACTTGAGGCGGTGTTTTCATCAAATTTGGGCCAGTCAAAGGCACTGTCCTCTTGGCCGATCCAGTCCTCATAGGACTGCAGTCCAGGAACGCCCGAGTCCTTTGGGAGTTGATCGCTGTCGCACAAGGCGATCCAGTGCTTGACGGTGGGTGTTTTTGCATGAAGGGCTTGAACCAGAGGCAAAAAAGTCATGTCAAAACACAGCACCTCATCCTCAGCATGGTTGACGATCCAAGCGAGTTGATCGGGGTGAAGTCTGGGGTTGATGGTGTGCAGCACACGTGCTGTCCCGCTCACCCCGAAATACAACTCCAAGTGTCGGTAGCCATTCCAAGCGATGGTTGCCACACGCGTGCCCACCGCCAAGTCCATGCGCTTCAAAGCGTTGGCGATTTGTTGGGACCTCTTGCCCACATGAGCCCAAGTGGAGCGATGGATGTCGCCTTCGACCCGTCGACTGATGATTTCCGTGTCCGCGTGGTTGTTTTGCGCATACTCGATCAAACCTGAGATGAGCAACTCATGCTGCTGCATTAATCCATACATAGTTCATCCTCAATTTCAAGTTAAAGCTTGAGAACTCCAAGAAGAGATGTCTGTCCTTGAGCCCCTTTTAAAGCTAATTTAGCTGATTCTTTAGATCGGGTACAGCTAAAATGTACAAGGTAAACCCTAGAGGCGCCCAAGGGTACTCAGGTTTTGAGAGAATAACCTTTTGCCCGCGCCTTGAATCCCTCATACAGCTTTGAGGAGCCATCGCGCCTTGCGAGCTTTGATGGCTCCCAGCGCCTAGTTCATCAACCCCACCCAAGCCCCAAGCACACTCAGATGACTTCGCAATCCCCTCAACGGCTCAGTCAGCTCACATGGAACAACCGTTTTGCTCAACTGGGCGAGGCGTTTTCAAGCCGCTTGAGTGGCACTGAGCTACCGAATCCGCAGTGGCTCTCCCATTCACGTCTTTTGGCCCAAGAGATGGGCTTGACGCCCGATTGGATGCAAGAAAAAGGGGTGTTGGAGGCACTGAGCGGTAACGCCATTCTTGAAGGCTCCGAGCCACTGGCCAGTGTCTACAGTGGACACCAA
>JBAXNB010000168.1:0-4974 GCA_037134015.1 Betaproteobacteria bacterium | reverse complement strand
ATTTTGTACCCGAAGTTCAGGATCCAAGACCGCCAGATGGGCCCCTAAGCGGCCCATCTGGGTGGTTCCCACCGGGTGAAAGATGGTGGTTGCGATGTCACCTGCCACGCGGCTCAGCTCCTCCATGCTTTGGTACTGCACGCCGGGTTTGAACTCTTCAGGGGCAAAGGGTTTCAACGCAGCTTGAGAGACGATGCGGCGAGTCAAACTGATCGATTTCGCCGCCTTGTCCAAATCGTCTTGGGTGCTGAGGTAGTTGGGGGAGATCAAAGGGGCTTGCTTAAAGTCAGCACTCTGGGCGCGCACATGACCGCGCGAGCTGGGGTTCAAATTGCAAACACTGGCCGTGATGGCGTCAAAGGCGTGAAGCGGCTCACCAAAGGCGTCCAAGCTCAAGGGCTGCACGTGGTATTGCAAATCTGGCCAATCCAAGGTGGGGTCGCTTTTGGTGAAGACACCCAACTGCGAGGGCGCCATGCTCATGGGGCCTGTTTGATAAAGCAAGTACTCGAGCGCCATTTTCCCCTTGCCCCACCAGCTCTGCGAGAGCGTGTTCAAGGTGGGTGTGTGGCTGACTTTGAAAGCAGTTCTGATTTGCAGATGGTCCTGTAAATTTTCACCAACACCAGGTAAATCAACCAAAGGAGCGATGCCAATGCTTTTCAAGTAGGCGCCATCCCCTATGCCTGACAACTGCAACAGGTGTGGGCTGCCGATGCTCCCAGCGCAAAGAAGGACCTCGTGATGGGCGTACACATTGAATTTGTCCTGGCCATCAAAGACTTCAACCCCCGTGCATTTTTGGGAACCGTCTTCTGAAGGCTCAAGCAAAACACGGGCAACGCGTGCATGGGTCCACATTTCAAAATTGTCTCTTGCATAGCACGTGGGGCGCAAAAAAGCTTTTGCGGTGTTCCAGCGCCAGCCAGAGCGTTGATTGACTTCAAAGTAACCCACGCCTTCGTTGTTGCCGCGGTTGAAATCGGTTGTTGGTGCAATGCCCATCTCTTCACAGGCTTTGGCAAACGCGTTCAAAATGGGCCAATCGAGCCGCTGTTTTTCAACGCGCCATTCGCCCCCAGCTTTTTTAAAGGACAGCGTTTGCTCATACACGCTTCTTTCCGCGTTCTCAGGGCTCGCTCCTTTGGCGCCATGGAAGTCATTGGCGCCTGAATGATGGTCTTCATGTCGCTTGAAGTCCTCAAGGCACGCAGACCAACCCCAGCGATCGTCTTGCGTCACTTGGGCCCAGTGCTCATAGTCTCTGGACTGACCACGCATGTAAATCATGCCATTGATGCTCGAGCATCCGCCCAGACCTTTGCCCCTAGGGTAGCGAAGAGCGCGCCCATGCAGGCCCGCTTGCGCTTGCGTTTGATACAGCCAATCCGTTCTTGGGTTGCCAATGCAATACAGGTAACCGACGGGGATGTGAATCCAATGGTAATCGTCTTTGCCCCCCGCCTCGATCAAGAGGACGCGTTTGGACGAGTTGGCACTCAGCCGATTGGCCAGCAACGCGCCAGCGGTTCCAGCGCCAACGATGATGTAATCAAAGTGAAGGTCGTTCATCAAAGCGGGGCGCTCTGACTTATTTAGAAGTGGGCATCACAAACTCAGCGCCTGCTGTGATGCTTTGTGGCCAGCGCTGCATGATGCTTTTTTGTTTGGTGTAAAAACGCACCCCCTCTTCACCATAGGCATGGACATCGCCAAACAAGGAGCGTTTCCATCCTCCAAAGCCATGCCAAGCCATGGGAACAGGAATGGGCACGTTGATGCCCACCATGCCCACTTGAATGCGCCTAGAGAACTCTCTGGCCACATGCCCCTCACGGGTGAAGCAGCTCACACCGTTGCCAAATTCATGGGCATTGATCAAGTCAATGGCCGCGTTCAAATCCTTCACGCGAACACAACTGAGAACGGGCCCAAAAATCTCTTCTTGGTAAATGCGCATGTTGGTTTTGACATGGTCAAACAAGGTGCCTCCCAACCAAAATCCTTGATCGCAACCGGGCCCTGCATGACTTCCTTTGAACGCTCGACCGTCCACCAAAAGTTGAGCGCCCTCTTGTTCTCCGCTATCGATGTAGCTTTTGATTTTGTTCAGAGCTGCATGGGTCACGATCGGTCCCATTTCAGCGTCGAGTTCAATGCCGTTCTTGATTTTCAGGTCACGTGTTCTCTGGATGAGAGCGGGCATGATTTTGTCAGCCACGTCACCCACCAAGACCGCCACGCTGATGGCCATACAGCGCTCCCCGGCTGAGCCATAGGCGCTGCCAATCAAAGCGTCGACGGCTTGATCAAGGTCGGCGTCGGGCATGACGACCATGTGGTTCTTGGCCCCGCCTAGGGCCTGCACGCGTTTGCCCAAACGCGCGCCTGTTTCGTAGAGATGGTTGGCAATGGGGGTTGAACCCACAAAGCTCAAGCCTTGTACATCGGGGTGGGTCATGAGTGCATCGACGGCCTCTTTGCCGCCTTGAATCACACCAAAGACACCGTCGGGTAAGCCGGCTTGTTTTAACAACTCTGCCATCATCAAGGAGGGTGAGGGGTCGAGTGGACTGGGTTTGAGAATGAAACTGTTGCCGCATGCCAGGGCAACAGGAAACATCCACATGGGCACCATCACCGGAAAATTAAATGGCGTGATACCGGCCACGACACCAAGAGGTTGGCGCATGGTCCAGTTGTCAATACCTGTTGAAACTTGGTCGGTAAAGTCTCCTTTGAGGAGCTGTGGAATGCCACAAGCAAACTCAATGATGTCGATGCCTCGTGAGACTTCTCCTTGAGCATCTGTGAAGACTTTGCCGTGTTCTGCCGTGATCAGGTGAGCGAGCTCATCTTTGCGCTGATTGATCAACTCCAAAAATCTGAACATGACCCTGGCACGTCGAATGGGGGGCATTTCACCCCAAGCCACTTGAGCGTCTTTGGCGGCTTTGACGGCCAATTCAACCTCTGACGCTTCGCCAAGCAAAACCTCTCGGGTCACGGTGCCGCTGGCAGGGTTGTAGACCGCTTGTTTGGATGACTGAAAGCCGGGGTGAAGTTGACCGTTGATAAAGTGTTGAACCAAGGGCAAAGCTTGTGAAGGAGCCATGTTGTCGTGAACCTCAATGATTGGGAAATGAGAAAATCAAAAAATGCACGTTAAAGTGCCAAGACGGGAGCATGAAAACAAAGACTATATCCTGAAATAAATGCCCCCAAGAGCGTGAGGACCCTAACGTGCCCCAGCAATGTCCAAAATGGAGCCGCTGCAGTACGTGGCAGATGGGCTTAAAAGCCAAACAATGGCATTGGCCACCTCCAGTGAGGTGCCCACTCGGCCCATGGGCATCTGTGGGGACAAGTCTCGCGCCCTGTTCGGTAAGCCACCACTCGCATGAATTTCTGTGTCAATGACCCCAGGCCGCACCGCATTGACACGGATGCCCTCACTGGCAACCTCTTTGGCCAAGCCGATCGTCATCACATCGACGGCGCCTTTGCTGGCTGCATAGTCCACATATTGGTTTGGAGAACCCAGTCTAGAGGCAGCGCTGCCCACATTGACAATGACCCCGCCTTGACCGCCGTGGCGGGTGCTCATCCGAAGCACGGCCTCTTTGGCGCATAAAAAGCAAGCGATCACATTGATCCGCATCATGCGCTCAAGACGTTCTGCGCTGAATTGATCCAATCTCTGGGAAAAGTCCACAATGCCTGCGTTGTTCACGAGACCCTCAACAGGCCCCAATTTGGCGTCGATGTGTTGAAACATTTTTTTGATGTCAGCTTCAATCCCTACATCGGCTTGAACGCTGATGGCCGAGCCACCCGCTTCACGTATTTGGCGAACGACAGCGTCTGCTGCCAAAGAGTTGGTGTGAAAGTTAACGGCCACACGCCAACCCGCTTGAGCAGCCAACAGTGCGGTCTGTGCGCCAATGCCTCTGGAGGCGCCGGTGATCAACAAAGTTTTGGAGCTCAAGGGGTTGATGCCCGCTGTGCTTGATGAGCTTGTCGGTCGGCATGGTAGCTTGAGCGAACCATGGCGCCAACAGCGGCGTGCTTGAAGCCCATTTCATACGCTTTTGATTCAAACATGCTGAAGGTGTCAGGGTGAACGTACCTTGACACCGGCAAGTGGTGTAAGCTGGGTGCCAAGTACTGCCCAAGGGTCAGCATGTCGATGTCGTGTTGTCGCATGTCTTGCATGGTGGTCAAGATTTCCTCATCGGTTTCTCCAAGGCCGACCATGAGGCCACTTTTTGTAGGGACATCGGGGAAAAGGGACTTGAACTTTTTCAAGAGCATGAGGCTAAAAGCATAGTCGCTACCGGGACGGGCTTGGGCATAAAGTCGGGGCACGGTCTCTAGATTGTGGTTCATCACATCGGGTGGCGCATTTTTTAAGATGCTCAATGCGCGGTCGTCTCGGCCTCTGAAGTCGGGCACCAAGATTTCAATTTGTGTGAGGGGTGAGAGTGTTCTGATGCTGGTGATGCAGTCGACAAAGTGGCTGCTGCCGCCATCCCTCAAGTCATCTCTGTCAACGCTTGTGATGACCACGTACTTCAGTTGAAGTTGAGCAACGGTTTGACCCAGATGCATGGGCTCATTGGGGTCCAGCGGGTCGGGCCGGCCATGGCCCACATCACAAAATGGGCAGCGTCTGGTGCATTTGTCACCCATGATCATGAAGGTGGCCGTGCCATTACCAAAACACTCTCCAATATTGGGGCACGAGGCCTCCTCGCAAACGGTCACCAGTTGATTTTTTCTCAAGATGTCCTTGATCTCGTAAAAACGAGAGTTTGGCGAGGCTGCTTTGACACGAATCCAATCGGGTTTTTTCAACACCTCTTGTGCCTGCACTTTGATGGGTATTTTGGAGAGCTTGTCAAACGCCTTTTGCTTGAGCGTTGGATCATAGGCTTTGGCCGGCGTGGGACTGTTGGGGGGTGAGCTCATGGG
>JBAXNB010000167.1:0-5089 GCA_037134015.1 Betaproteobacteria bacterium | reverse complement strand
GGTCGTGTCGATTTCATGTTTTATCCGATGATTGGCGTGCTTGAGCACGAGGTTCAAAAGCAGATCAGAATTCTTGCGGTGACCACGCCCAAGCGATATGCAGACTCACCCCATGTCCCAACGATGGCCGAATCTGGTTTTCCAGGCTTTGAAGAATACGTGGGGCCCGTGGGCTTTGTCGCCCCTGCTGGCACGCCACAAGTCATCTTGGACAAGCTCTCCAACGCCATTCGCGCCTCCCTCACCAAGCCCAGCATTGAGCAAAAATTGCGTCAATTGGGCAGCGTCGTCGTGGCCTCCTCACCCACAGAGTACAAACAGTGGCTTAAAGACGATTACGCCAGGTGGAATCAACTCATCAAATCAGCCGATATCAAAGATCAGCCCTAAGCAACTCAAAACCCAGTCCCTCATCATGTTGACACAGACCTCCTCCCACTTTGAAATCAGACCCACGTCACAAACATTGGGCGCACAAATCATTGGCTTGGATCTTTCTAAGACTCTCAGCAAGGATTGCATCGAGGCCATCATGCTGGCCCTAGGAACTTATGGCGTCTTGAGTTTCCCCAAGCAAACCCTAAACGCACGTGAGCTTGCCAACTTCAGCGCTAATTTTGGCGAACTCGAAATCAATGTGGCCAACAACTATCAAGAGCCTGGAATTCCCGAGGTGATGATTTTGTCCAACATGCTCGAAGATGGAAAAGCTTTGGGCATTGCAGACGCAGGACAAGACTGGCACACGGACATGTCTTACAGCCAGATGATTGCTTTTACCAATGTGCTTTATGGCATCAAGATTCCTTATAGAGATGGCGTGTCTTTGGGCAACACGGTCTTTTGCAACATGCACCAAGCCTACGAAGAATTACCCCAGGCGTTGAAAGAACAAATCAAGGATGCAACGGCCACCCATGACTTCAGCAAGTTTTGGGACAAAATGCGCATGGAAAAAGCAAGTGCCAGACCCCCTTTGACCCCAGCTCAAAAACTCGCAAAACCCCCAGTCTCTCACCCCATGACCATGCTGCATCCGATCACCAAAAAACGAGTGTTGTATGCCAACCCTGGGTACACCATGTACATCGATGGCATGGATGCCAAAGAAAGCAAAGAGCTGCTTGCTCAATTGTTTGAACACCAATTGCAAGAGCACCTTCAATACAAGCACCATTGGGCTGAAGGGGATGTCTTGATGTGGGACAACTTTGGGACGATCCACAACGCAGTGGCCGACTATTTGCCGCACGAACACAGGTACATCAAACGCTGTCAAGTCATGGCCACTCGTTTTTTCAATGCTGATGGCTCAGCCAAAGCTCAACCCCCGTCATTGAGCCCATGAGTCTACCTTCTCACCAACTCATCATGACTGTGCTCATGACGCCTGATACGGCCAATTTTGCGGGCAACGTGCATGGTGGCACCATCTTAAAGCTCTTGGACCAAGTCGCTTATGCTTGTGCGAGTCGCTATGCAGGCCGCTATGTGGTCACCATGTCCGTTGACCAAGTGACCTTCAAGCAACCCATTCATGTGGGTGAGTTGATCACTTTCTTGTCCTCGGTGAATTTCACAGGAAAAACCTCCATGGAGGTTGGTGTCAAAGTTTTGGCAGAAAACATCATCACCCGAGAAGTCAGACATGTGAACAGTTGCTTTTTCACCATGATTGCCGTGGACGATGATAGAAAACCCATCGCGATCCAAACTTTCATCCCTCAAACAGAGGATGAGTTAAGGCGACATGAAAGTGCAAAAATCAGAAAAGAACTCCGGCAAGAATTCAGCGTCAAGCATGATTTGCTGAAAAAAAAGCGACGGCTCAAAGCTGAAGCAATGCCATTCGACCCAGGGACTCTTGGTATTCGAGTCTAAGGCGTTCAATCAAGTCGCACGTCTTTAAGACCTCCTTGACCACCGATATCCCTTGACCACAACCCCATATGTCCCTCCAAGCCTTAACGCTCTCTGATGAGAAGTTCATCTTGGTGGGGTCGCTTTGGGCAAGATGCTGAGGATCCAGTCCCGAATTGACAATGGACTGAGCCAAATAGTTTCCGTGAACCCCGGTAAAAAGATTGCTGTACACAATATCGTCCGAACTGCTTTGAACCACGCAATCTTTGTAAGCCTGACTGGCCCTGGCTTCTAGTGTGGCGATAAAGACCGAGCCCATGTAAGCAAAATCAGCCCCCATGGCCATGGCCGCTACAACGGCGTGCCCACTGGCCATGGCCCCCGAAAGAGCCAAAGGACCGTCAAACCAAGCTCGAATTTCTTGTATCAAGGCAAATGGGCTCTTGGTCCCAGCGTGTCCACCGGCGCCTGCTGCGACAGCAATCAAGCCATCGGCCCCTTTTTCAATGGCTTTTTTAGCAAACTCATTGTTGATCACATCGTGCATCACAATCCCACCATAAGCATGGATGCGATCGTTCACATCGGTGCGAGCACCTAAAGAAGTCACCACCACGGGGACTTTGTGTTTCACACAAATGCGCACATCCTCCTCAAGCCGATCATTGCTCTTATGGACAATGAGGTTGATCCCAAAAGGCGCGCTCAAGGCCTGCGGATGCTGCTGATCATGCGCTAGCAACGCGGCCTTGATCTCCAAGATCCAGTCTTCGAGCTGTGCAGAGGGTCTAGCATTCAAAGAGGGCAAGAGACCCAAAATGCCTGCCTTGCATTGCTCGATCACCAAAGCGGGCGTGCTGATGATAAATAGAGGTGCGCCAAAAATAGGCAATCGCAGTCCTCTTAGCGCTTGGGGCATTTGAGCAGCGCTCATCATCATCAAAAGTCCTCAAGCTCGAGCGCATTCACGCTGCCTGATCCCTTCAAAATACGCTCTAGCAAGCTTTCAGTTTGCGTCAGAACATGCTCCGCAAAGAACCTGCCGGTTTTGATTTTCGCCCTATAAAAACGCTCGTCGTCGTGTAAGGCGATACGTGCTTGGCTCACCAACATCGACTTGGCAAACAACCAAGCGACCACCACCATGGACGTGAGCATCAAGTACGGGACGCTTCCCGCATAAGCCCCATTGGGATCGGTTTGGGCAT
Organism: Betaproteobacteria bacterium; assembly: GCA_037134015.1. Taxonomy (GTDB): domain Bacteria; phylum Pseudomonadota; class Gammaproteobacteria; order Burkholderiales; family Burkholderiaceae_C; genus Limnohabitans. The sequence goes on along the minus strand of JBAXNB010000167.1, from coordinate 2,018 downwards.
GCTGAACCATGAAAGAAGCAGATTGCTCAAAATGGGACTTGGCAGCCTTTAATTTCTCATGCATCAAGACCAAGTCTTCATGGTCTTGCTGGGCCAGCAAAGCCAAAGTTTCATCGATCATTTGAGCAAGGCGAGCAGCAATTTGGCCTCCATCACGCACGGTCTTTCGACCCAAGAGGTCGTTGGCCTGAATGGCTGTTGTCCCTTCATAAATGGTCAAAATCTTGGCATCACGGTAGTATTGAGCAGCCCCCGTTTCTTCCATAAAGCCCATGCCCCCGTGCACTTGAACACCCATGGAGCTCACCCATTGGCTCATCTCGGTGCTGAAGCCCTTGACCAAAGGCACCAAGAACTCGTACAAAGCCAATTGATCTTGCCTAACCTCTTTTTGGGGATGATGCAGCGCTTTATCAAATGCACCCGCCGCAAAGGCCGCCAAAGATCGACACCCTTGGGTGTAGGCCCTCATGGTCATGAGCATGCGTTTGACATCCGGGTGGTGAATGATCGCGACCGCCTGGCTTTGAGAGCCATCCACAGGTCTGGATTGGACACGGTCTTTGGCATAGTTGACGGCTTTTTGATAGGCCCTCTCCGCCAAAGCCACGCCTTGCACACCGACAGCAAAACGAGCGGCGTTCATCATGATGAACATGTATTCAAGCCCTCGGTTTTCCTCTCCCACCAAAAACCCCTTGGCGCCGCCTCGGTCACCGAATTGCATGACTGCAGTCGGAGAAGCTTTGATGCCGAGTTTATGCTCCAGGCTCATACAATACACGTCATTTCTCTCACCCAAGAGCCCATTGTCCAAGGGCATGAATTTGGGAACAAGAAACAAGCTGATGCCTTTGACTCCAGGAGGTGCTCCCGTGACACGGGCCAAGACCATGTGCACAATGTTGCTGGACAAATCGTGCTCACCAAAGGTGATGTAGATTTTGGTGCCAAAGATTTTGTAAGCTCCATCTGTCCAAGGTTCAGCCCGGGTTCGAATCAAAGACAAATCGGAGCCGGCCTGTGGCTCGGTCAAATTCATGGTCCCACTCCATTCACCGCTCACCAAGCGATGCAGGTAGGTCTCTTTCTGAGCTTGAGAGCCAGCCGTGAGCAAAGCTTCAATGGCGCCGTCGGTGAGCAAAGGACACAGTGCAAAGCTTAAATTGGCAGCGTTCAATATTTCAGCACACATCGCACCCACCGACTTGGGCAGGTTTTGCCCCCCAAACTCAACGGGGTGCTGCAAGCTTTGCCACCCACCTTGGGTGAATTGGGCGTAGGCCTCTTTAAAGCCCACAGAGGTCTTGACGGCGTGATCAGAAAAAACAGCGGGGGCTTTGTCGGCAGATGCGTTCAGGGGCGCCACGACGGATTCATTGAAACGCGCGCACTCTTCTAGGACCATTTGAGAAGTTTCAAGGCCCGACTCTTCAAAGCCAGGCATGGTTGACAAGTCTTCAATGTCGGAGATGTGTTTTAAGTTGAACAACATGTCCTTTAAAGGCGCCTTGAAACTCATCTTGAAACCTTACAATTTTTGGGTCAACTCGGGTACCGCTTGAAACAAATCTGCCTCTAAACCAAAGTCAGCCACACTGAAAATAGGCGCCTCTGGATCTTTGTTGATGGCAACAATGACTTTGCTGTCTTTCATCCCAGCCAAATGCTGAATCGCGCCACTGATGCCACACGCCACATACAAGTCAGGCGCCACGATCTTGCCAGTTTGCCCCACCTGCCAATCGTTGGGTGCATAACCTGCATCCACAGCCGCACGACTGGCCCCCAAGGCAGCACCCAGCTTATCGGCCAAGGGCGTCATCACTTCATTGAATTTTTCTGCGCTGCCCAAGGCACGCCCGCCTGAGACGATGATTTTGGCACCGGCAAGCTCTGGGCGATCGCTCTTGGCAATTTCCTTGCTAACGAACTGGCTCAAGCCGCTGTCATCGACCGCTTCTATGCTTTCAATGCTTGCAACACCAGCGTCCACAGACACCGCATCAAAGGCCGTG
>JBAXNB010000166.1:0-5118 GCA_037134015.1 Betaproteobacteria bacterium | reverse complement strand
CGGGAGCCCAAATGGCAGGCTGGTTCAGAAAAGAGGTCAAAGGGCTTGCTGATTTGAAAGGCTTGAAGATGCGCATGGGGGGTGGACTCGGTGGGAAAGTGATGGAGAAAATTGGCGTCGTTCCCCAAAGTCTTCCTGCTGGAGACATTTACCCCGCTTTGGAAAAAGGCACCATTGACGCGGCCGAGTGGATAGGGCCCTATGACGATTTGAAGTTGGGCTTTAACAAAGTGGCACCCTTTTATTACTACCCTGGCTGGTGGGAGGGTGGCCCACAGTTGGATTTGTTTGTCAACAACAAAGCCTATGACGCGTTGAGTGCAGAAAACAAGGCTATTTTGGAAGCGGCAACCACGGTGGCTCACGTCAACATTCAGGCCAAATACGACTCGCACAATCCAGCGGCTTTAAAGCAACTCGTGGGTTCTGGCACCAAGTTAAAAGCGTTTCCCAAAGATGTCATGAACTTTGCCTACAAGGAGGCGATGGGTTTGTATGAAGAGATTGCGTCCAAAAATGAAAATTGGAAGAAAGTCTACACCGAGTGGCTGAAGTTCAGATCGGAGCAAAATTTATGGTTCCGCTTCACCGAGGCAGAATTTGATCGCTTCATGCAGGCGCAAAAACTGTAAAGCGCCCAAGGAGTTTTTTTGGCAAGCACCCCAGGTGTCTTGCCTCTAGAAGATCCTCCAAGACCCTGATCCATTTGCGTGAAGCGGTGAGATCAGGGTTTTTTTATGGTTTTTTCTTGAACAATGTCTGACCAAAACTGGCCTTACTTTTTGATGTTAAAGAGCTCCTCCATGCGCTTTTGTTCATCGTCTTCGCTTTGTTTGGTGCTGGTCTCAGAGCCGTTTTGACCTGGTGTTGCAAAAGGGTTGTCCTCGTCTTTTGAGGCCGCGTTGTCCGTCTCGAGTGGCATCTCAATGACCACTTTGTCCAAGTCGATTTTTTCTTCCTTGTCCAAAAAGAGGGTCACACTCTCAGGCACAAAGATCACAATCACCACCAACACCAATTGCATGAGCACCCAGGGTATTGCGCCAAGATAGATGTCTTTTGACAAAATCGGTTTCGGGATGCGCCCCTCTTTGAACAAAGTGTCTGAGATGCCTCTTAGGTAAAAAAGCGCAAATCCAAAAGGCGGGTGCATGAAACTCGTTTGCATGTTCACGCACAAAAGCACGCCAAACCACACCAAGTCAATGCCCAATTTGTTCGCAACGGGGCCCAAGAGCGGCAAGATGATGAAAGCAATTTCAAAGAAGTCCAAGAAAAAAGCCAAAAAGAAGATGAAGGCATTGACCACCAACAGAAAGCCAACCTGACCGCCCGGTAGATTGCTCAGCATGTCCTCGACCCACTTGGACCCATCAACACCTTGGAACACCATGGAGAAGACCCTAGAGCCAATCAAAATGAACACCACCATGGCCGTCAACCGCATGGTGCTGTTCATCGCCTGCCAAACCAACTGCAAACTAAGTCTTTGATGAATGGCCGCCAAGATCAAGGCGCCAACGCAGCCCATGGCTCCAGCCTCGGTGGGTGTGGCAATGGCCACCTTGATCCCAGGCAATCCACCCATGGAGCCAAGGACGGTGAAAATCAAAGCGGCAGACGGGATGATCCCTTTTAAGCACTTGTACCAAAGGGGCCAACCCGAAAGCGTTCGCGCTTGACTAGGAATGCCTGGAACGTGAGAGGGCTTGAAGACGCCAAGTCCAAATGTGTAAAGTGCAAAGATACCCACTTGAAGGATCGATGGCCCCCAAGCACCCTTGTACATGTCGCCCACTGAGCGGCCCAATTGGTCGGCCATGACGATCAAGACCAAGGAGGGAGGGACCAATTGCGTGATCGTCCCAGAAGCCGCCAGCACGCCTGTTGCGTAGCGCATGTTGTAGCCGTACCGGATCATGACCGGAAGAGAAATCATCGCCATGGCGATCACTTGACCGGCCACAGTGCCCGTGATGGCGCCCAAAATAAAGCCCACAATGATCACCGAGTAACCAAGCCCCCCTTTGACGGTGCCAAACAATTGGCCCATGGAGTCCAGCATGTCCTCGGCCAGTCCGCATTTCTCAAGCACCGCACCCATGAAGGTGAAAAAGGGAATGGCCAGCAAGAGATCGTTGCTAAGAATGCCAAACACATTCAAGGGCAAGTTGGCCATGAAGGAGGCCGGAAACCAACCCATTTGAATGGCAAACAGCCCACATCCCAAGCCTAAAGCGGAAAGAGAAAAAGCAACTGGGAAACCAATGACCATCACGATCACCAACAAAGCAAACATGATCGGCGCGAAGTTTTGCATCTCCATGGTCGAGTCGCTCCTTATTGCATGGGTTTTTCATAATGCAAATCAAGCTCGGCATGGCCAGCTAAAAATGCAATACGTTTGATGACTTCGCTCAGTCCTTGTAGGCACATCCAAGCAAAGCCAAGTGGTAACAAGAGCATGGCAGGCCAGCGAACCAATCCTCCAGCGTTGGCAGACAGCTCACCACTTAAAAACATTTTTAAAAACAAGGGCCAGCTCAGCCAAGCCATGAAGCCCATCACGGGAAATAGGAAAAGAAACAGGCCCATCAAATCCAAGCGGGCCGCTGCTTTGGGGCTCAGTTTGCTGTAGATCAAGTCAACCCGTACATGCTCATTGAGTTGAAGCACATGGGGGGCGCCGAGCATCACGGTTGCTGCAAAGAAGTACCACTGAATTTCAAGCCACGCGTTGGAGCTGATATCAAAGCCATAGCGAACAATGGCATTTGCGGCAGAAACAAACGCAGCGGCCAGTACACAAAATGTACCTATTCGACTGAGCTTTTCGCTGGCAGAGTCAATGAATTTAGATAAATTCAGCAATGCATTCATGGGTCAACTTCCGTGTAGATCAATCCAGAACCTCATTCAGGGTCTTCAAGGAAGTGTTTGAATGGGTGAGCTAGGCGGGGTCATTTTTTTGGTAACCCCCTATATTAACCTTGTCTGAAGAAAAAAATAATTGACAAGACAAGATTCTATTTTTTTGCAAGTCAAGTGGGCGCTTTGAGCAAAACCTTGGCCGATGAGGTCAAGTCCCCAAGCGGAGGTCTTAACGTCGTGAGGTCAAGGGTGCTTGCGCGCTGAGGGCTTCATGGGTGAAAAAAGGGGATTGGAGGCTTCAAAAGAGTCTTTGTCCAGGTTGATATTTTGAGGTCCTTGACCCCAAAGGACCAATTTCGTGCAAAATGGTTCTGATGCCCATCGGGATGGAGTTGGCGTCTTTTTGTCTAAAATTGATCACCACCTTGACCCACCGTATTTTGCAAACTAGGGTAAAGCCTATACGCACTCTTTGAAATTTTTTGAATGATGAGGGGTGCGTTGATTCAACACCAATGGAGAAAATTATGCATTTAAAGTTCACAGTGAACAACAAAGCCGTAGAGATGGATGTGCCTGCCAACACGTTGTTGGTTCAAGCGCTCAGAGAGAACCTTCATTTGACCGGCACCCATGTAGGGTGTGATACGGCTCAGTGTGGCGCATGCACGGTCATGGTGGATGGGAAAAGTCTCAAGTCTTGCAACGTGCTGGCGGCTCAAGTGGAAGGCGCCCACATCACGACCATTGAGGGATTGGCCAGTGAAGATGGCACGCTGCATCCCATGCAGGCGGCTTTCAAAGAGTGCCATGGTTTGCAATGCGGCTTTTGTACCCCTGGCATGGTCATGAGTGCTTTGGATTTGTGCACGCGCCATCCCAACGCATCTGAGGCAGAAATTCGTGAGCAGTTGGAGGGCAATTTGTGCCGTTGCACGGGATATCAAAACATCGTGAAAGCTGTGCAAATGGGTGCGCAGTCGATGGCCAAGTGAGCGGCTCGCTCCAAGGGTCGTGGTTTTGATGTTGGCGACCAACAGGGCAGTGTTGGGTTTTTAAATTTCCCAAAGTCCTGAGGTCTGATGGAGAAAGATGAGTTAAGCATTTGAACAAGTAGGCGGCTGAACATATTGACATAATTAAATGGATGGAGACAACAACATGGGTGCATCTGATTTCTCAAAATTACCTCACATTGGTGAGTCCGTTCTTCGCAAAGAGGACTATCGGTTTTTAACTGGCGCGGGCCAATACACCGATGACATTGAATTGCCTAACCTCACGCATGCTTTTTTTGTGCGCTCGCCCCATGCCCATGCGAAAGTCAAGCATGTTGACGTGACCCAGGCTTTGGCCAGTCCTGGCGTGATCAAGGTGTTTACCGGCCAAGACGTCGCCGCCGATAAGATCAATGGATTGCCCTGTGGGTGGCTCATCACCAGCACCGATGGACAAGCGATGAAGGAGCCCCCTCACCCTATTTTGGCATTGGATCGGGTTCGGTATGTGGGAGATCATGTGGCCATGGTGGTTGCGCAAACCCTTGAGCAAGCCCGCGATGCTGCAGAAAAAGTGCAAGTGGATTATGAGGTGCTTGAGGCCATTGTGGATGTGGGCTCCGTGAGAGATGTCAGCAAAAAACACCCAGCACTGCACGAGCAAGCTCCAGACAACCATTGTTACCATTGGGCCATTGGCGACAAGGCGCAAGTCGATATCGCCTTTGCAAAAGCCGCGCACATCACAAGCCTTGACTTGATCAACAACCGCTTGGTGCCCAACGCAATGGAGCCACGGGCTGTGATTGGTTCTTACAGCAGAGCCAGTGATGAATACACCTTGTATGTCTCCAACCAAAACCCACATGTGGAGCGGCTTTTGTTGACCGCTTTTGTGATGGGCTTGCCTGAGCACAAGGTCAGGGTGATTGCGCCTGACGTGGGGGGCGGTTTTGGTTCTAAAATTTATTTGTACGCCGAGGACGTGTGTTTGACTTGGGCCTCGAAAAAAATCAATCGAAACATCAAATGGACGGCCGATCGCAACGAGGCCTTTTTAAGCGATGCCCATGGAAGAGATCACGTCAGTCATGGTGAATTGGCCTTGGACGCAGAGGGAAATTTTTTGGCGCTCAGGGTCAAGACCGATGCAAATATGGGCGCCTATCTGTCCACTTTTTCAACCGCTGTTCCCACCATTTTGTACGCTACTTTGCTGGCCGGACAATACAAGACCCCACAAGTGTAT
>JBAXNB010000165.1:0-5124 GCA_037134015.1 Betaproteobacteria bacterium | reverse complement strand
TGCAGGGCTTGTTCAATCAAGCCATCAAGAAACGCCTCGTCGATCCTTTGCTTTTCATCAAAACTCCAAACACGTGCTCTGATTTTCGAGGCAGGACTGTAAGCCGCCCAGGCCAAAAAAGCCCCATCGAAAGACTCCACCTTGACGGTCTCACCCGCATCCGCTCCCCCTTTGGCAATGGCCGAATCAAAAATCCATGGGTGCGCTCTGAGCAAGGACCTCTCTTTGCCCTCTCTAAGTCTGAGTGTTTTCATGATGGGTACGATGAGAAGAACAGGGGCCAAACAACTTCAATTGCGCCTTGCATCAAAGACACTATTTTGTGTCTTTTCTTTTGGCACGAGGATGGGCTTGATCGTAGATTTTTGACAAGTGCTGATGATCCAAACGAGTATATACCTGAGTGGTGCTGATGTTGGCATGCCCTAGCAACTCCTGCACACCCCTGAGGTCCCCACTGGATTGGAGCAAATGGCTTGCAAAGGAGTGCCTGAGCATGTGCGGATGAACAGGGGTTTGCAGCCCAGCGAGTTGGGCCCGAGCACGCAAGCGCTGCCAAATCGCTTGTGCCGTTAATCGAGTTCCACCTCGACCCAGAAACAAGGCCTGAGGGGAGAGGGCATCGGCCTTCAAATACCTAGAACGCACCTTCAACCAGCTGTCCAAGGCCTTCAAGGCATGTTGTCCAACGGGCGTGCTTCGCCGTTTGCTGCCCTTACCTAAAACAAACGCCGTGCTTTGCGCAGCATCGATCCAACCCAAAGCCTGCTCCGAAGCTTGTGCATCCAAGCCCACCATCTCTCCCACCCGAAGTCCACTGCCATACAAGAGTTCAACCATCAAAGCGTCTCTGGCCTCCAACCACTGCAGCTCCTCTTTCGCACTGTCACTGCACTCAGCACGTTGCACCTGCACATAGTCGGCCAATTGAACGGCCTGATCCACATTCAAAGCTTTGGGCAAAGGCTTGGGGGCTTTGGGGGCTCTGAGGCCCAGCACCGGATTGGCTTTCAAATGACCCTCTCGGCAACACCAAGCAAAAAAACCTCTCCATCCCGAGAGGATCAATGCAATGCCTCGACCACTGCGATGAGCTTGATGCATGTTGGAGACCCACAAGCGAACGTGATGGGATTGGATGCTGGGAAAGTCAAGGGACATGGCAGACGCAAAATCAGCCAATTTCAGCAAATCCAACTCATACAACACACAAGTTCTTGTGGCCAAACGTTTTTCAAAACGCACGTGATCTAAATAGGCCTTGACCCATGGGTGAGACATCAAAGGCGTCGTCACCGAGGCATCCTGGAAGTGGGCTTGTTCGTTCAAAATAAGCTCAAAGGCCTTTCCTTGTGTTCAAGCAGCTTGGCAGATCCACCAGAGTCGCCAAAGCCCTATCCGTGCTTTGAGAAGTGCGCCAGCACCCAGCCCGCTCGATCAAACTGGCTCGAGCCACAACTGGATCAATGCCGCACTGGCCAACTCGCCAATTCGCTCCAAAAAGTCGGTCCCCATGCCCGCGTGATAACGCTGCGGGTCAGGAGAGGCCAAGACCAACAAGCCAAAGGATTCAGCGTGAAGCTCTGCTGGCAAATGGGCTGTAGAAAATGCTGGAGACGGGTGCGTCGCCGTCAACTCTTGCGTTGCAGAACTGGCTGCACTGACGGGATGAGCAGACGCTTTCAAAGGCTTTAAATTGACCATGGCAATGGATTGCACCGCCTTTGCATCCTCCAGCCATGAAATGGCCTCAAAGCCCGAATTGGGGCCGCAATAGGGCTGCTTTAAGGTGGCAGCAAAATCTTTCACACTCTGTGTGGCATCTTGGGTGTAGGGAGAGTCCAAGAAAGCCTCCTTGACATGCCACAACTTCATCGCGACTTGAGGCACCATGAATTGGTGCTGAATTTCCAGCAATATGGTTTTGGGCAAAGCAACCGGATCTGAGACCATCAACAAATTTTTAGCCCATCGATGCAAGCGATCGGTCAAGATCAAATTTTCATTGCCATTTCTGATCATCTCCATGAGCCGGGTCTCTAGCGCACGGATTTTCTCTCTGAGCATGTCGGCTTGTCTTTCTTGCAAACTGACGGCCCTTTGCCCGTGAGGGCTGACCATTCTGACCTGCGCGAGCACCTCCGCATGACGCAAAAAGAAATCCGGTGTATTGACCAAAAAGTTGGCAATATCGTCCTCCGTGATGGGATTGATGGCGTTGATCTGAGTCATTGAATATCCACTTCACCTTTAAAAACGGTCACAGCTGGACCCGTCAAAACAACATCACTGGCAGCACCCGGTGTTGCACCATGAAAGGAGCCACGCCAATCGATCTCCAAGAGACCACCTCTTGCTTGAACCGTGACATGGGGGTCCAAGAGACCCCTGACGATCCCACTGACCACAGCAGCACAGGCTCCCGTGCCACACGCCAAGGTTTCACCTGAACCCCGTTCAAACACCCTCAGCTTGATGGCTTGACGAGAGACAATTTGCATGAAACCCACGTTCACCCTTTGAGGAAACGATGGGTGGTGTTCAATCCATGGCCCAAGGGCCTCCAGCATCAAACTGTCCACATCCTGCACCACACACACCGCGTGAGGGTTGCCCATCGAAAGCGTCGTAAAGTCAAAATGTTCAAGCAACACACCTTTGAGTTGCAAGCCGTCCAAGTCGATTCTTCGAATTTGAAACCCATCCACGGACTCCAACAGTTTTGAGTGTTGTGGATCAAACGGAATTTGAGGCGCATCAAAAACGGGAGGACCCATGTGCACGCTGACATATCCTTCTTTCGTGTCCGAGAGCTCAATGACGCCTTTTTTGACTTTGACCACCACCGGACTCTTTTGACTCAAGCCCTCTTGCCGAACAAAACGCAAAAAGCATCTTGCCCCATTGCCACAATGCTCAACCTCGGAGCCATCCGCATTGTGGATGAGGTATTCAAAATCGATGCCTGGCTCATGACTGGATCGAACACTTAAAATTTGATCGGCACCCACACCAAAATGTCGATCCGCCAAAAATCGATAATCTTTGGCCTGAAGGTCGTAGCGAATTTGTGTTTCATTGAGGACCACAAAATCATTGCCCGTACCGTGCATTTTAGTAAAAGGAACCCGCATGGCCGTCATTATCGTTTTTTTTACCTCCAAATGACGCCAAGGGTGTTAGTTCTGTTGAAAATGCATTTCAATCTTTTGGTATAAAAAAGACGGTTCGTTTTTTACACCTCGGTTGGATCAAGGGTCAAGGGTCAAGGGCCAAGGTCTTTCACAAGCTGAGGCTTTGAGCCCAGACCTGGGGCCGAGTCTGCCACACCCCTTGGCTCGCTATACAATGGATTCCTCAAACGTCTGCCCTGCGACATCCTTTTCTTGTCACGAGATCCTTGATGTCAAGAAAACCTGACCACCTCGGCAGCATCCTCATTGACCCTCAAAAAGGCACCCGCTATGCGCATACCTGCTTGGACCCCAGAGCTCAAAGCTCAACCTGAAGATCTTGTGCAAGCCATCAAAGCCCGAAGAGGCGGGGAGTTCATCAACTTGGACTTGACCCTGCTGTGGAGCGAACCTGTCGCTCGGGGATGGAATGTTTTTTTAAAAGAGGTCCGAACGGGTCTGGGGACCAGTCGAAAACTCAGAGAAATTGGCATCTGCACGGTAGCTCTCCTGACCGGCGCTCAATATGAATACCTTCACCATGCACCCGACTTCTTGACGGCTGGTGGCACCCAGGCAGAACTCGATGCCTTGCACCGTGTCGTGTCGCAAGATGCCAGGCGAGGTGCGCGTGACCCCGCCTTGGACCCCACGATGAGCCTGGTGATTCAATACGCCGCCCAATTGACGCAGGACGTCAAAATTGAAGACGCCGTGTTTGAAGAAATGAAAAAGACCTTTGACACCACACAAATCGTCGAACTCACCACGGCCATTGCCGCCTACAACATGGTGGCCCGCGTCTTGATGGCTTTAGAGGTCAACCCCGAAACTTAAGGCTCCTGGCTCAATCGGCTTTGATGTTGTTGTCTTTGACGACCTTGGACCAGATGTCCATCTGGTTGTCAATGAAGCTTTTTGCGCGCTCCACGCTGCCGCCCACGATATCAATGCCTTGCTGATCGAGTTTGGACGCAATCTCAGGATTTTTAAGGGCCTTGTTGAGCTCTTCGTTCATCTTTTTGACAATGTCGGGCGGCGTTTTTGACGAAGCCAAGACCGCCCACCAAGCGGGTGCTTCAAAACCAGGAAACCCGTTTTCAGCAATGGTGGGTACATCGGGCAAATCGGCCGCGCGCTTAGAGCTCGTCACGGCCAGAGGTCGCATTCTTTTGCTGTCGATATGGGGCTTGGTCACAAAAACTGATCCGATAGAAATGGGCACGTGTCCAGCGATGGCGTCGTTCATCAACGGTCCACCCCCCTTGTAAGGAATGTGGGTGAATTCGACTTGAGCGTTCTTGCCCAACAAGGACATCGCCAAGTGACCTAAACTGCCGTTGCCAATCGTGCCGTAGCTCACATTTTTCTTGGCTTTTGCAGTGTTCATCACATCGGCAAAAGTTTTAAATTCCGATCCCACATAGCTTGCGATCACCATAGGTGACGTACCCACCAACACCAAAGGAATCAAATCTTTTTTGGTGTCGTAGGGCAAAGAGGGGATCAAACTCGGGTTCACGCCATGCGTATCAAACACCACGGCAAAGGTGTAGCCATCCGCTGGCGCATTGATCACTTGTGCCGTGCCCACGGTGCCCGAGGCGCCGCCCTTGTTCTCAACAATCACCGATTGCCCCAACTGCTGACTTAAAGGTTGCGACAAAATTCTAGCCACTTGATCCACCGACCCCCCGGGTGGGAAAACCGCCACCAATTTGATGGCCTGTTTGCTGGGCCAGGCCTGTGCAAGGGCGTGGAGATGCAATGCTGGCAAAAGCATCAACAAAGCAAAGCACGCCCACAGGGCCATGAAGCTTGGGCGCTGCAAGAACTCCTTCTCGGCTTTGAAGCCAGCGCCAGGTTCTAAATTGTTCATCATCTTTGAGCTCCCTCAAGAACTTTGTTGAAACGCGCGAGGGGCGCCCATCGAACTCAAAGTTCACCCCCC
>JBAXNB010000164.1:0-5157 GCA_037134015.1 Betaproteobacteria bacterium | reverse complement strand
ATGTGCCCGGTGGCATGCTCGTTGACATCTGGGGAAAGAAGGGCCAATTGATGGCTTTGTCACTCTTTTGGGTAGGCTTTCCATACTTTCTCATGGGTTTTACCACCACGTATTGGATGCTTTTGGCGTGTGCTATGTTGGTGGGTATGGGCAACAACTTATGGCACCCCACAGCCATTCCCTTGCTTGGAAAAATGTTTCCCGATCGAAAAGGTTTAGCGCTCTCTCTTCACGGCATGGGCGGCAACATGGGCGATGCGCTCGCTCCATTGGCTGTTGGCGCATTGCTCAGTGTGTTGTCTTGGCACCAGATTGTGATGCTCAATGTGGTGCCAGGAACGGTGATGTCCATTTTGATCTTGTATTTTCTGGGCACCTTGAACTTTGCCGTCAAAGGTCATAAAGAGGTCCCAGAACCTCAAAAAGTCACTGCAGCGGAGGTGAAGGGGCGTCAGCAAAGCTTTCAGAGTTATTTGAACGGCTTGAAATTGCTCATTCAAACGCCCGGTTTGTTCATGCTGATCATGAGTTCATCTTTTAGATCCATGACGCAGGCCACCTTGCTCACCTTCTTGCCACTTTACTTGGCCAAAGAGATGCAATACAACGTCTTTTGGGTGGGTGCCGTCATGGCCATACTTCAAGTGGCTGGGTTCGTAGCAGCGCCCATAGCTGGACACTTGTCGGATAAGCTTGGTAGAAGAACTTTGCTCATGTCTTGTTTTGCTGTGAGTGGCGTTGTGATCTTGCTCATGACCTTTGCTGGGGGCTCTGCACTGTTTGTGGTTTTGATTGCTTTGCTTGGCTTTTTTCTTTATGCTGCAAGACCCGTCATGCAGGCTTGGCTTTTGGAGTCTGCACCAAGCAACATGGGGGGTACGAGCATTGGTTTGATGTTTGGCATGCAGTCGGCGGCCCAAGCCTTGGCGCCTATCATTGGTGGCTTGGTCGCTGATAGTTTTGGACTGATGGCCGCCTTTTACTTTTTGGCCGCAACGATTCTGTTGGCCAACCTGATGGTCTTTTTGATACCTGAGCCCAAGCTCCAGTAAGCCAAGTGCTTGAGTCAGATGATGTGGAGATGGGTCATCAGAGTCTCGTTTCAGCCATACCGGTGTTTAGATAAGAAGTGTTTGCTCACTTCTTATTTTTGATTGAATTGTCATGTCTACATTGAAAACCATCCAGCTTACCGCACGAATGGGCGATCAAACAGTGTCGCCAGAGAAAAAGCGCTTCAACACCTTGAGCAAACAAATTGCAAAAGCACGCAAAGATCACTTAAGCTGGCAGTCAAAATTTCCGGACTTTAGAGCAGAGTGCGCCAAGACGATCGTCCCTCAAAGGCAGTCCTATTCCAAGGTCAAACGAGAAATGGCCTTCTCTATTGGTCGTATTTTAGATCAGGTCAAACTGAGCCAAGAAATGCAAGATGATCTAACGGATTGTCTGCTGGTGGGAATTCAATTCTTGACAGAGCAAAACCCAATGGATGAGGAGTTGAAGCAGTTGTTTGAAAGACATTCAAGCGTTTCCTTTGAAGAGTTCACCCTTGCTGAAGCCAACATGGCGCAGTCCTTTGTCTCACAGTTCACGGGACAAACGATGGATGAAAAGCAAGATCATGAGTCCTACGATGAATACATGGATCGCTTGCATGATCACTTGCAAGAGCAAGTTGCTTTGGAAAAAGAGCGGCGAGAAGCAAAAAAATCTGCTAACAGGAAAGCTAAAAATGACAAAGCTGTTCTGCCAAAAAAAGATGAGGTGGTGGCACAAAATTTACTGAAAGACGTTTTTAGGAAGTTGGTGAGTGCGCTTCACCCCGACCGAGAAAAAAATCCAATCGAAAGAGCTCGAAAAACCCAATTGATGCAAGAAATCAATCGAGCTTATTCCAACAATGAGTTGATGACTTTGTTGCAAGTACAGCTTGAAATTGAACAAATAGAGCAATCAGATTTGCAAGATTTGGCAGCAGAAAAATTGAAAGCCTACAATCAACTGCTTGCCACCGAACTCAAGCGAATTCGTCAAGCGAGCCAAGAGGAGTTGGATCGATTTTGCGCAGAAAACAATTTGCCTCGCATCAATGCTCAAGTGGTTAAACCAGATGATTTAAAGGCCGTGATCAATCATGTTGAACAGGCCATTGGCCAAGAGGTGGAAATTCTTTTGGATGAACTTGAGTTTTTATACGCTGTCAAAAAACCCACTCGTCAATTGAAAACATGGATACACCAACAATTGTATGCACTGGAAAACAACATGGATGATTTTGATTGACGATCTAGGTACCATGCCATCAAAGCCTGACTTTATTCATGCGTTGAAGTTTAGGTTTGAAGGAGTTTTCATTGAATGTATCAGGCCGTGTAAGATACCAGGAGGGTATCATGGACAATATGTCATCAAGTGAGGTGGTGACTTTGTGATGCCTTGTTAACAAACAAAAAAACCTAACCTTAAGTTCAAAGGCGGGTTGGTAGAGATGACTTTATAGCTTTCAAATCTCTTGACTTATGCAGTTTTTGAAAGATAATCTAAACCAAGGAGAAATTACAATGACGACATCTACCAAACCCGTTTCGCTGATTGCCCATTTAACGCCAGCTTTACTCCCTGTACACCCAACTACTCTACCTGCTCATCCAGTTGCATCACCTGCACACACATCTACAAAACCTGTTCATCAACCTATGACACCGACTGGCCATGTCACAACGCCTCACGTGGCTCTGGTTGGCGCTTTAGTTCATGCCGATGCAGTTGCTCATGCAATTCATTCTGGAATTTAAGCCGACTCTTTTTTAGCCGTAACTTACAATTCATCAAACAAAGAATACGATCCAAGAGTTGATCATGGAGACGTGTTGAATGAAAAAAACCTGCTTTGATGCAGGTTTTTTTTGGTGATAGCACGTGTGAAACAATTTGGATCGCTACCTGACAAGCCAAAGCGAACGATGCTTCATCACCAGGCGAGTCAAGCTTACACTTTGTTTTTATTTGATTTTAGACAGCAGGTTCACATCGGTGACCAAGTTTCTCACACCATGGGCGTGGTCTTCTTTGAACACGTTGCCCTTGCACCAATTGCCAACACTTGAAGCGTTGACCTTGATTGTTTTAGGACGAACGCTCCAAGACACTTGCAATGGTGAACCTTTTTCGTTGTATGCTGGGCCAGTGGTGGAGCCAGCATATTGCACGGGTGTTCCAGTGTCTGACGGAATGTTCAACGCTTGTTGGTATCCATTGCGCTGTCCTACCTCCATGAACTGGTTGAAATCTGCGGCTTTGGCGTTGTTAACGAGCACAAACACTTGAGCTTCTACGCGCAATTGAGGATTGGACAAGTTCTCATTGAGACAAGCTCCCAACGTGGGTCCAGGTGTTACCTGAGCAGAGGAATGCACAAAGTGCACCTCAATCGTATCACCTGCATTTAGACCGCCATGTTCACTAGAGCAAACGTCGGCATCTAACTTGGTTTTCTCGGTGGCCGATAAATTACCGCTGTAGAGGAAACCTGATTTCCCACCTTTACCATCTCCATTGCCAGCGTACTTCATAAAGTCACCGCCTTTGTGTTCAGCGTTGGTGTGAAAGTGAATGTTGCACAAATTCATGGCTTGATAAGCGGGAGCGGTGCCGAACATGCGGGCATTTTTGCCGCCCTTGGACGTAATATCACGCGGAGATTGAGGTCCAAACCCCTTACCTTCGGTTGCGCTGGTGAGGGCGCTGTTTTGCGCTTTGATGACATCGTCACCAACCGCGTCGGTTTGATTCTCTTTAGCAAATGCAGAAACGGCCAAGCTGATGGCTACAAGCGAAAACAATAATTTAAAAGAGTTCATTTAAATCCCTGGGTCAAATGGTTGAAGTATCTGTGTGAAATAAAGCTTGAAACCTAATTCACAGGATATATAAGCTCTGTATGAGCCAAACAAATTATATTGGACAATCTTGTAACACCAATGACAGTTATGTTAACAGTTTATGTAAAAGAGCTAAGTTCTCTAGATGTGGGAACTGACAAAGTTGATGGATTCAATCTTTAATTGCTTGGCAGAGAAATTAAGGGCACTGGTAAGACCCTGTGGCAAAAACGCTGAAATAGGGTCTTTCTAGCTAACTTGAATGGTGCAAGAATGATCAGCAAATTCCTATGTAAAAGAAAACATGTCAATTTCATTAAAGTGGGATGCGCTCTGAACAGTCAGAGTTCAACGATCACTTGGAAATTGCACATCACCTGTATAAGAAGTTGCAAACATTGAGTAAATCACCACATAGATGCTCAATCATTGGATTATTCGAATCTTTAGAAAGTATATTAAAAAAAGAGACAATGCAAAAAAGTTAAATAAAGTTAAGATCTGTTTGAATCACAATCTAAACTGTTTTTAATGGGTTTAGGTAATTTTGTTCTGCATACCCTAACTTCATTCAAAAGAGCGGTTTCATAATCTGCTCCAGTCAGGTCTGCGTCGGTCAAATCAACATTAGATAAATTGGCGCCAGATAGATTTGCATTGATTAACTTTGACCCTTTTAAGTTCGCTCCCTCTAAGTTGACAAATGACAAGTTTGTGTTGCTAAGATCGCTGTTTTGAACAAGGGCTGTTGATAAATTTGTGCTTGAAAGATCAGATCCAAAGAAATCTGAATTGTTCATAATCGTACCAATGAAGCGGGATTTACTAAAATTGGTGTATCTGTAAGAGCCGTTGCTCATATTTGCGTAAGAAAAAACTGCATTAACAGCAAAGCCTTTATTGAAAAAAACCTTTCGAAGATCAGTTGTTTTTAATTCAGCTCGATTCAGGCTAGCCATATCAAGTTTGGCTCCGTACAAATTGGCTTGATTGATCTTTGCTCCTCTTAGTGTTGCACCAGTTAAGTTGGCCGCTCTTAAAGCGACCTTGTTCATGTTGGAGCGACTAAAGTCTACGAAATTCAGATCGGCTTGGATCAAATTGGCACTCTGAAAATCACTATCAACAAAGTTGGACTTGTAGAAATTTACATTGAACATGTATGCACCACGAAAATCTCCGCCAGGTGCTTGTTTGCGAAAGTTGATCTCATAACGAAGATCACATTGATAGCAGGAATTTCCAGATCGGAATTTTTCAACATCGTTCACAT
>JBAXNB010000163.1:0-5207 GCA_037134015.1 Betaproteobacteria bacterium | reverse complement strand
GGCCCGCGGGAAGTCCTTCATTGTGCTAGCACAATGAAGGACTTCCCGCGGGCCATGTATTTTTTCGAACCCAACATCAACCAACCCAGAATCAACAAAATGATCATGGAGGCGGGGGGCATGACAAGTGCCGTTAAATATGGTTTGAGTTCAGCGAGCATAGGGAGTCTTGTTCTTTCGACTGGTTCAAGCGTGAGGTACCAAAGCGAGGTGAGTATAAAAGAGAAAGCCTCTGTGGGGCGTCTATTTTGTGTTTAAGTCACCCCAATAATTTTGTGATGCACGCGCAGTATTGTCGTTGTTCGTGTCTTAGCCCCCCCAAGGCGTGGACGCGAGAGCGCCAACGCGTAAGTTTTGTGTAATTTTCTAAAATCAGGTTCATTGGAGGGGTCAACGTTGAAGACTTTCACGCTGGCTTTGAACCCAAGGCCTAGAGCAGTTGGCCAGCCTTTAGCTCCCAAGCCTTTCAGCAACTCCGAGCACCATGGGATCGCTTAGAATGGGGGACTTGACCCAAGGTCAAGCTCACAACGTCAAAAAAGAGATCAAAAAATGGCTTCAGAAACATCAAAAATCATCTACACCCTCACCGACGAGGCTCCTTTGCTTGCAACGGCATCCTTTTTGCCGATCGTTCGCACGTTTGCGGTACCAACGGGCATCGAAGTCGCTCAAAGCGACATCTCCCTTGCGGCTCGTATTTTGGGCGAGTTTCCTGAGTTTTTAACGCCTGAACAAAAGTTGCCTGACAATTTAGCTGAGTTGGGTCGATTGACGCTTTTGCCTGAGACCAACATCATCAAGTTGCCCAACATCAGCGCTTCTGTTCACCAACTGACCGCTTGTCTTGCTGAACTACAAAGCAAAGGCTTTAAGCTGCCCGCTTACCCAGAGGATCCTAAAACCCCAGAGGACAAGGCCATCCAAACGCGTTACTCCAAGTGTTTGGGCTCTGCCGTCAATCCCGTGCTCAGAGAGGGCAACTCGGACCGTCGTGCTCCTTTGGCGGTCAAGAATTTTGCGCGCAAGAACCCTCACACCATGGGCAAATGGAGCATGGCCTCACGCACCCATGTGGCCCATATGAAGCACGGCGACTTCTACCATGGCGAGAAGTCCATGACCTTGGACAAAGCGCGTGATGTCAAAATGGAATTGATCACCAAGAGCGGTAAAACCTTGGTCTTGAAACCCAAGCTTTCCTTGCTGGCTGGCGAGATCATTGACAGCATGTTCATGAGCAAAAAAGCTCTCTATGCGTTCTTTGAAGAACAAATGGACGATGCAAGGGACACTGGTTTGATTTTCTCTCTGCATCTGAAGGCCACCATGATGAAGGTCTCGCACCCCATCGTTTTTGGTCATGCGGTGAAGGTTTACTACAAGGATGCATTTGCCAAACATGCCAAGCTCTTTGAAAAAATCGGTGTCAATGTGAACAATGGCATGGTGAATTTGTACGACAAGTTGCAAACCCTGCCTCAAGCCCAAAGAGACGAGATCATGGCGGATCTAAAGGCTTGTGAAGCCCACCGTCCTGCCTTGGCGATGGTGGACTCTGCCAAAGGGATCACGAACTTGCATGCGCCCAACGACGTGATCGTGGACGCATCCATGCCCGCCATGATCAGAATTGGTGGCAAGATGTGGGATGCTGATGGCAAACCACAAGACACCAAGGCAGTGATTCCAGAGAGCACGTTTGCTCGGATTTACCAAGAGACCATCAACTTCTGTAAAACCAATGGAAAGTTTGAACCCACCACCATGGGTACCGTTCCCAACGTGGGCCTGATGGCGCAACAAGCCGAGGAGTATGGCTCGCACGACAAAACCTTTGAAGCGGCAGAAGATGGCGAAGCGCGCATCGTGGACTTGGCCACGGGCGAGGTCTTGCTCAGTCAAAACGTCGAAGAGGGCGACATTTGGAGAATGTGCCAGGTCAAAGACGCCCCCATTCGCGATTGGGTGAAATTGGCAGTCACGCGCGCCAGAAACTCCGGCATGACAGCGGTGTTTTGGTTGGATCCCTACCGTCCCCATGAGGCTGAGTTGATCAAAAAGGTCAACGTGTACTTGAAAGACCATGACACCAAGGGACTCGATATTCACATCATGTCTCAAGTGCGTGCCATTCGCTTCTCACTTGAGCGTGCGATTCGTGGCTTGGACACCATATCAGTGACGGGCAACATCTTGCGCGACTACTTGACCGATCTGTTCCCGATCATGGAGTTGGGTACCAGCTCGAAAATGCTCTCCATCGTGCCCTTGATGGCAGGAGGGGGCTTGTACGAAACCGGTGCAGGTGGCTCGGCTCCTAAGCACGTCACACAATTGGTGGAAGAAAACCATCTGCGTTGGGACTCCTTGGGTGAGTTCTTAGCACTCGCTGCCAGCATTGAAGAGTTAGGGATCAAGACCCACAACACCAAAGCCAAGATATTGGCCAAAGCTTTGGATGCAGCGACGGGGCAACTCTTGAACAACAACAAAAACCCCTCGCCCAAAACTGGGGAACTCGATAACCGGGGTAGCCAGTTTTACTTGGCCTTGTATTGGGCGCAGGAATTGGCCAAGCAAACCGAGGACAAAGACTTGCAAGCCAAGTTTGCGCCCCTGGCCAAAACCCTCTCTGACCACGAGAAAACCATTGTGGAAGAGCTGCGGGTCGTTCAGGGACAAGCGGTTGATATCGGTGGGTATTTCTTGCCTGATGTGAAGAAGATGGCTGCGATCATGAGACCGAGCCCAACCTTCAACAAAGCATTGGACGCCTTCAACGCTTGATGTGACGCACGGAACCCTGCTTCTCGGTTCAAAAGCTTGCACCCATGCGCTTAGGCGCATGGGCTCAAATGATCTGCTTTGGGTTCAAACGTCGATGCATCAAGTCCTTTGAGGCTCGGTTGGATGCTCACCTCCATGCGTCACCAAGCTGGGTCCAAGCCAAATTTTTTGATGTGCGGCACTGAGGCGTCGGACTGGAGCACTTTGATCCAAGCTTGAACGGCTGACAAGTCTCTGACCTTTTCATGAACACCAAAAGAAAACACGGTGATGCTTTGAATGTCACTTGGAAGTGGCCCCACGTAGTCAATGCTTGGTACCGATAAGATTTCTGGGATTTGTTGCAAACCAATTTCTGCCTCTCCTCGCTGAACCACCGCACCGACCGGTTCGCCTTGAATGATTTTCAGTTTTGGGGCCAAAGCCTGGGTGATGCCCATCTTTTCGAACAAGTTGACCAAGTAAACGCCACTAGGACCAGTCGAGTAGGCCACCGATTTGGCATTCAACAGTGCTTGTTTGAGCGCAGCGGATGTCTTGATGTCAGGTTTCAAAGCACCTTTTTGCATGCCAATGCCAATGCCTGATTTGACATAAGGCTTTGCGCTCTTGGGTTGGATGATGCCAAGTTTGATCAATTCATCGATGCTGCTTGACGAAACGATCACCAAATCGGCCTCTTCACCCGCCTTCAGTCGGTTCATGATCTCTACCGTTGGCAACCAAAGGGTGGTGAGTTTGTGCGAAGTCGACTCCTCAAACCCAGCTTGCATGGCCAAGTAAGCCTCTTTGAAAGCCACGGAGGCAATGACTTTGATTTCGGACGCCATGCTGTGAATGCCTAAGAAGAGGAGGTTGAGTAAAAGAAAGATTCTAATGAATTGTTTCATGTGTCAGAGCTTGTTTGAGTGTTGAGGTGATGGAGTGACTTAAGAGATGATTTGAGGGATGATTTGAGGGATGACTTCAGCAATGACCTCATCAATGAATTGATTGAAGCACAGAAGTCCTGTGCATGAACAGGGGGAATTCACTGATCACTTCACTGATCATGGATCAAGTTGAGTTGGCTCTATCGGCCTTGACTTGAATGAATTCATAAAGCCTTTTTTTATCGTCTTCACTTCCATAGCTCATGACAAAGAGAGGTGTTTTTCCTCAAGAAGCCTCGCATTTGGAGATGACTTTTTTTAAAGAAATGACTACGCTTTAACCCCCTTGACGCCCCTTTCAATTCGACCTTTAATGAAGAGGAGAGCGAATTTTTTATCGGTCGATGCTTATTTAAGGAGACAGTCATGGTTAAAGTGAGTCAACTTCTTGCTCTTAAACATTCTGGGGTGATCACGATACCTCCAGAGACGAGTGTCTTGAAAGCTCTTCAGATGATGGCGGACCACAATGTGGGGGCCTTGCCCGTGGTGCAAGCTGAGCACTTGGTCGGAATTTTTTCAGAAAGAGACTATGCCAGAAAGGTCGTTTTACTCGGTAAAAACTCCACGCAAACCAGTGTCAGTGAAATCATGAGTGAAAAGGTGTTTACCGTTGATCCCGACAGCACGGTCGAGGACTGCATGCACATGATGAGTGACAAAAGAATACGTCACTTGCCGGTTTTAGAAGGCTCCAAGTTGGTGGGTATATTGTCCATTGGTGACCTTGTGAAGACCATCATCCAAGAGCAGTCTTTTCATATTGAACAACTGGAGTCTTATATCAAAACCTGAATTCTATTGTTTAGAATCGAACAAGCTATAAAGAAGAAAGGCAATACATATGACAGTTAGATTCGCACTGTGGGCTGCTCTAGCAGGTGGGCTGATCCCGATCATGGCTGTGCTCAATGCAAGGCTTGGGCGTGGTTTGGGAGAGGCCTTTCATGCACCCATGGTTTTGTTTGTTGTGGCGTTCTCAACCAGTGTTGTGCTGGGCTTCTTCGCCAAGCCTGAGATGCCTAATTTCGCTGGTCTTTTAGAGGGCAGCCCCATAGATCTCATGGGCGGTCTGATCGTTTGTTTTTATGTCTTGAGCGCGACCTTACTTGCGCCCCAACTTGGTGTTGGTAACTTCATCATGTTTGCTGTTGTCGCTCAAGTCATGGTCTCAGCTGTCATCGATCATTTCGGTTTGCTAGGGGTCATGGTCCGAGAGATCAATGCCATGAAATTGTTGGGCATTGCCGTTTTGATCTTAGGCCTGGTCATCACCCAACTTGCCAACTCACCGAAAAATCCTTTGCCTTGAAGATCTGCATTCAATGCGTATCAAAGGAATCGATGAATGCGAGCTTTGCAAAAAAAAGACGGTTTTAAAGCACTGGGAGTCTTGTTGATTTAAATCAATTTCATTTATTTCTTAAATACGAGCCGCCAAAGGTCCACCAGAATTGAGCATGATGGACTTCACATCGTTGGCCA
>JBAXNB010000162.1:0-5235 GCA_037134015.1 Betaproteobacteria bacterium | reverse complement strand
AAAAGAACCTTTGTTCAACGCGATGAGGCCGAGGACGTGGCAGCTGCACCTGCGGCCCCCGCGGCTGCCTCCGCCCCCATCTCCGTCATTGACCAAGCCGAGCTTGCTCGACGCGAGGAAGAGGCCAGAAGACAAGCCGAATTCATTCGTCGACAAGAAGAAGAATTGATGCAAAAGCGTCTTGAGCGTCAAGAACAAGAAGCGAAAAATCTCAAAGAGGCCAAAGCACGTGCTGAGACCCAAGCGAGTCTGGCCAACGAGGCTGCGGCCTCTAGAAAGTCCTTAGAGCAAGATAAAGAGAAAGACCCCGCTCAGGCAGCCTCAGCTGACAGTGGTTTGTCATTGGCCTCCTCTGAGGCGCTGGACAAATTGGTCACGCCCAAAGCTGACAGCAACAAAAAACCCGTTTCTAAAGCCAGTGAGATCATGCCACTGATCGACGAAAACGATCAGTCCGAATTGGCCCAAGCCGCAAGAGCTGCCCAAGAGGACTTGGAGCGTCAGCTCGCGAGTGCGAAAGCCGCCGCTGAGGAAGAGGGCGTTCGTGCCAAGGAACTCGAAGCCAGAAGAAAAGTGGCGCTTGACGAAGCTGAGGCGATTCGTCACATGATGAGCACACCCAAGAAGGTGGCCGTTCCCTTCAAGAAAGAAGAGCCCAAGCCTGTGAAGGCAGCCGAGGACGGCAAAGCCGCCATCAAAGGCACCTTGCACAAGCCAGCTCAAGCACCTGGCACCACTGCACCCAAATCCACGGCAACGACCACGGTCAGCAAAGACGGCAAAGAGGTCAAGAGTGCCAAGCTGTCCTCGAGCTGGGCCGATGAGCAAGCGAAGAAAAAAGAAATCAAAACCCGTGGAGACACGTCAGCAGGTAACGCCAGAAACGCTTGGCGAGGTGGCCCCAGAGGTCGCAGAGACAAGGACCGTGAGGAGTCACACGTCCCTCAAGCGCCGGTTGAAGCACGTATTTTTGAGGTGCATGTGCCTGAGACCATCACGGTCGCAGAGTTGGCGCACAAGATGGCCGTCAAGGCCTCTGAGGTGATCAAGCACTTGATGAAACTGGGCCAAATGGTCACGATCAACCAGCCCCTTGACCAAGACACAGCGATGATCGTGGTTGAAGAGATGGGCCACAAGGCGATCATTGCGGCTTTGGACGACCCTGAGGCGTTCACGGAAGAAGAGAACTCTGCAACCCAGGCACCCTCTTTGTCACGCGCACCTGTGGTCACGGTCATGGGTCACGTCGACCACGGTAAGACCTCTCTTTTGGACTACATCAGACGCGCCAAAGTGGCGTCCGGTGAGGCGGGCGGAATCACCCAGCACATTGGTGCCTACCATGTGGAGACCACCAGAGGGATGATCTCCTTCTTGGACACGCCGGGTCACGAGGCGTTCACCGCCATGCGAGCCCGCGGTGCCAAAGCCACGGACATTGTGATTTTGGTGGTGGCCGCCGATGACGGTGTGATGCCGCAAACCAAGGAGGCCATCAAACACGCCAAAGCTGCGGGTGTACCGATCGTGGTGGCGATGAACAAGATCGACAAGCCAGAGGCCAACGTCGAACGCTTGAAAAGCGAACTGGTGGCCGAAGAGGTCGTGCCAGAGGAGTTTGGAGGAGACGCACCGTTCATTGGTGTGTCCGCCAAAACCGGCCAAGGCGTTGACGAGTTGCTCGAACAAGTGCTGTTACAAGCCGAAGTGTTGGAGTTGAAGGCTCCGGTCGATGCCATGGCCAAAGGCTTGGTCATTGAGGCCAAGTTGGACAAAGGTCGTGGCCCGGTGGCCACCATCTTGGTTCAATCGGGCACCTTGAATGTGGGCGATGTGGTTTTAGCAGGACAGACCTTTGGTCGTGTGCGGGCCATGTTGGACGAAAACGGCAAGCCCATCAAATCTGCTGGGCCTTCCATTCCGGTGGAGATCCAAGGCTTGACGGAGGTGCCACAAGCGGGCGATGAGTTCATGGTGATGACGGACGAGCGACGCGCGCGTGAGATCGCCACCTACCGCGCTGGCAAGTTCAGAAACACCAAACTGGCCAAGCAACAAGCCTCCAAACTTGAGAACATGTTCACCGACATGGCGCAAGGCGAGATGAAACTCTTACCGATCATTGTGAAAGCCGATGTACAAGGTTCGCAAGAAGCTTTGTCGGCTTCCCTCTTGAAACTCTCCACCGAGGAAGTCAAAGTCCAAATGGTCTATGCCGCAGTGGGCGGCATCAGCGAGAGCGATGTGAACTTGGCGATCGCCTCCAAAGCGGTGATCATTGGCTTTAACACACGAGCAGATGCAGGTTCTCGCAAATTGGCGGAGAACAACGGCGTTGAGATCCGTTACTACAACATCATTTATGACGCGGTGGATGAACTGAAAGCGGCCATGTCAGGCATGTTGACGCCAGACAAGAAAGAAGAAGTCATCGGTTCTGCAGAGATTCGACAAGTCTTTAGGGTCAGCAAAATTGGCTCCATCGCGGGTTGTATGGTCACCTCGGGCGTCATTCGCAGGACCGCTAGGTTGCGCTTGCTCAGAGACAATGTGGTGATCTTCACCGGTGAGCTTGAGAGTTTGAAGAGATTCAAAGACGACGCAAAAGAGGTCAAAGAGAACTTTGAGTGCGGCTTGAACATCAAAGGCTACAACGACATTGTCGAAGGCGATCAATTGGAGTTCTTTGAGATCAAGGAAGTGGCCAGAACGCTTTAAGAGCGGTGCTTTTTTTTAGAGGCCTTGGCGCGTGTCCTTAGCACGTGTCCTTGCGTTGAACTTCAAAGCCCAGAACATGCGTTTTTTTCACCTCACGTTCTACCTCTGAGCGAGCCCTTGAGGTAGGCCGTGTGCTTCAAAGAAGCCTTGATTTGTCATGGTTTTGTCTTTGACTTGTCATTTGATTTAACGATACTTTAAACCGTGTATTTGCTCCCCTTGAGGGAGTCCCATTTGTAAGATGCGTAAAAAGACCAACTCCAATCGAAGCTTCAAAGTGGCCGATCAAATTCAGCGAGATTTGTCTGAATTGATCGCCCGTGAGCTCAAAGACCCTCGGGTTGGCATGGTGACCTTGCAAGGTGTGGAGGTGACCCCAGATTACGCGCATGCCAAGGTTCATTTCAGTGTGTTGAATGGCGACCCTGCGCTTGCTGCAGAGGGACTGAACCAAGCCGCAGGTTTCTTGCGAAATGGCTTGTTCAAACGTTTGCAAATTCACACGGTTCCGACCTTGCATTTTTTGTACGACAAAACTCCGCAACGCGCAGCAGAATTGAACGCTTTGATCAACTTGGCTTTGCTTGAAAAAGCCAAAGAAGATGGACCTCATTGACTTGAATGCTTTGAACTTGAACGCCACAGACACCCCCCGCCTCGATGCTCCTGCCTGCGAGCAAGTAGCGGTGCGTCTGGCTCAAGCGCCCCGAAAGTCCAAAAAGGTGCAGGTCAAAATCAAACGTCGCTCGCTTCACGGGGTCTTGCTGATCGACAAACCCCTGGGTGCTTCGAGCAACCAAGTCTTGCAACGCGTGAAGTGGTTGCTCAAGGCCGAAAAGGCCGGGCACACCGGTACCTTGGACCCCTTGGCTTCTGGCGTCTTGCCGATTTGCTTGGGAGCAGCCACCAAATTCAGTCAACTGCATTTGGACGCGAACAAGACCTACCTGGCCATCGCCCGTTTGGGACAAAACACCAGCACGGCGGATGCAGAGGGCGAGATCACGCAAACACGAGACGCGAGTGGCGTTGATTTGAGTGCGCCAAGACTTGCTCAAGTTCAAGCCTCTTTCACAGGCCCCATCGAGCAAACGCCACCCATGTACAGTGCCTTGAAGGTGGAGGGTAAAGCGCTTTATGACTACGCGCGTGAGGGCGTGGAGATCGAACTCCAACCCCGCAAGATCACCATCCATGCGCTTGAGATGACCGAGTTCAAAAGCCTCTCGGACTTGGAGCGTTTGTCTTCGTTGGCGCATTGGAAACTCAATGAGGCGTTCGCCCAAGAGGCCCAAGAGGCCCAAGAGGTGGCAGGCACCCGAGCCTTGGCTTTCAAAGTCCAATGCTCCAAGGGGACTTATGTACGCACCTTGGCCCAGGACATTGGCGAGCATTTGGGCGTGGGCGCGCATCTGGTCTATCTGAGGCGAACAGCGAGTGGTGAGTTCGGCATTGATCAGTGCATGGACATGGACGCGTTGGAGGCCTTGAGCCAAGGTCCGCAGCCCCAAGAGGCTTTGCGTAAGATCTTGCCCACAGAGTGTTTACTCAAGGGCCATGAGCCCATTGTTTTGGATGAGTCAGAGTCCGCTAAATTTTTAAGTGGTGTGAGAAGAACGGGGCCCTGGCGCGACTTTGATCGCGTGGCCGTTTACGCTCAACACCCAAGTGTTTTACTCGGTAGTGCGCACACCAAGGGGGGTGAGTTGATCCCCGACAGGCTACTGAATCCCCTAGAGATCAATTCCATTTTAGAGAGTTTGTTATGAGTCTTCCCATTCGAAATATTGCCATCATTGCTCACGTTGACCACGGTAAAACCACCATGGTTGATCAGTTGCTTCGTCAATCAGGCACCTTTGCCGACCATGAAAAAGTGGTCGACACGGTCATGGACAACAACGCGATCGAGCGCGAGCGTGGCATCACGATTTTGGCGAAAAACTGCGCCGTGAGCTGGAAGGGCACGCACATCAACATCGTTGACACCCCAGGACACGCGGACTTTGGTGGCGAGGTCGAGCGCGCTTTGTCCATGGTGGACGGTGTGGTGCTGTTGATCGACGCGCAAGAAGGCCCCATGCCCCAAACCAGGTTCGTGACCAAAAAAGCCTTGGCCTTGGGGCTGAGGCCTATTTTGGTGGTCAACAAAGTCGACAAGCCCGGTGCCAACCCAGACATGGTGGTCAACGCGGCGTTTGATCTTTTTGACAAGCTGGGTGCCACCGATGAGCAGTTGGATTTTCCGGTGGTGTACGCCTCAGGCATCAACGGCTGGAGCTCCTTGAAAGAGGGCGAGCCTGGTGAGCAGTGGGGGCCCGACATGTCCGCTCTCTTTGACACGGTGCTCGATCACGTGCCCGCGCAAAGTGGAGATCCTGCTGCACCCTTGCAGTTGCAAATCTCGGCCCTGGACTTCTCAACCTTTGTGGGCCGCATTGGGGTGGGTCGCATCAGCTCAGGCACCATCAAGCCACAAACGGATGTGATGGTGATGGAAGGCCCTGATGGCAA
>JBAXNB010000161.1:0-5433 GCA_037134015.1 Betaproteobacteria bacterium | reverse complement strand
ACAAATGCTTGGTGAAAGCGCGGAAAACATTGACATGAGCATACAGATCATGATGTGACAAGAGTCCCATCAAGGACCAGTCAAGTTAATCCTTCAGAGAGATTTCTAAGCTTTGGAGACCGATTGAATCTATTTAAGACTTCATGACAAAGGGGCACTTGAATAGGCCTTGAACCCTTGAGTTTGTGACATAACTCGGTACCAGCGATCCAGACTTGGTAGCACAGGCCGATCAATAGGCAAATTGAACCAGCGGTAGGCGATCAATGCCAAAGGGATATCAGCCAAACTCATGTGATCTCCGGCCATGAAAGCAGATTGCCTCAATTGATCGTCCATGAGACCCAACATCTTGATCATCTGAAGACGGCTGTTCTCAAGTTCTTTGTAGTCTCGTTGCTCATGTTCGGTACGGATCCAACCCCAAAATAGAGTCCTCATGGGAGGCCATGCGGTTGTGTTGGTCCAGTCCAGCCACTGATCGACCTTGGACATTCTTTGAGGCTCTGCACCGTACCATTGGCCTAGAGTGTCGAACTTTCGAGCCAAGTACCGAAGGATGGCATGCGACTCCCACAAAATGAAACCCTCATCGCAAAGTGTTGGAACCAAACCGTTTGGATTCATGCTCAGGTAGTGCGGTGTCTTGTTCACACCATAAGCCATACCAGCGTCAATTCTTTCAAAGTCAAGCTGAAGTTCCTCACAAAGGAACAACACCTTTTGAACATTAAAGGAATTGAGTCTTCCCCAAATTTTGGGCTTTGTTGCAACGGTAGTCATGAATTAAAAAAGTAAAAATCAAAGTAAACAAAAGGCTCCGTCAAAGAAAAACAGATCCGCGCATGCCCTAGACTCTAGACAAGAGAGAGGCTCAGGAATCAACAAATCACTGTTTCATAGGCTTCAACTCATACTAAATTGACATAAATGATAATCCTGTTAAAGTATCAAAATGGTCAATTTTGAACATGGGCTTTTGCCACAATGGATAGGAACTGGCTCTTTTTCATCCTAGATCTTCATTTTATCCTGACTTTAAAGTCACTCCATGAACAATCCTCAAGCCATCAAAAACAGTTTCAATGGTGTTTGGGTCGATAGCTTGACGCCGATCAAAGAGGATCTGCACATCGACTTGCATCGGCTAGAGTCACACCTCAGAACACTGATGATGAAGGGCGTTCAAGGCGTGGTTCTTTTTGGGTTCCATGGAGAAGGCCCCTCCTTTAGCTCAGAGGAAAAAGCAGAGGCCATCTCCTATTTGTTGAAAGCTGGCGTTGCTCCATCCTCTCTTGTCTTATCGATCTCGTCCAATGCTGCACCCGACGCCTTAAAACTTGCTCATTTCGCTCAAAAGGCACATCTCCACGGGGTGCTCATCAGCGCCCCCTCCCACTACAAGTCTTTGAGCAATTTGGGTTTAACCCAATATTTTGATCATTTACTGGGAGCCATTGCACCGAGTGAAACAAAAGTCTATTTGCATCTACTGCCTAGCGCGTACCATGTTGACATGCCTGAGGCAGTGCTTGCTGAAACGCTCAACAAGCATGGTGAAAAAATATTTGGCATCATCAATGAGTCTGGCCTGAGCACCATCACACAAGACCTGATCAAGTCCTTTGCCAATCAATGTAAGATCCATTCTTGCAATGAAATGGATCTCAAAACCCTGCACTCCACAGGGACCATCTCGGTCATGGCCAATGTCATCCCAAGAGTGGTCGATCAACTTTTACACACAGACACCAGCAAGCAAGGCACCTTCATTCCTGGTATGAAGGCCAAAAGTACAGATGAACGCTTGATCGAGTTTGAAAGCTTGTTTGTGAAGTTACCCACCCTTGCGGCTTATAAATTCCTATTGGCTCAAATTTACCATGACCTTGCATGGGTGAATTGCCGACCGCCCTTGGTCAAACTTGACCAAGAATTGATCAATGAGTTAAGTAAGCGGTTCAAAACTTTTGATCTGCAAACCAACAGTGAATGATCTCTCAGTTAAAGGTGAACATTAATCATGGATTTCGACAACACTTGGTACATCATCGAACACCTGAATCATACCAAGATCATTTCTCACAAAGATTTGATGGCCTTGGACGCTTCGAGTTATCAAATGATTCAGAACTACCGAACTCACCATGAGGCCATGGTGGAGATGGGTCGACTGATCTCGCAAGACAATGAACGTGTTCTTGACAAATTGAATCACATCAAAAAGTAAATGAATTGAAAGCACTGCGAAAAAGCATCTTTGTGTATGGACAACGATATTTTGTTTCAATCCGAAAGCCATGATGGCCGACGCCTTGCAGTGGTCACCCTACTCACCCACTTGGACGGCAGCCCCGAGTTTCAAATCGATCTCTACCTTGGAGATGCCTTGGACTCGGATTTGACGCATTACACGCAAACCTTTGATCAAGCCTGTCAATTGGCAAAAGACTTGAGCCATTCCTTTTCTCAATAAAACTTGTCTTTTTGGCTTAGAGGACGAGCAAATCTTTCACTATCGTTGGTCAAGATCGTATGCGCTGGCCCATCAGCGCTCTCAGGACGGGGCAGCAGAGCTCAGTTTGAATTTACACACGTCTTCAACAAAATACGCAACATAGCTCTAGCGCGGGTGTTTTCATGGCGCTTGCGCCCAAGTAAAGTTTCAATAAAGCTCTTTAATTTTCCTCATTTGTCCCCATTTAAAAGGTATTGATCAATTGCGTTCATCCACGTTTGTTCAAGCCCCTTTTTCAACTTTCTAGGAAAACCATGCTTTTTAACACTTTTACAGCGAGAAACTTAAAGCTCAAAAATCGAATTGTGATGTCACCCATGACCAGAAGTCGTGCGGTGAAGGGCAACACACCCAATGAGCTGATGGCACTGTATTACGAACAAAGGGCCAATGCTGGCCTCATCATCACTGAGGGCACGTCTCCCTCTCCCAACGGACTTGGATATGCCCGAATTCCTGGTATCTTTAACCAAGCTCAAATAGATGGGTGGAAATTGGTCACCGATGCGGTTCATTCAAAAGGTGGAAAAATCGTACTTCAACTGATGCACACAGGACGTGTCACACACATCTCTAATCTTCCAAAGGGAGCCAAAGTTCTCGCGCCAACCGAGCAAGTTTGCCCAGGGGAAATGTATTCTGACACTGAAGGCATGCAAGCTCACAGCCAGCCTCAAGCCATGAGCGAGTCGGATATCAAGATCGCCATCACCGAGTATGCAGAAGCAGCTAAAAACGCCATTTCAGCAGGTTTTGATGGCGTAGAAATACATGCGGCCAACGGTTACTTGATCGAACAATTTTTAAATGCAAATGTAAACACTCGAAAAGACACCTACGGAGGATCAAATTCAGCAAGAAACAAATTTCTTCTTGAGATTCTTGATGCAGTGACCCAGGCCATTGGCCCTGAAAAAGTGGGGATTCGGTTATCACCCTATGGGGCATTCAACAGCACGGGTGAGTTTCCTGAAGTTCAAGCCCAATACATGGAGTTGGTCGAAAAAATATCCAAACTTGGGCTGCTGTATCTCCATGTTTTAGATCATTCCGCCATGGGTGCGCCCTCAGTTCCCAAGGAATTCAAACAAAAAATGCGCAAAGCGTTTGATGGACCTTTCATTTTGGCAGGAGGCTTTGAGAAAGAAAGTGCCGACAAGGCGCTCAATGGCGAGGAAGCCGATTTGATTGGTTTTGGTCGCCCGTTCATCTCAAACCCGGATTTGGTTGAACGCATGAAAAACAATGTCGAGCTCACAACGCCGGATATGGACACGTTCTACACCGCAGATGCCAAGGGCTACACCGACTACCCGACAAAAATTTAAAGTCACTTGTTTCTCTTAAGTCCGTCGCTTTTAAAGACTAGTATCCTCAAAAGAACTGACTTAAGAGATTCATCCGTAGCAACTACAAAATCTCAAGTACGCGCAAGGGACAAAGCACTCACAGCCAAACGTCTTAACGGTTGCTGGTGCCAAGCCAGAGGATACGACACTTGGATAAAACAAGCCTTACCACAAAAGAATTGGCCTGAGAAGGAAATCATTTGTCCTTGACTTCTTCAACGATGCACCAACCAGATGCACCAACCATTGAGAGCCCGGTCCCTAGACATCTATTGAAGTCGCTCAGGAAACTCACAAAAAACCATCTCTACAAAATTGTCTAGAAAGATTGAATAGGGTTTTCAAGTGCATAATACCTTGGTATGTCAAAAGCACAAACAACAGAAAAAAACTCATTTCTTCAAAAGCTCAATCAGCCTCGTGATGCGATCGTCTTTTCTCTCCAGGGTTGGAGAAGAAAATTACTCTTTGTTGTGAGCTTTGAGATCATGGCCATCAGCTGCTCTAGTTTGGGCCTGGCTTTGATGTCACAGCAAAGTGTCTCTCATGCAAGCGCAATGGGTGTCACCTGTTCTGCCATTGCAGTCGCCTGGAATTGGATCTTCAATTCATTGTTCGAGAAATGGGAGTCTCGCCAAGCCTCCAAAGACAGGACTCTTCTGAGACGAGCTGCACACGCCTTAGGATTCGAAATTCCCCTTCTGGTAGGTTTTGTGCTGCTATTTTCTTGGTGGTTTGAAATTGATTATGTACAAGCTCTTTTAATGGACCTGGCACTTTTTGCTTTCTTTTTGATTTTTACTTTTTTATACACGTGGTGCTTTGACCTGATGTTCGGTCAACCGTACTTGGAGCGGGAATAAATTCTAGCTTTGCGGGCCTTAGACCTGAACAAATCTATTGGAACATACCCCTGTTAAAAATATCATTGGACAACATCAACCCTTGGACGTCTATCCATTAACTGGTATTTAAATCTAAGTTTTGGCATTATTGGGGGTTTTGTTGCCTGAACAGACCTAATTTTTGTAGAGCTGGCAAATCGTTTATTTCAAAAATACGGGATTCGTCAATCGCGTTGAAACAAGCTTCATGCCAAGAAGGTAAGGCCAACACGTCTCCAAATTTCCAGTTCACTTCAATGCCGCCCAAATTTACAGTACCACTTCCATGAGCTATGCAAAAAATTCGACTAACCGTTGTTCTAGGAATAGGCAAAATTCCACCAGATGATAGGTGATGATAGCTCAAGCATTGCGTGACAATATGTGACTGAGAGTCTAAGATTTGAGTTTTAGAATTGAGTTCAATTTTTGAGGGATCGCTTGGGGAATTCAGAGATATATTCCTTAACAAGTCTTCCTCTTTAAACCAATATTCATGTCGATCAGGAGAGCTATTGACCGTCTGAATAGCTTCATTAGAAGGCTCAAAAAACATGGGCTCTAAAAGATGAATCAGAGGAACATCCAGTATATCGATCCAGTAGGCACAGGCATCACTCTCGTTGTAGTGCGAATGCATTGAGCCACCAGGGGTGAGTAAAATATCACCAGCTAGCATTGG
>JBAXNB010000160.1:0-5441 GCA_037134015.1 Betaproteobacteria bacterium | reverse complement strand
GGTGATTTGGGAGGCGCAATTTGGTGATTTTGCCAACGGTGCTCAGGTGGTGATTGATCAGTTCATTGCCTCTGGTGAAGTCAAGTGGGGTCGTGTGAACGGCATCACCTTGATGCTGCCGCACGGCTATGAGGGCCAAGGCCCAGAGCACAGCTCTGCGCGCGTTGAGCGCTTCATGCAACTCGCTGCTGACACCAACATGCAAATCGTGCAACCCACCACAGCCAGCCAAATTTTTCACATCCTTAGACGACAGATGGTGAGAAATTTAAGAAAACCTCTGATCATCTTTACACCTAAATCGTTGCTCAGAAACAAAGATGCGACCTCTCCCTTGTCCGAGTTCACCAAGGGTGGCTTCCAAACCATCATTCCCGAGAGCAAAGAGTTAAAGAATGAAAAGGTCAAACGCATTGTGGTGTGCTCTGGCAAGGTCTACTATGACTTGGCCAAAAAGCGCGAAGAAAAGGGCGTTGAGGATGTGGCGATTTTGCGCGCAGAGCAACTCTATCCTTTCCCACACAAGGCCTTTGCCCATGAGCTCAAGAAGTACCCCAACGCAACCGAGATCGTTTGGACGCAAGACGAGCCCCAAAACCAAGGCGCTTGGTTCTTTGTCCAGCACTACATCCATGAAAACATGACGGATGGGCAAAAGCTTGGCTATTCGGGCCGTGCAGCCTCGGCCTCTCCAGCCGTGGGTTACTCGCATTTGCACCAAGAGCAGCAAAAGGCCTTGGTCGAAGGCGCCTTTGGCAAGCTCAAAGGCTTTGTTTTGAACAAATGATCCCATTCAAAGTCAGTCCATTTTTAATATAAGAATTCTGAAAGTTAATCATGTCTATTGTTGAAGTCAAAGTACCCCAGTTGTCTGAATCCGTGGCCGAAGCCACCATGTTGCAGTGGAAGAAAAAAGCGGGTGAAGCCGTCACGGTCGATGAGATCTTGATTGAAATTGAGACAGACAAAGTGGTCTTGGAAGTGCCAGCTCCCGCCTCTGGGGTGCTCACCGAGATTCTTCAAATCGACGGCGCCACGGTGGTGGCTGAGCAACTGATCGCCAAGATCGATACCGCAGCCGTTGCAGGTGCTGCAACTACACCTGCACCTGCACCTTCTAGCTCACAAGCTGCACCATCACCTGCATCTGTTGCTCCAGCCGCCTTGGCCCCTCAAGCCCCTGTTGCAGGTTCACCAAGTGCCGCTGGATTTGCCATGCCTGCTGCGCAAAAGATTTTGGCTGAAAACAATCTCCAAGCCTCTTCCATTGCTGGCACCGGTCGAGACGGTCGCATCACCAAAGGCGATGCACTCCAAGCCGCTCAAGCGCCTAAATTCGCCCCCGCAGTTCAAGTCTCTAGCTCAGCCAGCGCGCCGCTGCCTCAAGTCATTGCACCTCGAGTGGACTTGGGTGAAAGACCCGAGCAACGGGTGCCCATGAGTCGACTCAGAGCGCGTGTGGCCGAGCGACTGATCCAATCTCAAGCCACCAATGCCATACTCACGACCTTCAATGAGATCAACATGGCGCCCGTCATGGAAATGAGAAAGCGGTTTCAAGAAAAGTTTGAAAAAGAGCACGGTGTCAAAATTGGCTTCATGAGCTTCTTTGTCAAAGCGGCAGTCCATGCTTTGAAAAAATACCCTGTCTTGAACGCCTCTGTGGATGGCAACGACATTGTCTACCACGGCTTTTTTGACATCGGGATTGCGGTGGGTTCACCCAGAGGCTTGGTGGTCCCTATTTTGAGAAACGCCGATCAAATGAGCTTTGCCGATATTGAGAAAAAAATTGCCGAATATGGCGTGAAAGCGCGTGATGGCAAATTGGGTATTGAAGAGATGACGGGAGGTACCTTCTCCATCTCCAATGGCGGGGTTTTTGGCTCCATGCTGTCAACACCCATCATCAACCCGCCTCAATCGGCCATCTTGGGTGTGCACGCGACCAAAGACCGTGCCGTGGTTGAAAACGGGCAAGTGGTGGTTCGACCCATGAACTACTTTGCCATGAGTTATGACCACCGAATCATCGATGGCCGTGAAGCGGTGCTGGGACTCGTGGCGATGAAAGAAGCCTTGGAAGATCCAGCTCGTTTGCTCTTTGATATCTAAAAGAAAAGGGGAGCTCCCGCGTCGTGCAGGGCTCTCTTGAGCACATGCACTCAGCCCTTGGGCTTGGGTGACTGCTGTAGGTCGATGAGCTAGAACTCTCGTGGACCCTTGGGGCGTCTCAAGGGCAAGTGAGGTTCAAGTGAAGGGTTCAAGTTAAGGTTCGTTTGAACCCATGTTTTAAAAGGTGAGGAGCTCTTGTCATGAGTCAACAATTTGATGTGATCGTTATCGGTGCTGGCCCAGGGGGCTATATTGCTGCCATTCGCAGTGCACAGTTGGGCTTAAAAACCGCTTGTATTGATGCTTGGAGCAACGACCAAGGCGCCCCTGCGCCTGGCGGCACATGCACCAACGTGGGCTGTATTCCCTCCAAGGCCTTGCTGCAGTCCTCTGAGCACTTCGACCATGCCCAGCACCAGTTTGCCGATCATGGCATTGAATTCAAAGGACTGAGCTTGGATTTGGCCAAAATGATTTCCCGCAAAGATCAGGTGGTCAAACAAAACAACGAAGGGATTTTGTACCTCTTTAAGAAAAACAAAGTAAGCTTCTTTCATGGCACGGGCGCCTTTGCCGGTGTGCTCGATCAAGGCTACGCTGTGAATGTGAGCCCTGTCAAGGGCGGTGAGCCCACGCAGTTGAGTGCCAAGCACGTGATCATTGCAACGGGTTCCAAAGCCCGAGAGTTGCCTGGCGCACCTTTTGATGAAAAGATGATTTTGTCCAACGATGGCGCATTGAACATCAGCAGGGTGGCCAAGAAGTTGGCTCTGATTGGGTCGGGCGTCATCGGCTTGGAGATGGGCTCGGTATGGCGTCGTCTAGGCTCAGAGGTCACCATCCTTGAAGGCTTGCCCACATTTTTAGGCGCGGTCGATGAGCAAATAGCACGCGAAGCGCACAAGGCTTTTACCAAGCAAGGTTTAAAAATCGAATTGGGTGTGAAGGTGGGTGAGATCAAAGCAAGCGCCAAAGAGGTCAGTGTGGCCTACACGGACGCTTCCGGTCAGCCCCAATCCTTGGTGGCCGATAAGTTGATTGTCTCCATCGGTCGTGTGCCACAAACAGCTGGTTTAGGCCTGGACACCATCGGCTTGAGCGTGGATGAAAAAGGGGCGATTGCAGTTGACGACTTGTGCCGCACAGCCAAGCCCAATGTTTGGGCGCTGGGCGATGTGGTCAGAGGCCCCATGCTTGCGCACAAAGCGGAAGAAGAGGGGGTTGCCGTGGCTGAGCGCATCGTAGGGCAGCATGGACACGTCAACTTCAACACCATTCCCTGGGTCATCTACACCTCACCAGAAATTGCATGGGTTGGGCACACGGAGCAACAACTCAAAGCCTCTGGGCACGCCTACCGGGTCGGTACATTTCCGTTTTTAGCCAACGGACGTGCCAGGGCTTTGGGAGACACGACAGGCATGGTGAAGATTTTGGCCGATGAAAAAACCGATGAAATTTTAGGTGTTCATATCATTGGCCCCATGGCCAGCGAGTTGATCAGCGAGGCCGTGGTGGCCATGGAATTCAAGGCCTCCAGTGAAGACATCGCGCGCATCTGTCATGCACACCCTTCTCTCAGCGAAGCCACCAAGGAAGCCGCGTTGGCGGTGGACAAAAGAGCGCTTAACTTTTAATGCTTCTTTCATGTCCAAGGTCTTAGCTTTTTATGAAGAGCAGTTAAAGCTCAAAGGTTTTCAAAGTGACCCCGCTCAGTTAAGGGCCATCGAAGCTTTAGAGCGCTGCTCGGATCAGTGGGCGCAGCACGAGTCTGACCGCAGCTCATGGTTCAAGTCCATGTTTAAAAAATCGATGGTCCCCAAAGGCGTCTACCTCTACGGTGGCGTTGGTCGTGGAAAAAGCTTTTTGATGGATTGTTTTTTTGCCTGTGTGCCGGTTCAAAGAAAGACACGTCTGCACTTTCATGAGTTCATGCGTGAGGTGCATCACGAGCTCGCTGCTTTGCAAGGCACGGTGAACCCTTTGAGTGTCTTGGGTCAACAGATCTCCGAGCGTTACAGCTTGATTTGTTTTGATGAATTTCATGTGGCTGACATCACCGACGCGATGATTTTGCATCGCTTGTTGGACGCATTGTTTGAAAACGGTGTGGGCTTTGTGACCACCTCCAATTTCAAGCCCAGTGATTTGTACCCCGATGGCCTTCACCGGGATCGAATTTTTCCAGCCATTGATCTCTTGAATGACAAGCTGGAAGTGTTGAATGTCGATCATGGTGTGGACTACAGGCGGCAAACCCTGGAGCAAGCCGATTTGTATTTAAGTCCCCATGGCGAGCGAGCCAATGCGATCATGATGCAGACGTTCCAAAAGCTCAGTGGAGCTACACAAGACAACCCTCAATTGAACATCGAGTCCAGGCAAATCACCGCCTTGAGGCGTGCCTCAGATGTGGTTTGGTTCGATTTCAAAACACTCTGCGCTGGCCCCCGGTCGCAAAACGATTACTTGGAGTTGGCGAGCCGTTTTCAGACGATTTTTTTAAGCGATGTGCCAAAAATGTCTCCCGAAATGGCCTCTGAGGCCAGGCGGTTCACATGGCTTGTGGATGTGATGTACGACCGGCGGGTGAAGTTGATCATGTCAGCCGAGGTGCAACCCGAGGAGCTGTATCTGAAGGGTACACTTGCACATGAATTTCCTAGAACCATCTCTCGCTTGAAAGAAATGCAGTCCAAAGAATTTTTGAGTCTTGACAGGCGAGATGTGGATACAGCCTTGGTTTGACACGTTCAACGAGGCAAGACTTTTTTGCGTCAAAGCTCACCTGCTAGGGTCACAGGTTCCATGCCCATTTGGAGTCGATCGATGCTTTTTCTTCGCTGGGGTGTTGTTGTGTTGGGTTTTGGGGTCGGGGGTCTTCTCGCGCAAACCCGGCTCACGCCAGATGTTGAGACGCGTGTTGAAGCTCCCTTAAGACAGGGGGGGGCACTCATCCATGCGGCACATGAGGCCCAAAAGACTGATAAGGCCGACGAGGCCGATGAGGCAGATGTGGCCGATGAGTTGGCTGCTCACATCGATCTTCAACTCCAAGCGCTTAGAACACAAAAGCTTCTGATCGAGCAAAATTATGAGCAACAACATGCTGCTTGTCTCAAAAAGTTTGCGGTGACGGGGTGCAAAAGAGAGGCGGTGGATGAAAAAAATGCCTTGATGGGGGCTGTCAAAAAACAAGAGGCCCAACTCGCAGAGCAACAAAAGAGACTTCTAAGTGAGCAAAAGTTAAGAGACCTTGCCAAGCGTCAAAGTCCCGAAGAGCTTGAGCGCATCCAAGTTCGCACCCGTGCAGCTCAACAAGCCTT
>JBAXNB010000159.1:0-5559 GCA_037134015.1 Betaproteobacteria bacterium | reverse complement strand
TCCGCCGGATGAGACACGCTCCCATGGCGTGGGACACGTGTCTCGGCCCATGGAGCCCCCGCCGATGGTGATGGCAAACGAGGGAGAGGCACCCGCAGCATTGCCTAAAATCTCCACAGCATTGCCCCAAGCATCCACGATGCGATCGGTCCCATTCAATTTCAAAGGCGCTGTCAACAAAGACATTTGCACAGGTGTGGCCGTGACCAAGGTCTCGTAACTGCCCGTCGAAGAAAAAAATGACTTGATCTTGGACACCATGAAACTGATCGACTGGACCTCATCGCTCACGCGCGTGGCCTCCTCGGTTTTGGATTGCCTGTACAAGATCAATGCAATGCCCCCCGCAATGATGGCCAACACGATGATCAATTCGATCAAAGAAAATCCACGACTTGTTGTTTGACGGTTCATGAGAATGCTCCTAAAAAGTTGATGCATCCACTTTAAGGATGTTTAGTGATCAGCATCCTCTAAAAAAACATGAAGAAATGAACGCTTTCCAATCGAGGCGTCTTATCGATCACCAAGCTATCAAGCCTATGAGCCTATGAGCCTATAAGCCTATAAGCCAACAAGTAAAGACCGGCTCAAAGCCCCATGGGCACCGACTCCACGATCTCAAACATCGCCCAATACACCCAAAACACCACGCCCCCCACGAGTGCCATCATCACATTCCCCAAAGCATGCCCCAAGATGTTTTTGATCCAACGGTCCACCGATGCAAAAATATCTTTTGCAATGCTTTCATAGGCCCTTGGGGTGTCTTGGGACAAGCCATACACCAAGATCAACCAATGGTGTTGGGGGCGAAGAATGACTTGTTCACACAAAGCCTGCGCAGGTGTCTTGCCCATCTTCAAAGACAAAAGCAATGCATTGCATTGCTGCACCATAAATGGCGTTGAACTTGAACGAATGGCTTGAACCGCTTGGGTGAATCCACTGCCCGCTTGTATGAAGGCCGAGAGCGAGCCCAACAACGAAGCCCCTTGGTAGGAGGCATACAACTGAAATGGAAAGACCCATCGATCCATCCTTTTTCTAAAGGAAGGGGTCGCATTGGGCAAGAACCAAGACAGACCCAGACTCGCACCAAGCAGCACGATCAAAACCGCCCCCACCATCCATCCCACATGATCACACACGAACGCCAGTCTCAAAGCCCCTTCTGACCACAAAGCTCTTGGACGTGTGCGTTCAAATTCAGGCAACATTCGAACCGATAAAAAAATCAACAAGCCCATCAAGGTCACCAAATATCCCAAAGGACGCAAAAGCGCTTGACTCAGACTTGCCATCAAACTCAAACGCGAATCCAGCAAGGCTGCGGCACGCTCCAAGCCACTGTGCAATCTCCCACTTGAATCCCCCGCCTCGATCAACATCGACTCCGAATGGGGCACCCGTCCCTTCAGTTCAGAACCCAGACTTCTCCTGCGAGCAAGTGCACCCCCTTGCGGCCCAGTGGGAGGGTTCATCGCTTGTCCGCGTAAGCCCAACAAGACCAAAGCCGTCAAGGGCATCAAGGGATGCTGGAGTCGATGGAACTCTTGGTGCATGAGCTTCAAGGACTCATAAATGGGGATCCCCTCTTTGCTGAGCTTGGCCAAAGCCAAGTACCAATCCCGCCGCATGGCAGTGCCAATTCTCAAGCGCTGCCAGAACGTCAACTCAAGACGCATCAAGTGCCGCTCGCTCAAGCACGATGGGACCAATCCACCGCTCAATGTCCATCGGGTCGATCAAGCCTTGGTGCATTTTGAGCACCGCATGGGCGATCACCCCCACACCCAGGCCCTTTAAATTCAAGTGAGCTTGGCCAAGCCAATGCGCTCGAGCAGCGCGCTCGTTGCCTTGACTCAAATGCCCTAAAAAGACCTCATCTGGCACCAACAACTCGGCACAGACCGTGCGGCCGACGATCCCCATCTGTGCACACGCTTGACAACCTTTGCCCCGTACTTTGATGTGTTTCAAATGCCCGGGGCTTGAGCGCTTGACGCGCTCGTAGGTGGAGGCGGACACCTTGCCCGCTTGTCTGGCTTGCGCAAAGGAGACGGCACAGCCTTGGCACAAGAGGGGCACCAAACGCTGAAATATCACCCCAGAGATGAAGTGGCGCATGAACAGCACCGACGAAGGTATCCCCATTTCTTTGAGTCTTGCAAAAATACCCATGGCCTCGTACACATGCAAGGTGCTCAAAGTCTTCCTGCCCGACAAGACCAAGTGCTTGATGTTCTCTGCGCTGTCTTGGTCGTTGACTTCCCCCACCATCACCACGTCCGGGTCTTGCCTAAGGGTCGCAGCGACGTACTTGGTGTAAATGGAGCCGCTCTCCTTGTCGACCCAATCGCGCCGGTGTTGTGACACGCCCATTTGACACGCCGACTTGATCACATACTCGACGGGCTTTTCAACGGTGATCACTTTGATCGATCGCCCGCGACTGATGTACAACTTCTCGATGAACGCTTGCAGCGAGGTGGATTTACCACTGTTGGTGGGACCCACCAAAAAGACAGCCCCTTGCGAGCCCAAGAGCATGTCGTTGATGCAGTCAATGTGCACCTGCTCGTAGCCCAAGGCGTGCAAAGGCCTTAAAGTCTCCTCGTCCATCAACAACAACCGAATGACCACATGAAAGTTACCTGCGGGGTGAATGGGTGCACTGCTCAAGCGCAGTTGCACGTGCTGACCCATGGAGGAGAAGTGTTCGATGACCGCCTCCTTCAGATGTTTTTCATCCCAGGACACGTCTTTGTTGTCCGCATCGGCATGCACGCCATACAAGACGTTGCACATCTCCAGGGCTCTCTTGGCAGAAATATTGGGCTGCTCGAGCCGCTCGCCATGGACCCTAAAAAAAACCTGTGCATAGGCACCCCGGGTTTCAACATGGATGTCACTGGACTTGGCTTGGATCGCTTGATCAATCAACTCCCAGGCGGCCACCTCTACGCTGGTCGAGACCTCCTCGCTCAAAGGACTGCCCGAGGCGTGAACACTTTGAAGGATCTCTTGACTGACCTCCAACTCGTGAATGGCACCCAGGGGCATCAACTCATCCAAGGCACGCCTCTGTAGGCGCCGTCTCAACTCAAATTGCAGGTGCGACAAGTGCGCCATGGGACTTGAGAGCATGAGCAATTGACCCTCAGGCGTCATCAAAAGAGCGAAATGCATTTGAAAAACTTCCGGTAAGTCCATGGATGCAAAGTTTTGATAGTGCCCTATGGGCAAGTCTTTGATGTCCGAAATCATGGTGGGTTGCCCTGGTGAAGCGCCTTCCATCCCAAGCGATCGGCTGCCGGGTCGCTGGTGGTTGGCAAAAAATAATACCGCCCCTTCAAGCTCAAACCTTGTTGGTAGGTGTAGGCAAGAGCTTGAAGTTGAACGGGTTGCTCTCTCACGTCGAGCAAAAAACGCTGCGCGTCCATGAGCGCCGCGTCTCCAGTCAAGGACATTTGCCAGGTCCCTTGGTGAACCAAGGTCTGATCGACCTGAGCTGCAGTCTTTGGGGGCTTGCTTGCAGCTGCGCCCTTCAACTGAGACCCAAGCGCGCCCGCCTTAAGAGGTGTCGTCAGCAAATGGGGCCAACGCTTTTTTAAATCCAACGTCATGTACAACTCCAATTGTTCAGGTGTTCGCAGTTCAGGAAAACGGTAAGTCGCCCTTGGAAGCTGAAGGGCCAGGGTGCTCAAACTCTGTCCTTGCGCGTTCAGTTCTCGGTCCATCTCAAAGGGCAAACCCAAGGGATGTTGGTGCGCTGAGGTGGCGGCACTTGCCAAAGCACTCTTCAAATCCCCTCTCAACGCCCACTCAATCACACACCCATGGATCTCGCAACGAAGGGCCGTCGCATGGATGCCGTTCAGGCTGATTGGGATAGCGTGCCTGATGGCATTGAAGGCGTTCCAAAGCGCTATGGGATCTTCAAAATAGAGGTACTTTTCTAGCTCTCTTTGAGCCTCAAGGGCCAGGGCTTGTGTGGCTTGTTCTTGCTCGGTCTTGGTCTTTAAAACTTCCTCGCGCAGATGCGCTGCCCTCAAGGCGCGTTCAACCGCGACTTGAGCGTGCGTCTTCACATCCAGTTGCTCACCCACGTGCTCATAAGCCATGGCAAGCAAACCCAAGAGCAGCACAAAAGCGCACCAAAGTTGGATTCGAAGTTGCAGGCCTTGTTGGGGACTTTTGACCAACAAGGCCCGAACGCTTTGGACATCGACCTTGAGCGTTGACGTCTCTTGAACAACACGCTCAAGCAATGCGTCTAGATCCTGGTCTTCCCACCGCTTGGTGTGCACGATGTCATAAGTTGGAAACAAGGTGCTGTATTTCTCCATTTGGCTATGAGCTAAGCTTCGGTCCACGACTTGATCAAGTCCCGCCAAGGGCATGCCGTTTTGCAAAACACAAAACCAGTTGAGCTCCGAGCCCAAAGCAACACTGAAGATGCAATTGGGCTTGAGCAGGCCCAAAAGCAAGGCCGCGGGGTAGACCCCTTTTTGCTTCACATCCTCGTGCAAGCCAAGCCAAGTCTGCTCCCCCACTTTGCACACCACATGGCATTGACGAGGATGCGTTTTCTTGACGCTTGCCAACTCCTCTTTGCCCCATAGCATTCGCCAATCAAGCCCAAAGAGCAAGGTCCATGATCCACGTTCAATCAACACGCTTTTCTCCTGTTGGAATGCTTAAAGTAGCGAATGGGGCCTTACAAGATGGTGCCTTACAAGATG
The DNA here is from genome assembly GCA_037134015.1 of Betaproteobacteria bacterium. Classification (GTDB taxonomy): domain Bacteria; phylum Pseudomonadota; class Gammaproteobacteria; order Burkholderiales; family Burkholderiaceae_C; genus Limnohabitans. The sequence goes on along the minus strand of JBAXNB010000159.1, from coordinate 811 downwards.
GCGCCTTAACGCGTGCGACGAGACATCCAAGCGGGTGGGGGCAACTCTTCAAGCGCAGTACTTTTGACACGATCGACGGGATCTTTCATCTGGCGGGTCGGGTTGGCTTGGGATGCGGCGATAAGGGGCAATGGGGTGAGAGGGGATGGGGCAAGGGGCAATGGACAGATGGGCAAGGCACTGGACATGGTTCGTTTGGAGCTCCAAGACCCAGGCACCAAGTCGGGCTCCTTGGATGAGAGTTGCGCAAACTCCAAACGCGCCAAGGTCTTTGCCATGCCAGCTTGTTCGACATGAACCCAGACCGCTTTGTCCTCAATGCTGACAAGCGTGAGTCCTTGATGGATTCGCTCACCTGGTTTGAACACAACACTTTCACCGCTGGGCATCAACAAACGGGCAAAGGAGATGGGGCCGCGCAGTGCAATCGACACCACACTAGGCAGGGCCTGAGCGCCATCAAGCGACAGGGCTTTCAAGGCGGCGTTCAAATCGGCTTGTTTTTTCAAGAGCTCAATTTGAGCCTCCATCATGGCCTTTTGATCTTCCACATTGTCCAAAGCAGCAAGGCCTACAAGAGGTGTCAGACAACACGAAAGGAGGCATCCGTTCAGAAATTTACTTGGCATGCGAGGACACTCCAGAGTTGACTTGTAAAACAATCACCATCATTTGCCGAGCTTGGGCGTTGGATTTGGAAAATCCCCCCCAAGTCAAGGCCGAATCGGCGCCCGACCTTTGTTCGTCGTAGCCAAAAAGCACAATGGCTTGTCCATCGCTCACAAAGGCTTGCTGCTGCAAAGATTGAGAG
>JBAXNB010000158.1:0-5563 GCA_037134015.1 Betaproteobacteria bacterium | reverse complement strand
CAAAATCCCCCACCTTGGTCTGCATAGGCGTGATGCGTGCCCCCAGCTAAATTGGCACTGATGCCCTCCTGGAGGGCTTGCCTTGCGGCTTGAATGGTCGCGCCTGCAGAGCACCTTGCCCGATCAACCATTCCCAACGACCAAGGAAATCCAATCGCTTTTTGAACGGCCTCAGGCAAGGTGCCGGAGAAAACTTGGTCGATGTAACTCGGTGAATGCACCAAGGCCAACTCGCCCTCTGTGGCCGGCTTTGATTCGATGAGATCCATGAAAGCCATCTCTTGGCTCACTCTGGTCTTTAAGAGCTCGTACTTGCTCATTGGAAAACGATGGCCCAATGGCAAGGTTTGCAATTGCGTGCCCGCAAAAAAGATTTTCACGAAATAAACCAATAAAAACAAAGACTTAACCAAGGTCGCCCACGACGGGAAACTCATAGCAGGGTATTGTGTCACAGCGACAAGACGGGTGCATTGTGGCCATGAGGTAAGTTGTTTTTATTAGAGGGTCACCTCTAATATGGTGCATTGCAACAATAAAGCCTTGTAATTGAGCGGCACGCCCCTATACTTAATTCATGTTGCAACGCATCATTAAAAAAACGTTGCGCTGCCAAGTTTTCGTTTCAATTTTGTTTTCATCACCTCAAGGAGTTCATCATGTTAACCGTCGAACAAATCACCTCAGCTCAAAAAAATAACTTGAATGTTTTTTTCGGTCTTACAGAAACCGCATTTTCTGGCGTAGAAAAATTGGTAGAGCTCAATTTGGCTGCCGCCAAAGCCGCTTTCAATGAAAACGTTCAACACGTTCAAGCCATGATGTCTATCAAAGATCCAGCAGAAATCGTTGCTTTGCAATCCGCCTTTTACCAGCCTATCGCTGAAAAGAGTGTTGCCTATAGCCGTCATGCATATGAGATTGCAACCAGCACCACCTCTGAGTTGTCAAAGTCTATCGAAAGCCAAGCTCAAGAAGCTCAACACGCCATGATGTCCATGATTGATGGTGCCACTAAAAATGCACCCCAAGGTTCAGAAGCAGCAGTTGCCATGTTCAAGAACGCAATGGCGGCTAGCCAAAATGCAATTGAAACAGCTCAAAAAGCCATCAAACAAGTGACTGAAACTGCAGAAGCCAACATTCAAGCTGCTGTCAGCTCAGCCACAACGGCCACAAAAGCAACTAAAAAACGCGCAACGGTTTAAGTTGAATTGACCCTCTTGAAACAGACTGCCTCTTGCAGTCTGTTTTTTTTTAGGGTAGTTGTTTTTGCAATAGGATTTTAAGCTGAGGCAGGGCTTGTGTCATGGCTGCACGACCCGCGTCAATCGAACGCTTTCTTTCGCTGAACGCTGCCGAGCCAATGCCACTCAATGCAGGTTTGATCACAAGGTCGGCTTCTTTCAACTCAAAATCACTGATACTTTTGCCCATGATGCTAAAGGTCTGCAACAAGATCTGCAGCATGCCATCGGCTTTGTTGGCTTCCAAGGGCGTAGAGATATCAACAGCCACCACGATGTCTGCGCCCATTTGTTTAGCAAACCTCACGGGCACTGGGGCCACCAAGCCTCCATCGACATACTCTTTGCCGCCAATTTGTACCGGCTGAAACACCGCGGGAACTGCGCTTGAGGCCCGAACAGCTGTGGCAGCATCCCCCCGTTGAAACAAAATCGACTCACCCGAATGCAAGTCAGTCGCAACAACACCCAACGGGATTTTCATTTCCTCAATTTTTTTGATCTCTAAATTCTGCGTCATGTATTTGGCCAACGCATCTCCTCTCATCATCCCTCTTGAGATCAAGGGAACTGTCCAATCCGTTAGAGTCGACTCGTCCATGCTTTCTGACAATTTAAGCAGCTGTGAGGCGTTTTTACCGCTGGTGTAAAAGGCAGCCACCACACTGCCTGCTGACGTGCCCACCACCAATTGCGGCTTGATACCCGCCTCTTCCAGCACCTGCAAGACACCAACGTGGGCAAAGCCTCTGGCCGCCCCACCGCCCAAGGCCAGGCCAAGCTTGACAGGCCGCTTAGGAATTGAAGGGTCTTTTCTCTCGGACTCTTCTCGCATCGAACCTGGCACACCGGCGCTCCCATTCGCGCCCAATGGCACTTGGGTGCTAGAGCATGACACCAAGATCAAACTGAGAACACAGCAAACCAGGGGAACGCACCGATCTTTGAAGACGGACCAACAAAACAAAAACATGAAATACCCTCAGATCACAAACAAAAAGAAAAGAAAAAAATCCACCATTGACTTCACAAATTTTGATCAACTTGGTGTTTAATAGATGCGTGGAATGAATACGAAAGAATTCACAAATGATTTTAATGGGTTTACCATCGTTTGGCCATACCCACCCATGATAAGCCTTTTGAGGCCACTAAAATACGCCTTCACCGCTTTGCAATGTCTATCCCACAAACCTTTATTCAAGACCTGTTAGCCCGTGTCGACATCGTCGACGTGGTGGGTCAACACGTTCAACTGAAAAAGGGTGGCGCAAATTTTGTGGGCCTTTGCCCCTTTCATAACGAAAAATCCCCGTCCTTTTCCGTCAGCCCAAGCAAACAGTTCTTTCATTGTTTTGGTTGCGGTAAAACTGGAAACGCCATTGGCTTTTTAATGGAACACGCGGGCATGCATTTTGTAGAGGCTGTCAAAGACTTGGCGCAAAGTTATGGCTTGGTGGTGCCAGAAACTGATTTCTCCCCTGAAGACCGGGTCAAGGCTTTGGAGAATCAAAAGAGGCAACACTCCTTGGTTGAACTGCTTGAAACGGCCAGCCTCAGTTACAGAAAAAACCTCAAAGACTCACCCAAAGCGATCAGCTACTTGAAACAAAGGGGCCTTTCAGGTGAAATCGCCAAACTGTTTGGCCTGGGCTACGCCCCCGATGAGTGGACAGGTCTGGCACATGTTTTTGAAAACTACACCTCACCCTCCCTTGTTGAAACGGGCTTGGTGATTGAGAACAAGGAAGATCCTGCGAAGGAGAAAAGATACGACCGCTTTAGAGATCGAATCATGTTTCCCATTCGAAACATCAAAGGAGAATGCATCGGATTTGGTGGCCGCGTGATGGGAGACGCAACACCCAAGTACCTGAACTCCCCAGAAACACCGGTCTTCTCCAAAGGCAAGGAGCTTTATGGGCTTTTTGAGGCGCGACAACATCTTAAAGAAAAAGGCCATGCCATCGTGACAGAGGGCTACATGGACGTGGTCGCGCTTGCACAATTGGGTGTGCCAAATGCGGTTGCTACGCTTGGTACAGCCTGCACGCCAGACCACATCTCAAAACTCTTTCGATTCACCGACACCATCGTCTTTAGCTTTGATGGCGATCAAGCAGGTAGACGCGCAGCCAAAAAGGCACTTGAAGTTTCTTTGCCCTTTGCGAAAGACACTCGAAGTTTGAAGTTTCTCTTTTTACCCCCCGAACACGATCCGGACAGTTACATCCGAGAAATGGGTGTGGATGCGTTTTCCAGACTGGTTTCAAGCTCAACGCCCTTGAGTCAATTTTTACTGGACATGGCCAGAAATGGGTGCGATTTATCAACGGCTGAAGGACGCTCTATGCTGGCCGCTCAAGCACATCCTTTATGGAGCGCCTTGCCGCAAGGGGTTTTACAGACTCAACTCTTGAATGAAATTGCTGATTTGGTGCACATTGGGCATTTCGAACTCAAACAACTTTGGTCCGACAAGCAAAACCCGCAAGGTAGCGGCGCGCAAAAAAACCCATTCAACAAAAAAACGCAATCAACGTCTTGGACTACAAAAGATCGCCAAGGGCTCAGCTCCAGGCGATCTGCCGTGCGACAAGCGCCCATGAGCCGACAAGACAGAGGCATACAAATCTTGTTTCAACACATGACGCAGTGGTCAGCCATCAGCTCTGAGCAACAAAATATCCTCTGTGACCTGCCAGCACCCCACGGACTGGCTTTCACCTGGCTTGATCTGCAATTCAATGAGTTGGGTGTTTTGAATTGGCCCCAACTCAAAGCCTTGTCACCCCCTGAGGAGTGGTCACAATGGTTAAGCGCTCTGGTTGAAAACACCCCTTTGGAGGCAGAGGAAGGCAATGGCGAGTTGAAAAACATACTGTTTGAGCTTGAAAAAGCCGACATTTCAAAAAAACTCAACCAAATGGCTCCATTGGTGGAGTCTGACCCCCAAATCTACAAACAATTTAAAAGCCTAAGCGCCCGATTTGCTTTACTCAAATCACCCCCTTTGGTATAATCCATTTACTCAAGTGCGACAGCAACACCTCCGAGCCGGCAAATCTTGACTCCTTAACGTCATCTCTCGCCCAATATCGCAAGGATTGCATTCCAAATGTTCGCCCCAACAACTTGTTTTGCGCCTCCCCCTAAAGTCAACCCACCAACGCCTCTCCTCTCTTAGTTGATCAGGAGACTTCTTCTTTCTGTCAAGGATTGAACATGCCGACCAAAAAGCCAGCTACCAAAGCCGCAGCCACCAAAAACTCAGCAAAAAAGACCGTGGCCAAAAAAGTTGCGACCAAGCCGATCACCAAATCGAGTGCCAAAGCTACTCCCCAAAAGCCCCTCAAAGCTGCCAGTAAAACAGCTTCAATACCCGCTAAGAAAACAGCACCTTCGAAAGCTTCAGTGTCCTCTTCCAAACCTACCGCCACAAAAAATATCAAAGCCAAAGCAAAAGTTGCTGCCAAACCCGTTGCAAAACTTGCGACCAAGCCCGTTGCAAAAGTACTTGTAAAAACTGCTGCTAAACCTGTTGCCAAGCCTGTTGCAAAATCTGCGGCCAAGCCCGTTGCAAAAGTGGTGGCCAAACCCAGCGCCAAAGTAGACAGCAAGGCCGCCTCGAGTTCCAAAAAAGCTGCACCCAAGGCCGAGGTCAAAAGCGCCACCAAAGTGGTGGCCAATTCCAGTGCAACCATAAAAAAACCAGCACTTGTTGCCTCCCCGACCAGCAAGGGCAAAGCGCCTGCCAAAGCGGTCTCCGTGCCGGCCAAAGCAGATGCAACCGCGAAAGCGAAGGCGAAAGCCAAGACCCCCATCGTTGAAGAGGAAGAGCTGATTGACATGGAGGCTGAGTTCGCTGAAGAAAGCACCAGCTCCTCCACCGAAAAGGTCAAACCCCTGAGAATGAAAATCAGCAAAGCCAAAGAGCGTGCTTTGATGAAAGAGTTCGGATTGGATGAAACTGTTTTGTCTGAAGAGGACATTGCAAAACGTCGCCAGCGCCTTAAAACCTTGATCAAGCTTGGAAAAACCAGGGGTTACCTCACGCATGGTGAAATCTCCGACCACTTACCCGACAAATTGGTGGACGCAGAAACCATGGAAGTGGTGATCACCATGCTCAACGACATGGCCATTGCCGTTTACGAGCAAACGCCCGATGCTGAAACTTTGCTGATCAACAACACGGGCGTTGCACCAGCCACGGAAGAGGAGGCAGAGGAAGAGGCTGAAGCGGCGCTCTCCACGGTAGACAGCGAGTTTGGGCGAACCACCGATCCTGTGCGAATGTACATGAGAGAAATGGG
>JBAXNB010000157.1:0-5681 GCA_037134015.1 Betaproteobacteria bacterium | reverse complement strand
ACGAGGTGACAGAACCTCGACATGCCCTGCGCCGCGTCCGAACCCATGTCGAAACCAGTGCAGCCCCAGAAACCCTATCTTAGTACATTTAGAGATAATTTAACAGCTCTAATGGTCTGTTGATGTGCAAATCAGCACCCCAAGACTCAATGGGCTCACCACCGCCAATGTAACCGTACAGCGCCGCAACTCCAACCATTCCAGCCGCCTTGGCAGCAAGCATGTCTCGGTGATCGTCTCCCACGTACCAACACTCAAGAGGACTGATGCCCATGCGCCTAGCCGCCTCCAACAAAGGCTCAGGGTGCGGCTTTGAATGGGGCGTGGTGTCTCCAGAAACCACCGCCTTAGAGAGACCAAACAAAGGATAATTTTTCGTCAAAGGCGTTGTAAATCGTTCCATTTTGTTGGTCACGACGCCCCAGTGCAGCCCCTTGTCCATCAGGGCCGTCAACAGCTCAGGAATGTCTGTAAAAAAGTCCGTTTGCTCAGTCAATTTGGACTGGTAGAGATCAAAGAATTCATGCTTCATTGAGTCATAGAGATCATGATCTGGCGACATATCAAATGCCAACCTCAATAAACCTCGCGCACCCGCACCACACACTTCACGGTAATGCTCAGCTCCTAGCGGACTCAAGCCTCTTTTTTCTCTCATGACATCGACCGCTGCACCCAAATCCAATGAAGAATCCACCAAGGTCCCATCCAAATCAAAAAGCACAGCTTTAGGCGTTTTAAGCGTCATGGGCATGTTCATCACCCTTGAACTCGTTGCGTAGCAACCCAATAGTTCACACCCACATCTTGGTTGACCCAGTAACGTCGAGTCAAGGGGTTGTAACTCAGACCTTTGATGTCCATCTCTTGCAAACCATTCTCTCTCTGAGCCTTGGCAAGTTCACTGGGTTTGATGAACTTGGCATATTCATGTGTGCCTTTGGGCAAAATGTTCAAAATATATTCGGCACCCAAAATGGCAAACAAAAATGATTTGGGCGTACGGTTCAGGGTCGAAAAGTAAACGTATCCACCCGGCTTGACCAATTGACTGCAGGCTTTCACCACAGATGCATAATCCGGCACATGTTCAAGCATTTCCATACAGGTGACGACATCGTATTGACCTGCTTCACTTTGCGCCAAGGCCTCAACACTCACCTCTTGGTATTGAACATTTTGTAAGCCAGACTCTAGCGCGTGCAGTTGAGCAACCTTCAAAGACTTGGTCGCTAGGTCAATGCCTTTGACGCTCAAGGCACTCAAAGCCATGGCCTCCGTCAAGATACCTCCACCACACCCCACATCTAGAACTTTGAGACCAGACAAAGGAGAGCACTCAGAAATCCAAGCAAGGCGCAAGGGGTTGATTTCATGCAAGGGCCTGAATTCGCTTTGCGGATCCCACCAACGGTGGGCCAAATCAGAAAATTTACTCAACTCCGAGGGATCCACATTATCCAGCTTAGCCATACAAAACGCCCCAATTCAATGACACCACAACACCACAACAGAACAAAAAGATTCTTTGATAGGACATTGTCCTTCAAACATCTTGTCTCGCCAAATTGAAATGACTAGGCCCTAATAAAAAACCCCGCCAAAGCGGGGTTTTTTATTCAGAGTAAGCTTGAATCAGTTGGCACGTGTTCCAACAACTTCCAACTCAACGCGTCTGTTCTTGGCGCGACCTTGAGCGGTCTTGTTATCGGCAACGGGTTGTTTTTCTCCCTTGCCTTCAGTGTAAACACGGTTTTTCTCAATGCCTTTGCTCACCAAGTAAGCTTTGACAGCCTCAGAGCGGCGAACTGACAATTTTTGGTTGTAAGCATCAGATCCTACGGAATCTGTGTGACCTACAGCAATGATCACCTCTAAATTGATCGACTTGATTTTGCTGACCAAATCATCCAACTTGGCCTTGCCTTCAGGCTTTAAAACAGCTTTGTCGAAATTAAAGAAGGTGTCCGCAGCATAGGTCACTTTAGAAGCGGCAGCTGGAGCAGGCGCAGCCGCTACGGGTGCTGGTGCTGGAGCGGCTTTGGGTGCAGGCGCTGGAGCTGGTGCGGCAACAGGAGCAGGTGCTGGGGCTGGCTTGATGGCGCCATCACAATCAGGCGCTGCAGTCGCAGGTGTCCAGTTGCTGTCTCTGTAGCACAAACCTGTGCTGTTTTTCCAAGTATCACCGTTGGCTGAGCGCCAGTTGTCAATGGATTGTGCACTTGCAATATTTGACAATAAAACAGCTGAAAGTGCGAATGCGAATCGAGTGAATTTCTTCATATTTTCCTCTTGGAACGAAACATATACAGTCAAACTGCGAAATAAGGGCTACATACAGCTTCCCCAGTGACCTAATTGTGCCACACTGATGCGCTCGAATCGAAAAGCATCGACTTACTTGGAAGTCAATTGATCGACAGCACGAGCGCTGTTGCTTTAAAGATACACAGCAATGGCGCTATGAAGAGCTCTAAAATATGAAGTTTGTATGAAGATTGGCCAAATTCAATGACCCAGTTCGCTAAAGAAACTTTGCCCATCAGCCTCGAAGAGGAAATGCGCCGTAGCTACCTCGATTACGCCATGAGCGTGATCGTCGGACGAGCACTTCCAGACGCTAGAGACGGATTAAAACCCGTGCACCGAAGAGTTCTTTTTGCGATGCATGAGCTCAACAACGACTGGAACAGAGCTTATAAAAAATCTGCCCGTATCGTGGGTGACGTGATTGGTAAATACCATCCTCACGGCGACAGTGCCGTCTACGACACCATCGTTCGAATGGCGCAAGACTTCTCCTTAAGACACATGCTGGTTGACGGACAAGGTAACTTCGGTTCTGTCGACGGTGACAATGCAGCAGCCATGCGATACACCGAAATCAGGCTGTCCAAAATCGCACATGAAATGCTTGCCGACATCGACAAAGAGACCGTAGATTTTGGACCCAATTACGACGGCTCCGAAAAGGAGCCCCTTGTTCTTCCTAGCCGAATTCCAAATCTTTTGGTCAATGGATCAGCGGGGATTGCAGTGGGCATGGCCACCAACATTCCGCCTCACAACCTCAATGAAATCATTGATGCGTGCTTGTATCTTTTAAAAAATCCAGATGCAAGCATCGACGACCTGATGGGCATTGTGCCTGCGCCAGATTTTCCTACGGCAGGTATCATTTACGGTATCAATGGCGTCAAGGACGGCTACCGCACCGGCAGAGGTCGTGTGGTCATGCGGGCGAAATGCCATTTTGAAGACATTGACAAAGGTCAACGCCAAGCCATCATCGTTGACGAGTTGCCTTATCAAGTCAACAAAAAGACGCTTCAAGAGCGCATGGCTGAGTTGGTGCATGAAAAGAAAATTGAAGGCATCAGCCATATCCAAGACGAATCAGACAAGTCGGGCATGCGCTTGGTCATTGAGCTCAAATCGCGTGAAGTGCCTGAGGTGGTTTTAAACAACCTCTACAAGCAAACACAACTGCAAGACACTTTTGGCATCAACATGGTGGCCTTGGTGGACGGTCAACCCAGGCTTTGCAACTTAAAGCAACTCATCGATATATTCCTGCAGCACCGCCGAGAGGTGGTGACTCGGCGCACCGTTTATAACCTTCGCAAAGCCCGCGAAAGAGGCCACGTCCTTGAAGGATTGGCTGTCGCCTTGGCCAATATTGATGAATTCATCAGAATCATCCGACAAGCACCAACCCCACCCGTTGCCAAAGCCGAATTGATGACCTTGGCCTGGGACAGTCAATTGGTGCGGGAAATGCTCACGCGTGCTCGCCTTGATGGTGAGGCGGTGAACCCGCAAGATTACAGGCCCGATGGTCTAGAAGCGCAATTTGGCATGGGCGCAGATGGACTTTACCGTTTGAGCGAGACACAGGCGCAAGAGATATTGCAAATGCGCCTACAACGCCTCACTGGCCTAGAGCAAGACAAAATTGTCAACGAATACAAAGAAGTGATGGCCGAGATCGATGACTTTGTCGATATCTTACTCAAGCCTCAGCGGGTGTCCAACATCATTTCAGAAGAGCTCACTGCAGTGAAACTGGAGTTTGGACAAACCAAACTGGGCGCCAGAAGAAGCGTCATCGAGCTCAATGCGCAAGACCTTGGAACTGAAGATTTGATCACGCCCAATGACATGGTTGTGACCCTTTCGCACAACGGCTACTTCAAGAGCCAACCCTTGTCAGAGTACAGCGCACAAAAAAGAGGCGGACGAGGCAAGCAAGCGACCACCACCAAAGATGACGATTGGATTGACCAACTCTTCATTGCCAACACGCATGACTACATTTTGTGTTTCTCCAACAAAGGTCGGTTGTATTGGCTGAAGGTCTGGGAAGTTCCAGTGGGCTCCAGGGGATCTAGAGGTCGCCCCATTGTCAACATGTTCCCTCTTCAAGACGATGAAAAAATCAATGTCGTTTTACCTTTGACAAGCGCCATGCGAACCTTTCCTGCAGACCATTTCGTGTTCATGGCCACCTCCAAAGGAACGGTCAAAAAGACGGCACTCGATGAGTTCAGCAACCCAAGAAAAGCCGGCATCATTGCAGTGGACTTGGATGCAGGAGACTTTTTGATCGGCGCAACACTCACCAATGGACACCACGATGTCATGCTCTTTAGCGACGGGGGCAAGGCCGTGCGGTTTGATGAAAATGATGTTCGCCCCATGGGCCGAAATGCCAGAGGCGTGCGCGGGATGATGCTTGAAGACGGGCAAAGTGTGATTGCCATGCTGGTCGCTGGAGACGAAACGCAAAGCGTGCTCACCGCCACTGAAAATGGATTCGGTAAACGCACCTCCATTGCAGAATACACCAGACACGGCCGTGGCACCAAAGGCATGATTGCGATTCAACAGTCCGAGCGCAATGGCAAAGTGGTTGCAGCCACACTGGTCTTGCCAGAGGAGGAGATCATGATGATCACCGATCGCGGCGTCATTGTGAGAACACGCGTTTCTGAAATCAGAGAGCTTGGTCGCGCCACGCAGGGAGTCAAATTGATTGCCTTGGACGAAGGCTCTCAATTGAGCGGGCTTAAAAGAATCGTTGAAAACGATGCCGTCATCGCCTCTGAAGAAGCCGAAGGCGATGAGCTGCAGTCGGATGCCTCCAACAACCAAGAGCCTAGCGACCCCATTTGAATTTTAAAATCAACTCCCCACGCTTGAGTGAATGTTGCGCTCCCTCGTTTTAAATCTTCCAAGCCTGGTTGCAAGTCACTTAGCGTTGCGCTGCATTCGCTTTAAAATGGTATGAACATGATGCGTCCCTATAACTTTTCAGCAGGACCTGCCACCATTCCCTTAGAGGTGCTAGAGCGTGCCGCTAAAGAAATGAGCGATTGGCACGGCTGTGGCATGGGGGTGATGGAGATGAGCCATCGTGGCAAAGAGTTCATCTCTATTTATGAGCAAGCTGAAAGCAACTTTAGAACTCTTTTGAACGTCCCTCCAGCGTTCAAGATTTTATTTATGCAAGGAGGCGGTCTTGCAGAAAACGCGATTGTGCCGCTTAATTTAAGTCGCGGCCTAGATGTAGATTTTGTGCTCAGTGGCAGCTGGAGTCAGAAGTCATTCAAAGAGGCCATGCGCTATTGCTCCCCCCGCATTGCCGCCTCCTCTGAACCCAATGGGTTTCGTGATTTTCC
>JBAXNB010000156.1:0-5748 GCA_037134015.1 Betaproteobacteria bacterium | reverse complement strand
AGGCCCTGAAGCTCCAGAGGCTAAGAATATTTAATCCAATTCAAGTGCCTAAACGTGAGCTCAAATGGGTGAACACGTCTTGGACAGGGACTTGTGTGGCCGATGCGTCTCTTCGGTGTTGGTATTCAAGCATACCCTCCTTTAAGCCACGATCTCCTATGACCAAACGGTGGGGCACACCAATGAGCTCCCAGTCGGCAAACATCACGCCCGGCCTCTCCCCCCTGTCATCCAACATCACATCCCAGCCCTTGGCCAGGGCTTGGTCGTAGATGTCTTGCGCTTTGTCTTTGACGGCTTGACTTCGGTCGGCGCCTATCGGGCAGATGACCAAAACAAATGGAGCGATGGCATCTGGCCAAATGATGCCCCGCTCATCGTGGTTTTGTTCGATGGCGGCGGCTGGCAAGCGAGTGATGCCAATACCATAACAACCCATTTCAAGAGCTTGTGGCTTGCCGTTTTCATCCAAGAAGGTGGCGTTCATGGCTTTGGAGTATTTGGTACCGAGATAAAAAATATGTCCAACCTCAATGCCTCGCTCAATGCTCAATTCACCTTGGCCGTCGGGTGACAAATCACCAGCGCGCACACAGCGCAAATCAAAAACCTGTTCTTCACTGGGGCTTGGAAGATCTCTCTCCCAGTTCACGCCCATCCAATGATGGTCTTTTTCATTGGCACCACACACCCAGTCCGACATGACCGCCACGTCTCGGTCCACCAACAGACGAATACCCTTTTGTTGAAGATCCAAGCCCACTGGCCCCAAAAACCCTGGCACACAAGAAAAAGCCCCTTGAATCTCCTCTGCAGAGGCCAGCCTCAATGCGCCATTCATCCCAGGCACTTTACCCAATTTGACTTCATTGAGTTCATGGTCTCCCCTTAGAAGAATCAAGATCAACTCAGGCGCAGTCGCTTGAACTGCCAACTCTGTATGGGCTTGGCTTGCAGCAAGCTCGGGCTCAAGCACCCAGACCAAAGACTTGACGGTTTGGCTCAAGGTTTGGCTCAAAAAATCACTCACTTGTTCACACGATTGAAGACCAGGCGTCAAGACCTTCTCCATAGACTTGAGCGCTTGTGGAGGCGGGCCGAGGGGTGCCAAACTTTGCGCTTTTTCCATGTTGGCTGCATAGTCGCTGTTTGCACAAAAAACAATGGCATCCTCACCCGTGGCAGCAATGACCTGGAACTCTTCGCTCAAGTCTCCGCCGATGGCACCGCTGTCGGCCGAGACTGCGCGGTATTGCAAACCAAATCGATCAAAAATTCGACGGTACGTTTGAGCCATGTTTTGATAACTGGATTTGGCATCTTGCATGCTTTTATCAAAACTATAGGCATCCTTCATGACAAATTCACGCCCCCTCATGAGTCCAAATCGAGGACGACGCTCATCTCTGAATTTAATTTGAATTTGATAAAAGTTCTTTGGTAACTGTTTGTAGCTTTTGAGTTCTTGCCGTGCAATATCGGTGACCACCTCCTCGCTGGTGGGTTGAATGACAAAATCCCGGTCGTGACGGTCCTTGATCCTTAACAGTTCCGGCCCCATTTTCTCAAAGCGCGATGTCTCTTGCCAGAGTTCGGCGGGTTGAACGAGTGGCATGGACAACTCAATGGCGCCTGCACGGTTCATCTCTTCTCGAACAATGGCCTCCACTTTTTTGATCACGCGCAGGCCCATGGGCATGTAAGTGTAGATTCCAGCGCCCAACTTTTTGATCATCCCAGATCGAATCATCAGCTTATGGGAGGCGATTTCAGCGTCAACAGGCGCCTCTTTGAGAGTAGAGATGAAAAATTGCGAGGCTTTCATAAGCGAGTGGGTCCGTTCTTAAATTGAAAAATAAAAAATCTGAAAAGTTTTATGAAAAATTGGCACCTTCCCCCTTGAAACATCAAAAGGACTGTGCATAATGAACTCAGTTGTAAAAATTGAGAGTTGATTATGCTTGACAGAGATGGCTTTAGGCCGAATGTGGGCATCATCTTAGTGAATCAAAAAAATCAGGTTTTCTGGGGTAAACGCCTTCGTTCTCACAGTTGGCAATTTCCCCAAGGCGGTATCGATCGAGGTGAAAACCCCGAGCAAGCCATGTTTCGCGAGTTGCATGAAGAGGTGGGTCTTCAACCCGAGCACGTTCGAATACTGGCCAGAACCCGAGATTGGTTGCGCTATGAGGTGCCAGATCGATATATTAGACGAGATGCGCGTGGTCATTACAAAGGCCAGAAACAAATTTGGTTTTTGTTGCAACTGGTCGCACAAGACTGGCAACTGAACCTAAGGGCAACCGATCACCCTGAATTCGACGCTTGGCGTTGGAATGATTATTGGGTGCCATTGGATGTTGTGGTTGAGTTCAAGCGCGGGGTTTATGAATTGGCATTGACGGAATTGGCTCATTTTTTACCTAGCGTTGAATTCAAGAATCGCCTCATCCGAACAAAACTGACCCGCAGGTCCATGGACATGACCAGTTTTCAGGCCAGCGATCGACCCGAGGTCCTGAGTGAATTGAACCTCGACATGTCCAAGCACATGCTGCGCGTGCCTTACACCACAGCCAAAAACATTGAGTTGCCACCTGACGGATCCCTTGAAGCCTAGAGCGACCAGGGTCAACTCAGCCTCTCGCGAGAACCATGTTGTCTCTGTGGACCATTTCAGGCTCGCCCGTGTAACCCAGCAAGCGCTCAAACTCACTGGAAGGCTTCTTACACAGCAATCTAGCTTCAGCAGAGGCGTAATTGGCCAAGCCCCTGGCCACCTCCACGCCTTGCGTGTCCTTGATCAAAACCACCTCTCCTCTGGAGAACTCGCCCTCTACGCCCAGCATCCCAATTGGCAAAAGACTGCTGCCCGTGTCGCGCAGCCTGGTGCATGCCCCTTCATCAATGGTCAGTGAGCCCTTGAGCTGCAGGTGATCTGCCATCCATTGCTTTTTTGCTTGTTGCTTCAAGGTGCTTGCCCACAGCAAGGTTCCCAGTGACTCTCCGCTCGCCAAGCGAAGCAAAGCATTGGGCTCTCGCCCCCAAGCAATGACGGTGGACGCACCCGAGCCGGCGGCTCTTTGAGCGGCCAAGACTTTGGTGATCATGCCGCCTTTGCCAATGCTTGATCCCGCTCCTCCCGCCATCGCTTCCAAACTGGGATCCAAGGCCTTGGCCACTTCAATGAAATTGGCACCTGGATGGGCTCGTGGATCCGACTCAAAAAGACCTTTTTGGTCGGTCAAAATCACCAAGGCATCGGCTTCAACCAAATTGGCCACCAAGGCGGCCAAGGTATCGTTGTCACCAAATTTGATTTCATCGTTCACCACGGTGTCGTTCTCGTTGATCACCGGCAACACACCCATTTTCAACAGTGTTAAAAGCGTTGATTTGGCATTCAAATAGCGCTCTCGGTCGGCCAAATCCGCATGCGTCAAAAGCACTTGTGCACTGCCCAAGCCATTTTCCCTCAACTTGGTTTCATAAATTTGGGCCAAACCCATTTGACCCACGGCCGCCGCAGCTTGAAGCTCGTGGATGGCCTTGGGCCGGCTTTGCCAACCCAAGCGTTTCATGCCTTCTGCAATTGCGCCAGAAGAGACCATGATCAGCTCTCTTGGCGGCGCATGCCCATCCCCTTTGATGAGGAGCGCCATTTGACGACACCACTCCCCGATGGCCTGCTCATCCAAGCCCCGACCCTCGTTGGTGACCAAGCTCGAGCCGACTTTGATCACCAACCTGCGAGCGTCTTTGAGCGTAGAGCGCGCCTTGGCCAAGGAGGTTTCATCTCCTAGCAAGTTGATTTTATGCAAGTCTGGGTCCATCGAGCTGCGCTGTAGGCTTGTCATACAAAGTGCGTGTTGAAATCCTGGTAAAGGAACATTGACCGTCTAACGATCATCTGAAGGAACTTCAGACAACTCGATGAAGCGAGGATCGACATACTCTGGCTCTTGTTCGGCGGTTTGTTGCGCTTGAATGTGCTTGAAAACCGCTTGGACCAAGCTTTCACAACCTTCCCGATTCAAAGCCGAAATTTCAAAAACAGGCCCCTTGAACTTGAACGCTTTTAAGAAAGCTTTGACGCGCAAGGCACGCTCCTCTGAGGGCACCATGTCCATCTTGTTGAGCACCAGCCATCTGGGTTTTGCAAACAAAGCAGGATCGTATTTTTTGAGCTCTGCCACAATCGCCTTGGCCTGTGCTGCCGGATCAACCGCATCGTCAAAGGGCGCCATGTCGACCAAATGAAGGAGCAAGCGTGTTCTTTGCAGATGCCTTAAAAATTGATGCCCCAAACCCGCGCCATCTGAGGCGCCTTCAATCAAACCCGGCACATCGGCGACCACAAAACTTTGACTGGGCCCGACCCTCACCACCCCCAAATTGGGATGCAAGGTGGTGAAAGGATAATCGGCTATTTTGGGCTTGGCATTGGAGATGGCGGTGATCAAGGTCGATTTGCCTGCATTGGGCATCCCAAGCAGGCCCACGTCGGCCAAAACCTTCAGCTCGAGTTGAAGTTGTTTTTTATCGCCTGGCTCGCCCATGGTCTTTTGTCTTGGAGCTCGTTTGATGGAGCTTTTAAAGCGCATGTTGCCGTATCCGCCCTCGCCACCTTTGCAGACCAAAATCACCTCCCCGGGCACGAGCAATTCATGCAAGACCTCGCCCGTCTCAGCATCGCTGATGATGGTGCCCACGGGCATTTTGAGCGTGATGTCCTCACCCGCAGCACCGAACATGTCTGAGCCCATGCCATGCTGGCCCTTTTTGGCTTCGTGACGCCTGGCAAAACGAAAGTCGACCAACGTGTTCAAGGCCACATCGGCCACGGCATAAACATTGCCACCGCGACCGCCATCGCCGCCGTTGGGGCCGCCGAACTCTTTGTACTTTTCGTGCCTAAAAGACACGCAACCATTTCCCCCGTCGCCAGCGCACACGTCTATCAGGGCTTCATCAACGAATTTCATGGCTGTCTTTTTTGAGAATAAATAAAAGAAACATCTCTTTGCGAAATGATAGTGCAATTGATGCTGGCTTGGACATCTTCAACAGCGGATAGAACAATTGGATGCAAGCAAGCAACAGGCAAGGCTTCAATTGTTCAAGGCCTAAACAATTAAGCCCCGACAAGTCGGGGCTTAAGGCAAGAACTTGCTTGGAAAATCAATGCCGCATCAAGCCGGCGTGATGTTGACCATGTGCTTGTTCAATGCGCCCTTGGTTGAAAAGGAGACTTGACCGTCCACCAATGCAAACAAAGTGTGGTCTTTGCCAATGCCTACATTCACGCCTGGGTGAAACTTGGTTCCACGTTGACGAACGATGATAGCGCCAGCAGTAATTTTTTCACCACCAAACGCTTTAACACCCAACATCTTTGGCTTGGAATCGCGTCCATTTCGCGTAGAGCCGCCGCCTTTTTTCTGTGCCATTTCAACTGCTCCTTGTCTTAAGCGTGGATTGAAGCAATGTGCAATTCAGTGAACTGCTGACGATGCCCTTGGCGCTTTTGATAGTGTTTACGACGACGCATTTTAAAAATACGAACCTTGTCGTGTTTGCCGTGAGCCACAACCGTGACTTTGACAGTCGCACCGGACACCAAGGGAGTTCCAATCTTGATCGTAGCGCCGTCGCCGACAGCTAATACTTGATCGAAAACAATCTCTTGGCCAACGTCCGCAGCAATCTGTTCTACTTTAATTTTTTCACCAGCAGCAACACGATACT
>JBAXNB010000155.1:0-5765 GCA_037134015.1 Betaproteobacteria bacterium | reverse complement strand
AGATCTTTGCTTTTCAGCAAACGTTTCAGTGTCAGGGAAAAATCAACGCTCATGAAACCTTTGTTTTTTAGCGTCTCTCAAGCGCTTTGGGGCAAGGCGGATGACACCGTCGACCAGCTGTTCAAAGGGGTCAGCCCCAAGATCATGCGTGACATCATCTCCCCCTTGTGCTTGTCTGCGCTGAACACGCCCATCTCCGTGGCCAGCGCAAACACCTTCATGCGCGTGCTCAAAGATGCCTTTGCCAATGCGCCTCAATCCTGTGAGTTTTTATTTCCCCTTCTGCCCTTGAGCGACATCTTTCCCCTGCCCTGCCTGAATTGGCTTCGTGAGCGTGGCGCGAGAATTCAACTCAACCACCGAATTGATGACCTCCAAGCCTTGGAGCCCCAGGTCCCTGTTGTTTTGGCCGTCCCACCTTGGCAAGCCAGCTTGCTCACCCAAGACAAGTACCCACAGTGGTCCATGCTGGCGAAAAATTTAAAGCACCGGGCCATAGCGAGCATATATGTCAAAGGCTTGCGCGCTGAGTCGGGTTCAAAGCAAGTCCCCTATGAGCCAGGCCCATTGATGTGTTTGAACGATCACGATGAGAGCGAAGATTGTGTCCATCCACAATTTGGTCTTCAACTGGGTGTCAACGCGTCCTCCCGGGACTCACACCCAAGAAGAGCTGAGCATTGGGCGCTGATTGTGAGCGCAGCAGACCCCAACGCACGACAAACGATCATAGAAAACGCCCTGAAGGCTGCCAGAGAACAGTTGAAACTAGAAGACGCACAGCTCGAGTTGTGCACGGTTGAAAAGCGAGCAACCTTCTCATGTGATGCACATCTACAAAGACCCCCATGCTGGATCGACACGGGTCTCATGGCCGCAGGTGACTATGTACAAGGGCCCTACCCTAGCACCCTTGAGGGGGCCGTTCGTTCAGGCTTTCAAGCCGTCTCGCAGTTGGTCGACGCCACTTTGGTTTGAAGTCACGCAGACAACACTTCGCGTGTGCTTTAAAGCTCCAACATGCTCACAAGCTCGCTTAAATCTTTCACCGTCACGGGACATGCGCCCGTTCCCGGCCAGGCCCGCTCCTCACGGTTGATCCAAACACAGGGCATCTGAAGCCCTTGAGCCCCGACGATGTCCGTGTAGGCATCATCTCCGATGTGAAGAATCTCCTCGGCCTGGAGCTTCAAACAGTCTGCCGTGTGCTGAAAAATTCTTGGGTCTGGCTTGGCGACACCAAACTCTTGAGCACTGATGGCGTGAGCAAAGTACTGGCCTAAGCCCACTTGCTCAATGTCTGCATTGCCATTGGACAAGGCGACCATTTGAAAACGTTCGCTTAACTTGTCCAGTGCCGGAATGACGTCGGGATACAACTGCACCGATTGTCTGGCTTGGAAGAAAGCATGGAACGCATGATCCACCCCGCTTGTGGGTTCATCTGCACGAAGCAAGACCTCTCGGATGAGTTCTTTCCTGATGGCACTCAAATCGTGCATTTTGTCTTTGAATTGACTTTTTAAAACCTCCCTGATGTCGCTGACAAGTGCGGTGTCTTGATAGATAGACAAGGCTTTGGGTGTGTTTTTAGTGAACCACGCCAACAAAGCGGCCTCGGCGTTGGCCAAGGTGGGTCCAATGGGCCACAAAGTATCATCAAGATCGAAGGACAAAGCACGGATTTTTTGAATATTCATGGGCTGTGTTGTGAGAAAATAATGCATGGCTCAAAATTTAAGATTCTTGGAAGAACCCGCATACCGTCATGGGCAAACCCCAAAGACGGCGGTCATCTTGTGCAACCTTGGCACGCCCCAAGCACCCGAAAGCAAGGCTTTGAGAGTTTACTTGGCAGAATTCTTGAGCGACCCTCGTGTGGTTGAAATTCCAAGGTGGCTGTGGCTCATTATCTTGCATGGCATCATTTTGCGCTTTCGACCTTCCAAGTCGGCCAAAAAGTACGCCTCGATCTGGACCGAAGAAGGCTCGCCCTTGAGAGTTTGGACCCAAGCGCAAGCACAAAGCCTACAAGAGCGCTTTAGCAACGCACAAGAACACGTGAGCGTTCGGTATGCGATGCGCTATGGCCAGCCCAGTGTCTCTGAGGTCATGGATGAATTAAAGACCCAAGGCGTCACCAAGGTGTTGGTCTTGCCTGCTTACCCGCAGTACTCGGGCACCACCAGTGCCAGTGTCTTTGACGCGTTTTACCACTGGTCGCTCAAAACTCGCACCATCCCAGAGTATCGGTTCATCAACCACTACCATGACCACAGCGCCTACATCAACGCCTTGGCTTCTCGCATTGAGCAACACTGGCAACTCCACACCCGGGCTCCCCTCTTGGTCATGAGCTTTCACGGTGTCCCGGAGAGAACGCTCATGTTAGGAGACCCCTACCATTGTGAGTGCTACAAGACTGCGCGACTGTTGGCCGAGCGTCTTGGGCTCCAAGCCTCGCAATACAAAGTCACGTTTCAATCAAGGTTTGGTAAAGCCAAATGGCTGGAGCCCTATACAGAACCCACGATACGCGCATTGGCGCAAACTGGCCATGAACACATTGATGTGATTTGCCCAGGTTTTACCAGCGACTGCTTGGAGACTTTGGAGGAGATCAACATGGAGGTCCGCCACGCCTTCCTCGAAGAGGGGGGCAAAACCTACAACTTCATCCCCTGTTTGAACAACGACCCACCTTGGATCGATGCCCTTTATGCCATTGCTTGCCAACACCTGCAAGGCTGGAGCTTAAAGGCGCCGTCTGACTCGGATTTGCAAAACTCAAGAACGCGCGCCATGGAGTTGGGCGCAAAAGATTAAGTCTGTTTGACCTTCAAGCCTGCATGCACTTGAGGTCTGTGGGTGTTCAGGCGTCGTATTTTTTTCCCAACTCTAGCAATTGAGGCGTCTCGATCACGGCGTTCAAGCCATCAAAGTCCAGCATGCGCTCTCTAAAGGCTTGGGTGGTTTGGTTCACCTGCAAACTGCTGAAGTAAGCTTGCATGTGATGAACCAATGCCCTGACCGTGCCCCCAGGAAAGATCACGATCTTGAACCCCCGATCGGCCAACACTTTTGCACTCTCGATGGGCGTTTGCCCGCCTTCCACCATGTTGGCCAGCAAGGGGATGCGTGAAGCAAAGCGTTCGCAAACGCAACGCATGTGCTCCTCGGTTTTGAGCGCTTCGATAAAAAGAGCGTCGACCCCGCATTCCAAATAAGCCTCTGCTCGGTCCAAGGCTTGCTCAAAACCCTCCACAGCAATGGCATCTGTTCTGGCCAAGATCAAGGTTTCACTCGAGCGCCTGGCATCCAAAGCCGCATGCAATTTTCCTTTCATCTCTTGGATGCTGACCACCGACTTGCCCGCCAAATGACCACAACGCTTGGGGAAGGTTTGGTCCTCCAATTGAATCATCTTGGCACCCGCTCGTTCAAAGTCTTTGACGGTCCTTTGGGTGTTCAATGCGTTGCCAAACCCCGTGTCCGCATCCACAATCACTGGCAAATCAACCCTCTCGGTGATCAGGCCAAGGGTTTGAACCACTTCTGTGGCCGTGGTCAACCCCACATCCGAGCGTCCCAAACGGGTGTAAGCGATCGAGGCACCAGAGAGATACAGGGCCTCAAAACCCGCTTGCTGAGCAAGCAAGGCACTCAATGCGTCATAGACACCTGGGGCCAGGACCGCACCTTGGCCCGTCAAGCGCTCTTTGAGTGTTTTGTGAGTGATGGACATAGAACTCCGATTCATGGTTGAACATTAAGCCGACAAGTCTTGCTTGATGGCGTGGGCGGCTATAAAAGCACTGGCCATGGCGCTTAAAAGTCCGTTGCCAGACAAATAGCCCCAAACGGCTGGACCGGATACACCTCTGGCTGCCCCTCCACCCGCAAAGGTGTTGGGTAGCGCCGTGCGATCGGGCTTCAAAACACGACACCGAGCGTCAATGTCCAAGCCCCCTTGTGTGTGAAACAATGCGCCAGTGACTTTGATCGCAAAAAGGGGTAGTGTCAATCCACGCTCAAAGACCCGTTCGAGCTCATGCCCTTTTTGATCCTCAGGCGCTACCAGCCCTGGGCTCCGCGTCAAGCCCTCCAAGGTGTTCGCCAGTGAACTGCCAGCGCATCCAATCCACTCGGCCAAAGACTGCACGGACTCAAAACGCCGCACACCTCCCATGCGCTCCAACTCCACAAAGTCTGGAAAGCTTCTGGCCAGTGTCAACAAGGGGCCATCAAAGACATTGAACGCGATGCCCTGGGGCTGCGCCAAGACCTCGAGCGAAGCTTCTGAATAGCCCAAGCTTTCATTGTGAAAGCGTTGGCCCAAGACATTGACTTGGATACCGCCTTGCATCATCAGCGCCCAGGTGACCAGCACCCCTTGGGGCTGAGCCCAAGAGCCATGCCCCTGAAAAGCGGTCAAATCAGCCAACTGTGCACCCAGCAAACGGCCCCAAACAATGGCACTGCCATCGTTGCCCGCATGCCCCGCGTAGGTAGAGTCTTGCATCTGTGGAATGAACTCTTTGAGGAGTTGGGCGTTGCCACCAAACCCGTTGCAAGCCAAAAGAAGCGCTCCAGCTCGAACATGCTCCATGCTTTTATCGGGTCTTTGGTAAGCCAGCGCACCCACGCGGCCCGTGCTTTGGATGACCCACAGCTCGAGCACACGCGACTGGGTCAAGATGCAAACCTCTGCATCCTGACAGGCGCGTTGGAGTTGATCCATCAAACCCAGACCGGTTCGAGAGGCCAAGGTGTGCATGCGGTATTGCCGGTGACCGGGGTACAAAAAATGATCCAAGACTTCCCAATTCAAACCATGCTTTTTAGACAGAGCATCCATGGCCAAAGGGATTGCTTGTGTGTAAGCGCTTACCAGATGAGGGGCCGCCAGGCCATGTGCTTTGTCTTGAATGTCGCGCGCAAAATCCTCGGCGGTGTCCTCCAAGCCCAATGCTTTTTGCGCCAGGGTGCCCGCAGCTGGAATAAATCCTGAGGACAAGGCGGTGGAACCGGCGGGGACTTCGTCTCTTTCTAAAACCAAACTCTCAACGCCCACATCTTTCAAATGCAGTGCTGCCGATAGACCGCAGGCACCTGCGCCTACGATCACCACCGGCCAGTGCATCTCCCGGGCCTGGGTGGGCAAGGCGTCCAAGAGTTGCTCCTCATCAGCAAACTCAAGCACTCGAAGTTCATCGCAACGGATCTGCATGCAAGCTCACTCAAGCCTGATCAAGAAAATCTTGACAACTCAAAACACGCGCCACCGAGGCCATGTCGCTCAAAGCGGCCACATGCTGATCTTGGCCAAAGGCAGCACAGCCATCTGACAACACCCATGTGTCATAGTCTCTCACATGCGCATCTCTGACCGAACTGGCCACCCCACCGTTGGTCACGATGCCACAAACCACCAAGCGCTCCACACCCGCTTTCTTTAAAAGCCAATCCAATGGGGTGTTGAAAAAAGCCGAGTACGCCACCTTGCTCACGCTCACATCCACCACCGGCAACAAGACATCGACCACACCTTGTCCCCAAGAGTTGGGGGCGAAGTCGCCCTTTCTTAAAAAGGGTCTCTTTTGCAGCAAGTGTTCAGAGATCATCGGCTCGCCCTTGGCATTGGGCCACAGTGTGAACATGGATGCGCACACCATGCCGCCTTGCGCCTTGATGGCTTGAGCCACAGGCAAGACCCGAGCAGGCAAAGCTTGCGCCAAAACGCTGGTGGTCTTGCCTCTGGCATA
>JBAXNB010000154.1:0-5784 GCA_037134015.1 Betaproteobacteria bacterium | reverse complement strand
CAGGCCAATCGTTTTGAATGCCTTTTAAATAATGATCAAAGAACCTTTTTTGAAGCGCAACATTTTGAGGCTGCAAAAAGGTTAAAAAATAGGAGCCCGCTTGCACTTTGAGCCACTTGTTCTTTGATGCGATTTGATTGAATCCCTCAATGGTTCCACGCAAATGCAGCCCTAAGCCACCGTAATTGGCCACGACCAAGGCAGGCACATCGATGTTTTCAAAAATTGGACTTCTTTCTCGGTAAAAGGGACCATCAAGGGGATGGCTCAAAATATTGCCGATGTAGTCGACGCGATTTTCAGCCAACTGAGTTGGCGTCAAAGAAGCGGGGCCGGTGTTGCGCTCCTGTGTCACAATGTCCTTGAAGGGACACTCTGGATTGCCAAACTGGTTTCTAAGCACACTCCTGTTCCACCACCTGACAGCAAAACCGCTGCCAAAAATACCGCCCTGTCGGCTACGGTCGCGGTAAAAGTCTGAGCCGCCTTGCCAAGGCAAGATGGCGCTCAAGTGGGGAGGCCTTAAGGAGGCCATCATCCATTGTCCGGCCGCGTAGTAAGAGATGCCCAACAAACCCACGTGTCCATTGGACCAAGCTTGCACGCCCGCCCACTCAATCACGTCAAACAAGTCCTTGAACTCTGCAGGTGAATTGACATCTAAAAAGCCAGCAGATTTACCGGATCCGCGAGAGTCAACTTTGAGAACGATGTAACCATCCTTCACCCAAACTTCTGGGTCTGCTGTCTCAAAAACCAAGTGCTTGCATGTCGAGTGGTCCAAAATCTCAGGACAACGTTGTTGGAGTTCCACCCAGGCCCCTGGCATGAATTCGCTCAGGTGAACGTCCTTACCGTAAGGCCCGAGGCTGAGCAACACAGGGTAAGGCCCAGAGCGTTGTGGCCTGTACAAATTGGCTTTGAGTTGAACGCCGTCGCGCATTGGAACATCGATGTCTTTTTCAAGAACCATCGCCCCACCAGATTTCATCATCAATTCATGGGTCGTTGCAAGATTGGGCATGGTGCTATCGGCGTCAAAAGATGTGCGCCTCAGGCGCGCTCATCAAAGTTTATGGGTTCAATCCATTCTACAACTCCACGCCTCATTTGAAAGATGCCCCTACCTAGGGACATTTGCACTAGACAATTTCAGCATTTCAGATTAGCCTATGCATTGGCAAGATGAGTACACAACAGAGTACCCATCACTTTTCACGATCGATAGATCAGTTTCACCTATCCCTTGACGATGAAGTCCTTTTTTTTTCTGGTCTTGACTGGATGGTTTTCGGTTTTCAGTTCATGGGCTCAACCCTATCCCAACAAACCCGTTCGATTGATCAGTGGCCCGGGCCCGGATATAGCCGCTCGACTGATGGCCAATCAACTGAGCCCCAAATGGGGTCAACAAATCATCCCTGAGACACTTGCGGCCGCCTCTGGAAAGGTCGCCGCCGAGACCGTGCTCAAAGCCAAAGCGGATGGCTACACACTGCTGAATGCGACCTCCAGCTTTCAAATCTCACATGCTTTAGGCATCCATGGCGTGGATGTTGTGAGCGAGTTGACGCCTGTCATCATGACCAATGTGCTGCCCTTTATTTTGGTGGTCCCTGCACAAGCACCTTTCAAGAACGTTGCTGAATTGATAGCCAAAGCAAAATCATCCCCCCAGTCATTGAATTACGCTTCAGGCGGCAACGGGACACTACCGCATTTGGCCGCAGAGACTTTTAAATCTTTGGCCAAAGTTGACTTCATTCATGTCCCCTTTAAAACCGCAGACCAAGCCGCACTCTCAGTGGCCTCTGGACAAGTGGAGATGATGTTCACCTCTTACCCCGTGGTCAAGGGCTTGGTGGAATCTGGCAAACTTAAAATTCTTGCCACCACGGCAGCCAAAAGACTCGAAGTCTTGCCAGATGTGCCGGCCATGGTTGAACTGGGATTCACGGAGTTCAGTTTTATCAGTTGGACGTGCATTTTTGCACCCATCGGAACCCCTCCAGCGGTCCTTTCAAAAATACAAGCTGATGTCAGACTTGCTTTGAACTCAGAAGAGCTCAAGAAACAATACAGGCAATTGGGCTTTGAACTTCCCAGTGAAGAGCACATGGAGGAGAAATTATTGAGCTTCTTGAAAAAAGACTCTCAAAAATTAAATGCCATCCTCAAATCCAGCCAAGTAAAAATCGACTAAGCACCGGTACTTCACGATGACCTCAAGACATCTCCCCCAACGAATTGTCACAACACAAAATGAATTTGGCCGCTCCACGGTTCTCTTCAATGACCATGGTGCTCCTCCTAAAGTTTTGACCAAAGCTGGGGGGCTGGTGCTCACTGAACTTTGGGAGACCAAGGCCAGTCCTGCAGACAACACTGGAGATGAAGATCTCGCAAGAAAAGAACAAAAGATTGAACCCGATACCGCGGGTAGCCTCTTTCGTTTGATCGAGTATCCACCTGATGCCATCAGACTTGCATCCATGGACGCCATCGCGCATTTTGACAGCATGGGGGTGGATGTCCGTCAAGATGTTGCCAAAAGGCATCCTGGCATGCACAAAACAGACACCATTGATTACGCTGTCATCGTGCGAGGAGAGATTTATGCGGTGCTCGATGACAAGGAAGTGCTGATGAAACAAGGCGACTGCATTGTCCAGCGAGGCACCCACCACGCATGGAGCAACAAAAGCGATGAGCCCTGTTTGATTGCCTTTGTTCTACTGTCTGCGCACCCTATTGCCTCATGATGGATTGAACCATGTCGTGGGTAGGTCCATGGCGTTTTGGATCAGGCCCAATGCAGTCCGATGGACTCAATGGCAAAGGTACAAATTGCCTCGTCCTCATCTCCGGTCCCTCCACTCGCACCCATGGAGCCCAAGATGTGGCCACTCGAATCCTTGACAATCACCGCACCCGTTTGAGGCAAAAACTGCCCATGGGCAGTCGCCGCCAAGGAGACAAAGAAATTGGGATTGTCTTTGGCTCTCTGGCCCAGTGCTCGGCTGGAAACACCCATCCCAATGGCGCCCCAAGCCTTGGCCTTGGCAATGTCAAATCTGAACATGCTGGCGCCGTCCTCAATCGCACAAGCTTTGACGTGCCCTGAGGCATCCAAGACGACGATGCCCATGGGCTTGAAGCCAGAACTTCTGGCCTGGCTCATGGCGAGACTCAAAAGTTGAGTGGCTTGTTCTATGCTGATGACGTTCAATTGAAAACTCCTTCATGGATCAAGTTAAAGGGAAAAAACTTCTTAAAAAAACATAGCATGGATGTTAGAGCATGTTGAAGCCTAGGGAAAACACCCATACAAAAGCTCGTTCAAGAAAAGACCTCCATTCAAGGGAGTCAATTCAGCGGTCAACTGTAAAAAAGCAATGATTGGGCAAAAAACCAAATTACACTTACACCCAGGCTTTGAACATCAAGCCAACCCTTTTTAATCAACCTCTCCCTTGTCCATCGGACCTTCATCATGACTCATGCATCTTCAAGAATTGCTGGCGTACGCAGTGTTGCGCTTAGCGTGCCAGACCTTCAAGCCACGGCCGATTTTTTTACAAAAATTTGGGGCCTTGAGTTGACTGACAACCAAGGTGGTATTCAATATTTCAAAGGAACAGGGTCGGACGCCTATTTGATTTCACTTCAACAAAGCCATGGTCCAGCCAAACTCATGGATGTGACGCTAAGAGTGAGGAGCTTGCAAGCCATCCAAGACATACAGCAGCACCTGGGCGAACACGGCAAAGTGATCTCGCCAACCGCTCCCGTGAGTGGACCTGGAGGGGGTGTCGCCTGCACCATTTCAGACAAAGTGGGTCGAATCTACAAACTGGTGTTCGGAGACGTACAACCCCCTGCAAGCTCAGATCAAAAAGATCGGCCCATTCGATTGGCCCATGTGGTTTTAAATTCCGATGAAATCGCCATCACTCAAAAATTTTACGAAGACGTCTTTGATTTTTCTTTGTCCGATCGAACGAAAATGATGGCTTTCATGCGATGCAACAGCGATCACCACAGCATTGCTTTTGGCGACACGGACAACAATGCATTGAACCACATTGCTTTTTTAGTACCTGACTTGGACTCGGTGATGCGAGGTGGGGGAAGGCTCAAAGATGCTGGGTTTCCGATTGCATGGGGACCTGGTCGCCATGGTCCTGGCAACAACACGTTCAACTACTTTGTGGGTCCCAATGACATTGTGGTGGAGTACACCAGCGAGGTTGAACAAATCGACGACAGCTACGTCGCTCGTTTTCCTAGTGATTGGACATGGCCTCCAGGCAGAATTGACCAATGGGGTATTTCGCCGATGCCCCATCAAACCCTCAAGGAAGCCCAGAAAAAAGTTTTTTTCGCAACGCCCGCATGAGCTCTCCAAAGGATTTTCGGCCCTATGTCCCAACCCTTGAATACCCAAGGGTTGCGGCCTTTCAGGGCAGAGACGCCTACCAACATGGAGATGCTGGCTTAGCAAACCCTGTTCCACAGGAGTTGCTTTTTAAACCTTGGGAGAAACTTTACGCAGAGCCCTTCAAAGGCATCACAACGGATGGCCAACCGATTGCCCATTTGTTCAAGCGTCAATCTCAAAATGCACCGATTGTGCCCATGCTTCAAGCAGCGCATACTTTGCTCAAGCATTTGAATGCCGATCAAAAACAAGCTTTGTGCCTGCCCATGGATGCGCGCGAGTGGCGCAGATGGAACAACACAGAGATGTACATCTATCGGTATGGACTTCGACTAGAAGAGGTGGGCGAGACACTCAAAACCTTGATACTGAAGGTCATTTCTTCCAGCCTGAGTGAAACAGGTTTTAAAAAAACCAGAGATGTGATGAAGATCAATCACTTTCTTGGCGAGCTCACTGGAAATACAAAGGTGCTTGGAGAGTGGAGCTTTAATTTCACGCTCTTTGGTGAACCCTCGCCGGTCAACCCTTGGGGCTGGCAACTGATGGGGCATCATTTGGCTCTTAACTGCATGGTCATAGGGGACCAAATGGTTCTCTCTCCAAGCTTCATGGGGGCTGAACCCACGCACATCGATGCAGGTCCCAACCAAGGAATTGCTCTTTTTGAGGACGAGGAGCTCAAAGGTCTTTCCTTCATTCAATCCATGACACATGCGCAACAGTCTAAGGCTATTTTGTACCACTCCTGTGTGGGAGGTGACCTGCCCGAGGGCAGAAGACACAAAGCGGATCAACTTCATTTGACAGGTGCTCTTCAAGACAATCGGGTCATCCCCTATGAGGGCCTCCAAGGGAAAGACCTCAGTGCTCCTCAGAGACTGCAACTTTTAAGACTGATTGAGACTTACCTTGCTCCTCTACCCGATGGCCCACAAAAAGCCCGCCTCGAGCAGGTTGAAAGCCACTTGCAAGACACCTATTTTTCCTGGATTGGTGGAACGGGAGAAAATGACACCTTCTACTACCGAATTCATAGCCCCGTTGTGATGATTGAATTTGATCATCATTCAGGTGTATTTCTAACGAATGCTTTGCCCGCTAAATTTCATATCCATACGATCGTTAGAACGCCCAATGGTGGCGACTATGGCATAGATCTCTTGAAGCTTCATTACCAACAAGAGCACGATCCACGCATCAAACCCGGCTTAGGCGGTGGTCCTATTCACCACCATGGACACGCTCATGACCACGGGCACGCTCATGACCACGGGCACTCTCATGACCACGGGCACCCTCACGACCACGGGCACCCTCACGACCACGGGCACCCTCATGAC
>JBAXNB010000153.1:0-5854 GCA_037134015.1 Betaproteobacteria bacterium | reverse complement strand
CAGCGGCCTTGGGTCGTCGCGAATCAAAGGCATACGAGGACATCATCAATGCCGGACGCTACGCCTTTTTAAGTGCGCCTGAATTGAAAGGCCTGCTTGAAGGCGGCGTTCCCATCATGGCCGACGGGCAAGTCATTGGCGCAGTAGGTGTAAGCGGCGTTAAATCCAGCGATGATGTATTGATCGCCAAAGCAGGTATAGCGGCTCTGGGACTTTAAGCCCCTACTGGTCCATCATCATTGACCCCAAATTAGGTCAAAAAAGGTGGAACATTGAGTGAGGGCTCCAAACACATCGAGTTTGCATTTGGAGACCTCACTTGTTCAATAGGTTAGCGACTGCGGCCTGATCTCTTGCAGAATGGTGGTTGCAATTTCTTCAATGCTTTTGGTGGTCGTCGATAACCAACGAACTCCCTCTCTTCTCATCATGGACTCGGCTTCCGAAACTTCCCAACGACAGTTGAGCAAATCTGCGTACTTGGATCCTGGTCGCCTCTCATGCCTGATCTCGCTCAATCGCTCTGGATGAATGCTCAAGCCAAAAACTTTTCCAATGTTTGATTTCAAAGCCGGAGGAAGTTGTTTTCGTTCAAAGTCTTCAGGTATCAAAGGATAATTCGCAGCCTTTAAACCATGTTGCATGGCCAGGTAGAGACTGGTTGGAGTTTTACCACTGCGACTGACCCCAACCAAAATCACATCGGCCAAGGACAAGTCGCGGTTCAACTGCCCATCATCATGGGCCAAACTGTAATTGATCGCTTCAATGCGATCATGGTACTGCTTGCTTTTGCTGACATCGGAAAACCTACCCACACGGTGATGAGACTTGATGCCTAACTCTTCTTCCAAAGGATTGACAAAAGTGCTGAACATATCAAGCAACATGCCTTTGCAATTGTCCTTGATCACACCCAGAACGTCTACATCCACCAACGTTGTAAACACGATGGGCTTTTGCCCCTCCAATTCAGCAGTGTGATTGATTTGACGCACCGCCTGATGCGCTTTGTCAACTGTATCAACAAATGGCAATCGGACATGTCGGGGCTTGAACTCAAATTGCGCCAAAATCGCATTCCCAAAGGTCTCAGCGGTGATCCCTGTTCCATCGGATATAAAAAACACACTTCGGTGGGTCATCGTCAACTTTCTTGACTTAGGTAAAAATAAGATGGGTGATAAGTCCCTATTGGGACTTGCCTAGACCTAAAATAGGGTTCATTATCCGGTGAAACCATGTTTTTCTTTGTGTTTGACCATCGATTCCAATGAAATTCAGATTAATTTTACAGATCCCTATCTAGGAGTTATCGAGCATGTCCGCCCTTTTTGCAGAAACAGACTTAGTGGTCCCATTTGAGAATTTGAGAATGACCGATGTTGAATCGGTGGGTGGTAAAAACGCAAGCCTTGGGGAAATGATCTCTCAACTGCCAAACGGTGTTCGTGTGCCTACTGGCTTTGCAACCACCGCCTTCGCTTTTAGGGCTTTTTTAAAGCATCAAGATTTAGATGAGCGTATTCAAAACCGACTCCAAAGCTTGGACATTGAAGACGTGAATGCTTTGGCACATGCAGGACAAGAAATTCGCTCCTGGATTGAACACCAACCTTTCCCAAGTGACTTGGAACTAGCGATCAAGCAAGCGTATCAAAAACTCGATGCTACCTCTCAGGACTCTGCCTCTTATGCGGTTCGCTCATCGGCAACGGCGGAGGACTTGCCAGATGCATCCTTTGCAGGGCAACAAGAAACTTTTTTGAATGTTTCTGGGATTGAAAACATACTTCTCAAAATGAAGGAGGTTTTTGCCTCTTTGTACAATGACAGGGCCATCAGTTACCGTGTACACAAAGGGTTTGAACATGCCAGTGTCGCCTTGTCTGCAGGCGTACAGCGCATGGTGAGGTCTGACCTGGGCTCTGCGGGTGTGATGTTCACGCTTGATACGGAATCTGGCTTTGAAGACATTGTGTTCATCACTTCAAGCTTGGGCCTTGGAGAGACGGTGGTTCAAGGTGCCGTCAATCCAGATGAATTTTATGTTCACAAACCCATGCTCTCAGCAGGTCATCAAGCCATCATTCGCAAAACTTTGGGCTCAAAACTTCAACAAATGGTTTTTTGCTCAAGTGAGGACATGAAAGAAACAGGCAAACTGGTCAAAACCATCGATGTGCCCACCGAACTGAGAAACCGTTACTCTCTTGAAGATCACGAAGTTCAAGAGTTGGCCCGTTATGCATTGGCCATTGAAAAACATTATGCTCGCCCGATGGATATTGAGTGGGGCAAGGATGGCAAAACTGGAGAGATCTTCATACTCCAAGCCAGACCCGAGACAGTTAAAAGCCAACAAAAAGGTCAAATCGAACAGCGCTACAAGTTGCACGGGTCGAGTGCCATTTTGGCAGAGGGACGCGCAATTGGACAAAAGATTGGAGCCGGTCCTGTGCGCTTGGTTCAACACATTTCAGAAATGGACCGTGTTCAAGCGGGTGATGTTCTGGTAACTGACATGACAGATCCAAATTGGGAGCCCGTCATGAAAAAAGCCAGTGCCATTGTAACGAACCGAGGTGGACGCACCTGTCATGCAGCCATCATTGCCAGAGAGCTTGGCATTCCAGCAGTCGTTGGCTGTGGAAATGCAACGGATGTTTTAATTGAAGGTGCATTGGTCACGGTCAGTTGCGCGTCTGGGGACACGGGCTTGATTTACGATGGGCTGCTTGAGACAGAGATCATTGAAGTCACTCGAGGAGAAATGCCACCGATCAAAACCAAAATCATGATGAACGTAGGCAATCCACATTTGGCCTTTGACTTTTGCCAACTCCCCAACGAAGGGGTTGGCTTGGCCAGGTTGGAGTTCATCATCAACAACAACATTGGGATCCATCCAAAAGCGATACTTGACTACCCTAACATTGATACCGATTTGAAGAAGGCCGTCGAATCGGTTGCACGTGGCCATGCATCCCCCAAAGCTTTTTATGTGGACAAAGTGTCAGAAGGCGTGGCCACCATTGCTGCCGCTTTTTGGCCCAAACCCGTGATCGTCAGGTTGTCTGATTTCAAGTCAAACGAATACCGCAAACTCATTGGTGGAAGCAGATATGAACCAGAGGAAGAAAATCCAATGCTCGGGTTTCGTGGTGCGGCCAGGTACTTGAGCGCTGATTTCAATGAAGCGTTCTCGATGGAATGCGATGCACTCAAACGTGTGCGAAACGAAATGGGACTGACCAATGTACAAGTCATGGTGCCTTTCGTTCGAACATTAAATCAGGCGAAAAAAGTCATTGATCTGCTAGGCGTCAATGGTCTTAAAAGAGGGGACAATGGCCTAAAGATCATCATGATGTGTGAAGTACCAAGCAATGCCATACTTGCAGAGGACTTTTTAGCTTACTTTGATGGTTTTTCCATCGGTTCAAATGACCTCACGCAACTCACTCTTGGTCTAGACAGAGATTCTGGCTTGGCTTTGCTAGCAGCTGATTTTGATGAGCGAGACCCCGCGGTCAAAGCCCTGCTCTCTCAAGCCATCAACGCCTGCATCAAGCATGGGAAATACATTGGAATTTGCGGCCAGGGACCTAGCGACCATCCTGATTTTGCACAATGGCTGGTGGACGCCAACATCAGCTCCATCTCCCTGAATCCAGACAGTGTAGTGAGCACATGGCAAGATATTGCTAAATATCAAAAGCCTTGACGTGAAGGCTTTCTATTTGTCATAGGCCTTTGTTCGGATATAGGCCCAGATAAAGTCCATGTCTTTTTCCGATACCACGCCTTTCCAAGGTGGCATTTGGCCTTTCCCGTTTTGTACGGAATTTTCAAACCTTGGTCGTTCTGTACTTTTAAATTTTCTCAAATCAAAACTCTGACCTGAATTGACCAAGTTTTCACCATGACAGGTTTCGCAATAGGTGGTGTAAATCTTCTCACCCATCTCCACTTTGGCATTGTCTTGTGCCAAGCCAGGCTTTAGCAAAAAAATCGAAATGGCTCCCATAGCCCACATAAGTTTCAACTTCATCTTCCACGCTTTTCAATGTGCGGGCGGAAAGCCCAATTTTGTTAAATATTCAACCACTTCAAAACGACAAATATCAATGGATATTTGCATATCCTTTGTACTCATTTCGCTTAAAACTCTGACCGAGTCCCATCCCTCGTGAACTTTTTTTCTAAACTCTTGTCCACTAGGAGCTTTCGCGTTCGTGATTGAATCGATTTCATTCTTGATCGGCTGAAAACTGCACGTTGCAGACCAAGCAGATCCCATGAGCATGAAACTCAAAACTACACCCATACACGGTGTAAAACCAAAGGTCCAAAAACGTCTTGGCATCTCATTCATCACTTTTATAATTTAGATACACTCGAATACATTCTTGACATGAAAAAAGTCCAACCTCTCGAAAAGACAAGTTGGACTTCAATTCAAAATCAAGTGCTCCTTGGCCCCAAAGGAATCAACTTCAATAAGGCTTTGACTTCTATGAATTATTTATCAAAGAGTGCAAAAGTCCAGATTGTCGCCCCTGGTGGGACTAACTCTAGATTGGGATCTGCTGCACGCAAAGCATAAAGGCCACCCATGCCGCTGAGCACTGTGACATATTGACGGCCATCTTTCTCCCAAGTAATGGGCTGCGACAACATACCTGAGTTGGTTTGGAAACTCCAAAGCAATTTGCCTTTATCAGCATCATAAGCTTGGAACTCACCGGTCATGAGGCCAGTGAAGACCACGTTAGATTTGGTGACCAAAGTGGATGACCAATTGGGGCTCTTAAAGGGCACTTCCCATGAGGATTTACCAGTCAATGGGTCAACAGCCTTTAAATAACCTCTCACGTTGGGATCGTCAAAAATAGTCGTTCTTTTGACCGTACCAGGACCGGAAGGTTTACCTGGTGTAAATTGCTCGGGTTCAGGCGCCTGATAGGTCATACCAATATGAAGGGTGTTCATGTACAGCTTTTGTGTCACAGGACTGAAAGAGACATGTTGCCAATTGATGCCGCCGGAAGTAGAAGGCCAAACTGTCACATTTCGCCCTGCCACAGCACCATGGAATACATCCGTGTAATTAGGGCGACCAGTCTTCAGGTCGACGCCATCTGTCCAATTGACTTTGTCAAATGGATTGGCCGCCAATAATTTTCCAGTTGCCGCATCAACCACATACAAAAGACCACTCCTATTGGCCTGCATCACAACTTTCTGAGGCTTACCATTGATTTTCAAAGTGGCCAGAATAGGCGTTTGAACTGCATCGTAATCAAAAGGATCGTTGGGCGATGTTTGATAATGCCAGGCCATCTCACCAGTTTTGGGCTTGATCGCAACGATTGAGTTGGTATAGAGATTGTCTCCCTTTCGACCCCTTGGATTCCAAGGCGAAGGATTGCCCGTTCCCCAGTAAACCAAATCGAGCTCGGGGTCATAACTGCCAGTGACCCAAGAACTTCCACCACCTGTGACGTTGGAATCCTTTTCCCATGTATCAGCGCCCTTTTCCCCAGCGGCAGGCACGTTGTAATGCCTCCATAAATGCTTTCCTGTGTTGGCATCGTAGCCCTCAATAAAACCTCTGTGACCGTACTCAGCACCAGCAACACCGACAATGGCTATTCCGCCAACAATCAAAGGCGCGCCAGTCATTGCATAGCCATTTTCAATCGTCGCAGGCGCTGGAGACGCTGTTCTCCAAAGCTCTTTTCCTGTTTTGGCATCCATCGCAATCACGACGTTGTTCATGAGCGAGCGAACAATTTTCCCCTCATAGATGGCCGCACCACGGTTCACAATACCGCAACAAACAACCCGA
>JBAXNB010000152.1:0-5860 GCA_037134015.1 Betaproteobacteria bacterium | reverse complement strand
GCCGCGGTAGATTTGGCGCGATTCAAAATCCATGATGCCGCGGCGAAGGGACTGATACGCGGTTTCTTGTTCCTCGGCCCTGAGCGTGGTGTAGACGTTCAAGCCGCGGGTGTAGACTTCAGGGCCGTACTGCGCAAACATCAACTGTCGTGCCATCTCCGCCACATAGTCCGCGTGGGTTTGACTCGAGCTCAAAAGTGTTTTGTATTTCAGCTCTTCGGTCTTGGCGCTCTCGGCTTGGGCCTTGCTGATGAAGCCGTTTTCAAGCATGCGCTCAATGATGTAGAGCTGACGCTTTCTCGCGCGCTTGGGGTTGCTAAAGGGGTTGTAGGCCGAGGGCGCCTTGGGCAAACCCGCCAACATGGCCGCTTCGGCAATGGAGACCATCTTCAAGGGCTTGCCGAAATAGGTCTCAGACGCAGCAGCGAAACCATAGGCACGCTGGCCTAGAAAGATTTGGTTCAAGTAGATCTCAAAGATTTGGTCTTTGCTCAATTGGTGCTCGAGCTTGAAGGTGAGCAAGATCTCGTAAATTTTTCGGGTGAAGGTTTTCTCAGAGCTCAAGTAAACGTTTCTCGCCACCTGCATGGTGATGGTCGAGGCGCCTTGGCTTTTGGCGTGACCCAGGTTGGCCAAACTAGCGCGAATGAGGCCAATGTAGTCCACCCCGCCGTGTTGATAAAAGCGCGAGTCCTCAATGGCCAAGACAGCGTCCTTCATCACTTGAGGGATGTCTTTGAAGGGGGTCAGGTTGCGTCGTTCCTCGCCAAACTCAGCCAATTGCTTGCCCTCGATCGAGTAGACCCGCATCGACAACTTGGGACGGTAGTCCGATAAATCCGACACCGTGGGCAGTTGAGGGTAGGCCATGGCCAATGCAATGCCCACCAACATCAAAATGGCCAAGACGCCCGCCACAGTCAAGCCAATGCTCCAAGCAAAGAAGCTCAGAATCAAGCCCCACAAATTGGAGGAGGGCTGGGGGGGAGCTGCTGGCGAGGTCTTTTTGGAGTCGGTCATTTTAAAGCGGGACTTTTCTAAGCGTTCTGTTCGATGGTTCTACAGGCGACGGTTTGGCGTCAATTTTAAGCCTTGGAGAACCGATGGATGGACAGCTGGTCAAGGGCGAGTTTCTGAGGTTCAAGGCTGGATCAGGCTCAAAGGTGTTGGATCCCTCAAAAGCTTCTAGAGTCTAACCCGAGAAGGCTTGCCCGCAAGGTTTTTCAAAGGCAAGAAGGCCCGCAAAGGGCCATGCACTGGAGCATGAGAGCATCAAACGCATTTTTTTGGCACTTTTCGTGGTGTTCTTCGAGGGCATGGGGCAACACGCCTCTCAGTTGCGTGGTGCAAATACTCTAAAATGAAGCTTTAAAGTGCAAGTCATGCATTTTTTTATTCCTTTGTGAGACAACGCTGTGTACATCTTGGTTGGTTTGCCTGGCAGTGGAAAATCCACAGTGGGTCGACATCTTTCCAGAAAACTGAATTTGCCCTTCATCGATTCTGATCACGCCATAGAGCAGCGCTTGGGTTGCTCCATTCGCGAGTTCTTTGAAGTCGAGGGTGAGGAGCGCTTCAGAGACATCGAGTCCGAGGTCCTTGATCAATTGACCCTTGAACCCTTCGGTGTCTTGTCAACGGGCGGCGGCGCTGTTCTGCGGGACTTGAACCGCGAGCGTTTAAAGGCGCGGGGCACGGTCTTTTACTTGAGGACCTCGCCAGAAGATGTGTTTCGTCGTTTGAGGCACGATCAAAGCAGACCGCTTTTACAAGTGGCCGATCCCTTGATGAGGCTCAGAGACCTGTTTGCGGTGAGAGACCCGCTCTACACCCAGACAGCGCACCATGTCATTGAAAGCCCAAGACCGCATGTCGGCACCTTGATGCAAATGATCTTAAAGAAGCTCAACTTCAAGTCTGAAGGTTTGAGCGGACCGCACTCGACTGGCCTATCAACTCATCGACCTTGAAGGCCCCAAAGGCACGATGTACCTTAGAAAATTTTCATGACACCACAGCCACTGCCCCCGTTCAAGCCTGACCTTCACGCGCCCATCGAGCGCGTTGACATTGCTTTGTCTGAAGGGCGCAGTTACCCCATTTGGATTGGACCAGAGCTTTGGTCAAACCCAGATACTTGGCGTGCTTTGCCCAAGGCCCGGTTGGCGCTGATCGTGAGCAACACGGTGGTGGCCCCGCTTTATGCACAACACCTGATGAATGCCCTCAAGGCGCATTACGAGCGGGTGGAGTTGTTGGTCCTGCCAGATGGGGAGGGTCATAAAACCTGGCTCACCCTCAACAGCATTTTTGATCACTTGCTGGGCGCGGGCGCGGACCGCAAAACCGTGCTCTTTGCGCTGGGTGGCGGCGTGGTGGGGGACATCACGGGTTTTGCTGCGGCGTGCTTCATGCGGGGCGTGCCCTTTGTGCAAGTGCCCACCACCTTGTTGGCTCAAGTGGACTCTTCTGTTGGCGGCAAAACCGCGGTCAACCACCCCTTGGGCAAGAACATGGTCGGGGCCTTTTACCAACCCGTTCAAGTGGTGTGTGACTTGGGTGTTTTGCAGACTTTGCCCGCGCGAGAGTTGAGCGCGGGTTTGGCAGAAATCATCAAGTACGGACCGATTGCTGACATGGCGTTTTTGGATTGGTTGGACATCCACTTGCCGTCCTTGATCAACAAAGACCCTCAAGCCTTGGCCGTAGCGGTCAAAAGAAGTTGTGAGATCAAAGCCTGGGTGGTGAGCCAAGACGAAAAAGAAGGAGGGCTCAGGGCCATTTTAAATTTTGGCCACACCTTTGGGCACGCCATCGAGAGTGGTCTGGGCTTTGGTGAGTGGCTCCATGGAGAGGCAGTGGGCTGTGGCATGGTGATGGCCTGTGAGTTGTCCCACGCCTTGGGCTTGGTGGACCGCGCCTTTGTGCACCGCATGACCGAGCTCATTGCCAAAGCGGGTTTGCCTACGCGTGCGCCTGATTTGGGCCTGGAGACTTTCTTGGAGCACATGAGCCACGATAAAAAAGCAGTGGGTGGAGAGATTCAATTTGTGGTGATCAAGCGGCCCGGAGAGGCGGTGGTTTGCAAAGCACCCCAAGCTTTGGTGCAGAAGGTGATCGAAACATGCACAAGCCCTTGATTCAAGCCACTAAAAGCTGTTTTTTTAAACGTTCTGCCGATGCCCTTGCGTTAAGATGGGCGAACACCCAGCCGATGGCTTGAACCCATTGACCTTCTTGCCTTGATTGCTCAGCCCCATCGTTTGTTTTTTTCATGACCTTGTCCTATGTTTTAGCGTCCTATGCCAGCGATCCTTTGCGGTCCAGGGGCAGGCGTTTGTATGAAGAGGATGCGCCCACGCGAAATGATTATCAACGCGACAGAGACCGCATCGTGCACTCAAGCGCCTTCAGAAGACTGGTCTACAAAACACAGGTCTTTTTGAACCACGAAGGCGATTTGTTTCGCACGCGTTTGACCCATTCCTTGGAGGTGGCCCAGTTGGCCCGCTCCATGGCCAGAGCGCTGCATTTGCATGAAGATTTGGTCGAGGCGATGGCCTTGGCGCATGATTTAGGGCACACCCCTTTTGGCCATGCGGGACAAGAGGCCTTGAACGCCTGCATGGAGAGCTTTGGAGGGTTTGAGCACAACCTTCAAAGTTTGCGGGTGGTCGATTTTTTAGAAGAGCGTTACGCCTCCTTTGATGGGTTGAACTTGACCTATGAGACGCGCGAGGGCATCTTAAAGCATTGCAGCTTGCCGCATGCCAGGCAGTTGGAGGCGATGGAGCCTGGGGGCGTTGGGCAGCGATTCATTTTGCGTGAGCAGCCCTCCTTGGAGGCGCAACTGTGCAATTTATCGGATGAGATTGCTTACAACGCTCACGACATCGATGACGGTGTGCGCTCGGGACTTTTGAGCATGGATCAACTTCAAGGTGTCCCCTTGGTGGCCCATTACAGCCAAGAGACCTTGAAGAAGTACCCGCACGTCAAAGACCGCAGGTGGCTCTTCGAGACCATTCGCATGATGCTCAGCGACCAGGTCTACGACGTGATCGGCAACACGCAAGAGGCCCTGAAGGCGGCGAACATCACCAACAGCTTGGAGGTCAAACGCCATCCCATGCTGGTCAAATTCAGCGAGCCCATGCAGTTGGCCTCGCTTGAATTGAAGGGCTTTTTGTCTCAAAATTTGTACCGCCACTCTCGCGTTCAAAAGACCACAGAACAAGCCAAAGAAATGATCCGAGACCTCTTTTTGGCCTACACCCACGACCCCAAGGAAATGCCCCAAGCTCACCAAAACCGAGAGGACAAGGAGCGGGCCGTGGCCGACTACATCGCGGGCATGACCGATCGCTTTGCGGCCAAGGAGCACCAGCGTTTAGGTGGCACAACGCGCTGGAACGAGGCTTGAAGTGATGCCGCAAGCTCCCAGTTCCACATCCAAAGAAAGCCTATGGCGCTCGCCCGCTGTGTGGGTGGTCTTGGCCGGCATCAGTGTGGCCATGCACATTGGCAAACTGCCGCCTGCCGTGCCGGCTTTGCGAGAAGAGCTGCACGTGAGTTTGGTGCAAGCTGGTTTTTTATTGTCCATGGTGCAGTTTGCGGGCATGTTTTTGGGCTTGATGGTGGGGCTTTTTGCCGACGTCATTGGCTTGAGGCGTTGCATGCTCTCAGGGATGATGCTCTTGTCTTTGGCCAGTGCCTTGGGCGCCACGGCCCAGACGCCAGCGACCTTGCTGCTCACCCGATTCTTTGAAGGCCTGGGCTTTTTGCTCTCCATCATGCCAGCGCCAAGTTTGCTCAAGCACCTGCTCAAGGGCGAGAGGTTGGCCAAAATGCTGGGTTGGTGGGCCGCTTACATGCCCATTGGTGCGGCCAGCGCCTTGCTTGCTGGCCCTTGGGTGATCAATGCCTTTGGCTGGGCGAACTGGTGGTTGTTGTTGTCCATGGTGACACTTTTGGCCTTTTACATGTTGTTCATCAAGGTGCCGCCTGGCATCACCTCCCAAGCAGAGGGCTTGGTCTCCTTGCATTGGGGGGCTCGTCTGCGCTTGACCTTGAGCAGCAAGGGGCCTTGGCTCATTGCCTTTTGTTTTTGTTTGTACTCTGCGCAATGGATTTCGGTGATTGGATTTTTACCGACCATCACAGCAGAAATGGGCATCAGTGCAACCAGCAGTGGAATGATCACCGCTTTGGTCGCAGCGGTGAATATTTTGGGCAATGTGGGCTCGGGATTCTTTTTGGCCCGTAGTGCAAAGTCAGTTGCCAAGGACAAGGAAGAAGCGCTTCTTAAAGCCAAAATGCGGGAGGATTTGAAGAGACAAGCCATTGATCACCCTAGTGCTTGGAGCACACCCATGCAGACCCGTGAGCCTTGGCAGACCTATCGCAGCTCTCCCTTTGAGCCCGTTCAAAGTCCGAACATGAGCGCTTCGCAGTTGCCAAGCCAAGCTGAGCTCGAGCCCGAGCGCGGGGTCGAGGTTAAGGTCGAGGACGACTCTAGCCCCTTGGCAACCCCCTTTGTTCAATTCCTCCGATTCATTTCAACACCTGCAGGCATGTCGGCCAGGCTGCTGCTGATCGGTTTCATCACCATGGCCTTGGGTGGTGTGTTGGCCTTTGCGCAGGTCGATGACACCCCTTTGCCCGCTGAGTGGCGGTTTGTGAGTATTTTGTTGTTCTCGTGCGTCGGGGGCATTGTGCCGGGGACCCTGTTCTCTTTGGC
Organism: Betaproteobacteria bacterium; assembly: GCA_037134015.1. Lineage (GTDB taxonomy): Bacteria > Pseudomonadota > Gammaproteobacteria > Burkholderiales > Burkholderiaceae_C > Limnohabitans. The sequence continues at coordinate 120 of JBAXNB010000152.1, read as the reverse complement.
GGTCAAGCTGAGCCCAAGCAGTGAGTGCGTGGCCATCACGGTGGGTTGGATGCAGCAGTTTTCTTCCCTTGGCCAATTCTTTGGCCCGCCTTTGGTGGCCTGGTTGGCGGTGCTTGTGGG
>JBAXNB010000151.1:0-5945 GCA_037134015.1 Betaproteobacteria bacterium | reverse complement strand
CACTCGGCACATAAATCGCTCGAAGTATCAGCGTCCTTTCAAGCACAGCTTCACCTGAACCTCTTCTAGGTGGTGGCTTAAAAGATCGCTGGCGTGGTGTTGCAAAACACTCAAGGAACAGTCTCGCCAATACTCAGTCGCCGAGACAAAGCCCTCCCAAACGCAGCCTTGGCAACCCCTGGCGCAGCAACCCAGGGGTTCGGGTGGAGGCAGCTTGGGTAGTTTGACACCGCACTTCATCGCCAAATCCCCCATCAACTCAATCACCTCTCGGGCTTGGTCTGCAGTTTGAAGACTTTGAAAAATCAGCTGTTGTTGGGTCCGCATACCAAAAACCCCTTGAACTTCCCGTCTTTGCTTCAAAACTCAATGGTCTTCACGCCCTCTGGGCTTGCAAGCAAACAAACCGAGGCCCTTTGGTTTGCAAACACACCCACCGTGATGACGCCCGGCCATTGGTTGACCTGGGTTTCAAACGCCAAGGGATCGGTGATTTGCAAACCCCTCACGTCCAAAACATGTTGTTGATTGTCGGTGATCAAAGGATGTCCGTCTTTTAAGCGAACGCTGGCTTGTGCGCCCATTGCCTTGAATCTCTCAATGAGCTTGGGCGCAGCCATGGGGATGATCTCTAGGGGCAAAGGAAAGGCACCCAAGGTCTGGACCCATTTGCTTTGATCAACGATGCAAATGAAGGTGTTGGCTTGTGCCGCAAGAATTTTTTCTCGGGTGAGCGCAGCACCCCCACCTTTGATCATGAAGCCATGGTGATCGATCTCGTCGGCCCCATCCACATAGACATCCAAGACGGGGACCTCCTCGATCGGAAAGACTGGCACCCCTAGGGCCTTCAGACGCTGGCTCGAGGCTTCAGAGCTCGACACGGTCCCCTTGATGAGAAGGCCTGATTGGGCCAAAGCATCAATGAAGAAATTAACGGTGGAGCCCGTTCCCACACCGACCCAAGATTGGGGTTTGATCAACTGCACCGCTTTTTCAGCGGCCATGGCTTTTAATTGATCTTGGCTAGATAATGAACTCACGCGACAATTCCTTACTTTGTTTCATACAATGGTAGCTCTTTAAACGATGACGCCAATGCTTTGCAAAGCATGTAGCCTTGAAGGTAGTTTAGCCAATGCTGTTGCCCTATTCACTCATTCGCCCAATATTTTTCTCACTGGATGCGGAAACCGTTCACGATTTCACACTCAAAGCGCTGAGAGCAACTCAAAACACCTTGTGGAGTCGCTTGCTGCTCACGCAGCCCATGGTCCATGACCCCTTGAGCTTGATGGGCCTGCAATTTCCCAACCGGGTCGGGTTGGCGGCCGGCATGGATAAAAATGCCAGTGCCATCGACGCATTTGCAGCCATGGGATTTGGTCACATAGAGGTTGGAACTGTGACGCCTTTGCCTCAAGTCGGCAACCCTAAGCCCAGAATTTTTCGCCTTGAAGAGGCCCATGCCTTGATCAACCGATTGGGCTTTAACAACAAGGGCGTTGAGGTCTTTTTAGAAAATGTTCAAAAAGCCCACCTCAAACAGCAACCCTCTTCAAACCCAACACCTTCGATTTTGGGTTTGAACATTGGTAAAAATGCGATCACCCCTATAGAAAACGCGACCCAAGATTACCTCAAAGCTTTGGAGGCGGTCTACCCCTATGCGGACTATGTCACCGTGAACATCTCAAGCCCCAACACCAAGAATTTACGCACACTGCAATCAGATCAAGCCTTGGATGCGTTGATGGGCGCCTTGGCAGAGCACCGAGAACGACTGACCTCAAGAACGGGCAAACGCGTGCCTTTGCTGATCAAAATTGCGCCAGACTTGGATCATGCGCAAATCCATCTTTTGGCCAACACCTTCAGAAAACATTGTCCGATCGACAAAAGTGCCAAACAAGGGGACTGGGGGATCATTTGCTCGAACACCACCCTCTTGCGACAAGGCGTCCAAGGGCTCGCTTTTTCTGAGGAAACCGGAGGCCTATCAGGCGCCCCACTGTTGAATTCAAGCAACGCTGTACTGGCTCAACTGCGACAAGCCATTGGAGAGCATTTCCCCATTGTTGGCGTGGGAGGCATCATGGGTGGAGAAGACGCCACGAGCAAAATCAACTCGGGCGCGGACATGGTGCAAATCTACAGTGGCTTGATCTACAAAGGTCCTGAACTCGTGACTGAGATTTCAAAGGCTTTGAAAGCATGCGCTTCTTGATCTTTGAGCAAGGAGCGGTTCAAGTAGCAGGTTCAAGTAGCAGTTGTAAGTAGCAGGTTAAAGGAGCGGGTTAAAGATTCGCCATGAAGCTAAGCTCCTAGGCTTTTCACTCCGACTCCCAAAAAGAAGGCCATCTGAACCCAAGGGCTCAGATGGCCTTCTTGGCCTGTGGTGATTTATTTTTTCTTTGTCGCTGACTTGCCAGCGCCCAATGCATTGGCCGACATGATTTTGACATTGCTGTCGACCATATCTGTCGCTTGCTTGACCGCCTTTTGCACAGACTCCAGAGCGCTTGTACCGGCGCTCACCGCGGTTCTGAAGGCAGCAACAGCACTCTCAGAGCCAGCGGGCGCATTTTTGGCCATGTTCTCAAACATGTCTTGATAGAGTTGCTGGCTCTTAGCAAACTGCTCTTGCACAACAGCGCCCACGTCTTGACCTGATGTGGTCGCGATTTCATACAAGTGGCGGTTGTAGATCACCATTTTTTCAGCCAAAGGCTGAAACATAGAAGCTTGCATCGACAAAAGGTCTTGAGCATCCTTGACACTCATCACAGTTTGCGCATTGGAATGACTGTCGGCCAAGGTAGACTTGGCAGCGGCCATGTTGAGTTCAATCAATTGCTCAACACCAGCGAAGGCTTTGCTGGTCAGGCCGACCAAGGTTTCTAAGTTAGATTTGTTAGCAGCCACAATCTGCTCAGGGGTAAGGTTCATCATTGAAGTCTCCAAATGTAAGTTAAAAGATGTTTGAAACAGTTAAAATCGGATATGCCGCAGTGCAATATGCATTCAGTATAGGCCTCACTGCCGATAAATCCTTGATATAACCCCTGCTGTGGCCCTCTTTAGAGTCGGTTTTCTAATTTTTTTAGGGAACTTTTACACAAAGTAACCTTGCCTGTAAAGCGTCCCTTACATGTCCCAAACATCCAGCTCTGTGATTGACCCATCCACCAGACAGGCCATTTTGCAATTGTCTTTTGCCACCTTTGCCAGCATGACCATACAACGGCTGTGTGACCCCATGCTGCCCGAATTGTCACAAACGTTTCAAGTCAGCCGCAGCCAAGCGGCACAGGTGATCTCCTACTTTGCTGTGACCTATGGCTTGATGCAGATTTTCTTTGGCCCCTTAGGAGACAAGTATGGCAAATACAAGGTCCTGGCATGGGCGACTGTGGGCTGCAGTGTGGGCTGCTTTGGCAGTGCTTTTGCTTATGATCTCCCCTTTTTGATTTTTTGCAGAATCTTAACGGCCACATGCACAGCAGCCATCATCCCTTTGGGCCTTGCTTGGGTGGGAGACACGGTGGACTACACCATTCGCCAAGCCACTTTGGCACGGGTAGGATTGGGCTCGACCATGGGAATTGTGGCTGGTCAACTCTTTGGGGGATTGATCACAGACACCTTGGGATGGCGTTGGGCGTTTGGGTTGGTGGGAGGTTTATTTTTTGGAGTCGGTTGCGTTCTTCTTAGAAATCCCATTGCCAAGCTACAAACTCAACCCTCGGCAGGCCCCCAGGGAGAGGAACGCTTGTCTTTTTTTGCCAATACCGCCTATGTCTTTACAAAGCAAAGACCTCGGCGCATCTTGGCTTGCATTTGTCTTGAGGGTGCCTTTGCATTTGGTGCCCTTGCAATTTCAGCCACACACCTTCACGACCACCATGCCTTGGCAGTTGCTTGGGCTGGGGCCATCGTCTCCTTGTTTGGCGTTGGTGGGGTCAGTTACATGGTGCTTGCACCGCGCTTGATTGCCAGACTTGGTGAGTCGGGTCTCGTGCGCACGGGTGCGATGACTTTTGGACTGTCCTACGCTCTCGTTGGTTTTTCTACGCATTGGATTTTTGATTTGGTGGCATTCGTTGGCGCTGGATTTGGCTTCTTTATGTTTCACAACACGATGCAAGTTCACGCCACACAAATGGCCCCCGAGGTCAGAGGAACTTGCATGGCCCTTTTTGCCGCCATCCTTTTTGCCGGCCAGTCCGTGGGGGTCATTGTTTGTGCTGCGCTCACAGCCTACATTTCTTCGTCTTGGGTCTTGCTGCTGATGGGCTTGTCTTTGGCCGTCTTGGGATGGATTCTTCCAGACTGGATTGGCCCGGACAACACCAAGCCTTCAGGCGCATGAGACACAGGGCTATGAGACGAATAAAAAAACACATTTGTCGGCTCTTTTTAAAGCCCTTTCATTGATGCAAATGCACTTAAACTTGAGCTTGTTCTGGGTCAAAACCCATTTAAAGATAGATCACTCCAACATCAATCATTCGCTTGATTCCCACTGAAAGCAGCAATGGACAACATCGATCAACTCAGTCACGACGCCAAAGAATGGGAGCAGATTGCCCAAGCACTGGATCGCCACCCTCACTTCAAAGTTTTAAAAAGACTCGCTCCAGAGAAATGGCTCCATCAACCCCCTTCCAATCTTGACAACACCAAGCGCCTCAAAGGTGTGATCTTGGACACGGAGACCACTGGCATGAACTCCTTGACCGACAAGGTCATTGAATTAGGCATGATTGCATTTGAATACGATCCCCACTTAGGTCAAATCACCCATGTTGACCAAGTCTTTGACCAACTCGAGGATCCGGGCTTTCCCATACCGCCTGAGACCATCGCCATTCATCACATCACGGACGAGATGGTCAAAGGACACCGAATCCATGACCAAGAAGTCATCCAAGCCCTTCAAGGGGTGTCCTTGGTGATTGCTCACAACGCCGCCTTCGATCGACCTTTTGTAGAAAACAGATGGCCTATTTTTGCAGAACTGCCCTGGGCCTGCAGCATCAAAGACATTGACTGGCGCTTCAACTCTTTTGGCTCTGCAAAATTGGAGTATTTGGCCATGACGCAAGGCATTTTTTACGAGGCTCACCGTGCAGAGACAGATTGCTGGGCTCTCTTAGAGGTTTTGAACATGGTGCTGCCAAAAACAAAACAAAGCGCCATTCAAACCCTGTTTGAGTCCTCCACCCTCCTACAAAACAAAGTTTATGCAACCGGTTCACCCTTTGAGACCAAGGACATCTTAAAAGCCAGAGGCTATCGTTGGTCGGCTGATATCAAATGCTGGAGCAAAACTGTCAACGCTTCAGAAAAACTAAAAGAAGAGTTGCTGTGGCTCAAGCACAATGTGTACGGCCAAAGAAAAGGCGCCAAAGTGGAAATTGAAACCCTGAGCTCCAAAGAGCGGCACTCTGAGCGCATTGGCACAAAATACCTTCAAGACCTTGGCGCCATTGCAGAAGTCGATTGAAGCTTCGAAGCAAGATCTGAGATCCAAAAGGCAGCTCTCATTGAGCACCGCCTCTTTAATTCACAATTTGCCAAGGCACTGGGCAAGATCCTACTTGAGGATAGTATTGTTGATAGGCAGAACAGTAGTAGGCCACTGGGGCCACTGTGCCTGGTGCACCGTTCATGTAAGTTGGCGCGGGATTCACGATGATGGGCGGATTGATGTAAGTGGGGCCGTAGATAGGATGTGATCCAGCATAAATGGCGCCTCCAATCAGTCCGGCAGCCAAAGCGGGCGCCACCCATGAGCCGCGAGACCACCCACCCCCATGTCCGTGACCGTGACCGTAACCATATCCACCATGCCCATAGGCACCCTGGTGCGCTTGAGACAAGGCTGCAGTCAAGGCCAAAGCGATGACAAGCACTGATTTTGCAATTTTTTTCATAAAGCC
>JBAXNB010000150.1:0-5965 GCA_037134015.1 Betaproteobacteria bacterium | reverse complement strand
GTGAACAGGCGTGCATTCGAATTGGGTCACATCGATCTTCAATTTTGGAATCCCAGAGATTACGCCCAAGGTACCTACAAACGCGTTGACGATCGCCCCTTTGGCGGAGGCCCAGGCATGGTGATGATGGCCGAGCCTTTGGCACTTTGCGTGCAGGCGATTCAGGATCAACGCCAAAGCTTGGGGCAAAGCCTGGCCCCTGTGATCTTGTTTTCTCCTGTGGGTGAGAGGCTTGATCATGCATCAGTTCAAGGGCTTTCAAATGCCACTGAGGGTGCAATTTTGATTTGTGGACGCTATGAGGGATTGGATCAGCGTTTCATTGATCAATTCGTCACCCGCCAATTGAGCCTGGGTGACTTCGTCTTGTCGGGTGGCGAAGTGGCCTGTCTGGCCTTGATCGATGCCATGGCGCGTTTGCAGCCCGATGTACTGAATGACAGCTTGAGCCATGAAATGGACAGTTTCAACCCAAAGCTGGGCGGCTTGTTGGATTGTCCCCACTACACTCGCCCTGAAATTTGGCGTGAACAGACGGTTCCTGGCGTGCTTTTGTCAGGACATCACCAAGACATTGAAAAATGGCGCCAGCAAAAACGGCTTGAACTGACCCAGGCCTTGAGACCGGACTTGTTAAAAACACCTTCTCAAGCGTCAAATTGAGCCCTCTTAGAGCTTTGCTAAAGCCTTGGCCAAGCATTTTGTCTGTAAAAGGTGTTGGTTTTCATGTTCATTTCATGATCACATTTTAAAAAAACATCAAAAAAAAGTATAATCATGGGTTCCGATCCTCTAGGTGGCCGCTTTAAATTTTGTTGGGTTTGAACGTCTTTGGACGTCCCTCAAGCCAAATCTTCAAATGAAAGCCTTCAGTGTTGCGCACCCAAGATCGATACAGAGGTCAACATGAACTTAATTGAAACGCTTGAGCAAGAAGAAATTGCTCGTCTTGGTAAAAAAATCCCTGCATTTTCACCCGGTGACACCGTCATCGTGAGTGTGAACGTGGTTGAGGGCACTCGCAAACGTTTGCAAGCCTATGAGGGTGTTGTGATTGCTAAGCGCAATCGTGGACTCAACAGCGGTTTCATCGTTCGCAAAATCTCTTCCGGTGAAGGTGTTGAGAGAACCTTTCAAACTTACAGCCCATTGATTGCTAGCATTGAGGTCAAACGTCGTGGTGACGTGCGTCGTGCAAAGCTTTACTATTTGCGCGATCGCAGTGGCAAGTCTGCCCGTATCAAGGAAAAGCTCGTCAGCAAGTCTGCTCAGGCAGCTCAAGCTGCAGCCGCAGCCGCCAAGGCTTAAAGTCTACCTTGCCAAGATTGTTTCAACATCTTGGTTTGATTTAAGTCTCCAGCTCGTGGGACATCAAGCCGCTGTCAATGCCTTGTCAGCGGCTTTTTTAATGCGTTAAGCCATGACATCTTCCCTTGTCTTGTCTCAGGTACCTGGATTTGATCCACTGACAGTTCCCGTCGTTGGCGAGGAAGAACCTTTGCGCGCCTTGCAAGCCCATGAGTATTGCGCAGCATCCATCCTTCAAAAATTTCAAGCAGCCCAGCCTTTTTCCGTGCAGCCACATTTTGTCTCCAACCCACAGACCGCGAAAAGGGAAGCTGCGGTCTTGGTGGGTTTGGTGCTCAGGCACGAGGTGACGCTTCTTTTGACTCAAAGAGCAGCTCATCTCAAAACCCATTCAGGCCAAGTCGCCTTTCCTGGGGGCAAAGTTGACCCACAAGACACCTCGGTTGAAGCCGCTGCACTGAGGGAGGCCCATGAGGAGGTTGGCCTAGAGGTGCACCACGTTCAAGTGGTCGGGCGACTGCCAGTTTTAGAAACTGGCACCGCCTTCAGGATCACGCCCGTGGTGGCGCTGATCGATCCGTTGCATGAGATCAACTTCAATGCCAACGAGGTTGCACATGTGTTTGAAGTACCCATGTCTTTTTTAATGGATCCATCCAACCACCGAAAGCACCGACTTGAGCATCAGGGGCAGACTCGAGAGTGGTACTCCATGCCTTACAAAGTCGACGGGCAAGAGCATTTTATTTGGGGTGCAACGGCGTCAATGATTCGCAACTTTTATGCTTTTTTGAGCGCTTAAAGTCTTAAAAACATTTGCTCTCGCGTTATGATGCAACGATGACGCTCCTATCCCTATTGTTCGCTTTGCTGATCGAGCAGGTTCGCCCTTTAAAGCAAGACAATTGGGTCTTGCGCACCCAAACTCGATGGGCCCAATTCATCAGCAAACAATTGGATGCAGGCCATGAAAAACACACGGGTTTGATCTGGGGCTTGTGTGTGGGATTGCCCACCGTTGCGGCCTTGAGCCTTTACTGGTTGCTGTGGACCTTTCTTGGGTGGATCTTGGCGGGTCTGTGGTGTGTGTTGGTTTTGTATGCCACCTTGGGCTTTAGACAGTTCAGTCATCATTTCACAGACATCAAGGACGCCTTGGAGGCCGGGGATGAGGTGCTTGCCAGAGAAAAACTCGCCCAATGGAAGCGCATCGATACCAGTCAATTGAACAAACAAGAAATCACCAGCCTGGCCATTGAGTACTCGGTCTTGGCGGCCCATCAGCATGTGTTTGGGGTCTTGTTTTGGTTTGCGATGGGTGCGGCTTTTGGCCTTGGACCTTGCGGTGCGGTGATCTATCGCTTGAGTCATTTGCTCTCCAAAGTATGGCACCATGACATCTCGATCAACGAGGGCGATCAAGGGTTTGTCAGTGAGGGACTCAGTCGAACAGCAAGTCTTGCCTGGTCCAAGGTCGATTGGTTGTCAGCCCGCGTCACGGCTTTGTCCTTTGCCGTGGTGGGCAATTTCGAAGATGCCATTGAATGTTGGCGCAACCATTCTGCACTATCACCCGAAGACAACGATGGTGTGGTGCTTTGCGCGACATCGGGCGCTTTGAACATCAGGTTAGGGATTGTGCCTTCAAGCCCCATGGCCAAGGAAGAGGCGGCGATCAGAGAGGCAGAGCAAGAGATGACGGTGTTTCGGCAAGTTCAACCACAGCACCTTCGCAGTGTCATTGGCTTGGTTTGGCGAGCCGTGGTCATGTGGTTTGTGCTACTGACCTTGCTGAGTCTTTCTCGCTTGCTTGGTTGAAACGAAGACCCATCAAAGTTTGGGTTTTAATAGGTTTTTGGCTGCGACAGTTCATCGAAAAGCTGTTGGTATATTCTGTATCGACTGGCGTTGATGAGGCCCTCCTTCACGGCCTCTTGAACCGCGCAATTGGGCTCGTGCAAATGGCTACAGTTGTAGAATTTGCAGCCACTCAGATGGGCTTGTATATCTGGCATGTAGCGCCCAAGCGTGTGAGGGTCGATTTGATGAATGCCAAAGGATTGGAAACCCGGGGAGTCAATCAAAGCAGTTTGTCGCTCACGCTCGACCCAGTAAAGCGTGGTGGCCGTGGTGGTGTGTTTACCAGAGTTGAGAGCTTGAGAGATCTCTTGGGTCCACAAGTTGGTATGCGGGATGGCGGTATTGATGAAGGTGCTTTTGCCCACACCTGAGGGCCCAAGCAAAAGAGTGACTTTGTTTTGCAAGCTGGCCAACAAGTCTTTGAATGCTTCTTTGTTTTCTTTGATCGAGAGCGCTCGAACCTCGTAGTTCATGGCCGTGTAGGGCGCCAAGCGGCGCCAAGCGGCTTGAAAGGGATCAATCAAGTCGGACTTGTTGAGCACAATCAGAGCATTGATTTGAGCCGCATGCGCTGCAATGAGGGCTTTACTCAATTGGACTTCTGAAAACTCAGGCTCTGCAGCAATCAAAATCAGCAACTGATCGATATTCGCTGCAAATGATTTGGTCCTCAGCTCGTCTTGTCGGTAGAACTCATTTTTCCTGGGCAAAATCTTCTCGATGGTGCCTTCATCCTTGCTGGCCATCCACTCCACATGGTCGCCGACCAAGGCCAAGTTTTTTTTTCCTCTGGGGTGACACAAAATACGCTCACCCGAATCTGTTTCAACCAGCACATGTCGACCATGCCCCGAGATGACAAGACCGGGACGGTTCATGAGCCCATTCGAGACAAGCGCTCAGAGGCTGGGGGGTGGGAGTAGTAAAAACGCACAAACCAAGGGTCTGGTGTCAGTGTGGATGCGTTGTCTTGATAAAGCTTCAGCAAGGCACTCTTAAGGGCGTTTGCATTGGCTTGCTGCATGGCATAGGCATCGGCCTCGAATTCTTGGGACCGTGACCTAGCACTTGAAATCGGAGAGAGTAAAAAGCTCACCAAAGGCACCACCAGGGTGAACAAGAGCAGGGCCAAAGCATTGTTGTGGGGCGCGTCTCCTAAGCCTAAATTGGGGGTGACGCCAAGACCTGTGTAAAACCACGTCTGTTGCATGATCCAACCCAGTGCCGCAAACCCGAGGAGCGTGGTCAAAAAATTGATCGCCATCATTTTGACGATGTGCTTGTGCTTGAAATGTCCTAACTCGTGGGCCAAGACGGCTTCCATTTCATCGGCACTCAATTGTTTGAGCAAGGTGTCAAAAAACACCACACGCTTGCTGCTGCCAATGCCCGTGAAAAAAGCATTGGAGTGGGCGCTTCTCTTGGAGCCATCCATGACGAAGAAGCCTTTGGCCTTAAAGCCCGAGCGGTCCATGAGTTGAGAAATTCTGGCTTTGAGCGACTCGTCCTCCAGCGGCGTGAATTTGTTGAACAAGGGCATCAAATAGTTAGGGGCAATCCAGATCATCAGCAGTTGAAACCCCACCAAAATGGCCCATGCCCAGATCCACCAATAAAAGCCGCCACTTTGCATGACCCACAAAATGACACTGATCAAGGGAATGCCAATCACAGCACCAAGGAGCGTTGCTTTGAGCAGGTCCACGAGCCACAATTTCAAGGTGCTGTTGTTAAAGCCAAACTTGCTCTCGATGACAAAGGTTTGATACCAAGACAGAGGCAAATTGATCAGCGCTCCCATGGCCATGAAGCAAAGAATCACGCAGACCTCTTGCCACAATCCAGGCCCTAAGACTTGTAAGAGCATTTGATTGAGTGCATTCAGTCCCCCCAATAGAGTCCAGGCCAAGAGCAAAAAAGTCTCCAAGGCCAAGTCCCACAAAGCCACCTTGGATTTGGCCAAGGTGTAATCGGCCGCCTTTTGATGATCGGGCAAGGAAATGACGCTGGCAAATGCACTCGGTACACTTGGGCGATGAAGGCTCACATGCTTGTTTTGACGGGTCAAGAGCCAATACTTGATGGCCAAGGAGCTCAAAAGGGCGAGGGCAAATGCGCTGGTCATGATCGAAGAAGTGTTCATACCCAATAGTTTAGGGCAAATTCTCTAAATCTCTCGCATTTGAGTAACAATGTGGGGTATGAAAAATTCCAGCTCAAACATCTCCTCCGGCGAACAAGCCTTGGTACCTCCCTCTGCAGATGCTGTGCCTGCGTCACATGAGCTTGCAAAGTCTGAGATGAATTTGGTCTGGATCGATTGCGAGATGTCTGGCTTGGACCCTGAAAAAGAAAAATTGCTTGAAATTGCGGTGATCATCACGGGGCCTGATTTGAGTCCTCGCATCGAGGGGCCTGTTCTCGTGATTCATCAAAGTGACGAAGTTTTAAATGGCATGGATGCTTGGAACAAAGGCACGCACTCTAGAAGTGGTTTGATTGACAAGGTCAAAGCTTCCACTTTGACCGAAGAGCAAGCTGCAGAAGAGTTGCTCGCATTCATCAAGAAATATGTGCCCAAATTGAGCTCCCCCTTGTGTGGCAACACCATCAGCCAAGACAGGCGTTTCTTGGTCAAATACATGCCCAAGCTAGAGGCCTGGCTTCACTATCGCAATTTGGACGTCAGCACCTTAAAGGAACTGGCTAGGCGTTGGAAGCCCTCGGCTTACAGCTCATTTAAAAAGAAACAAATGCACACGGCCTTGGCCGATGTTCATGAATCGATCGATGAACT
>JBAXNB010000149.1:0-5994 GCA_037134015.1 Betaproteobacteria bacterium | reverse complement strand
GCATGACATTGAGCACAATTGTTAAGAAACAAGTTGTTGCCAATGGACATGGCCTGCGGATCCTTCGCCATATCTGGAATGCTCTGACGATCGAATTTTGCATACAGTGGGGCAATGCTGTCTTGGTTGTCTTGAACGTCTTGCGCGTGCTCTTGTGCAGAGGTCCAATCCAAATGGCCTTTAAAGCTTCCAAGGCCTGGATACAGCCACAAATACACGGCTGAGAAAACAGTGGTGATGATGAAAAGTCCCACCCACCAAAGGGGCAGGGGGTTGTTTTGCTCACGTAAATCTTCGTCCCAAACATGACCTTCTTCGCCGGGGTCAATGGGTTGGCCATTGCTTTTGGACATTTTCCATAAAAGAAGCATGCAAGCAAGAAGCCCCAAGATCACAATGGTGCTAATGTAATAGGACCAGTAGGGGGAGGTAAAGTCACTCATGTTGCTCAATCCTCTAAGAATGGATAGTTGGCAGATTCATGGAAGGCGTTTTTCAGTTTGGGTTGGTAGACCCAAATCAAGATCCCAATAAAAGAGATGAAGCTCAACACGGTCGTGCAAACTCGAATAAAGTTGATGTCCATTTGAATTCCTTATTGATAAGCTCTGCCAAGCGACTGCAAATAAGCGATCAAGGCTGTTTGTTCTGTGACATGACTCAATTCCTGAGCGGCATGGTCAATGGCTTCTTGCGAATACGGTACCCCAACGCTGCGAAGAGCGGTCATGCTTCTTGCCCCTTGAGTGGGATCGATGAAATTGCTCTCTAGCCATGGATAAGAAGGCATGTTGGACTCAGGCACCAAGTCTCTAGGGTTGTGCAAATGTGCCTTGTGCCAATCATCGCTGTATTTGCCACCAACCCTATGAAGATCTGGCCCGGTCCTTTTGCTGCCCCATTGGAAGGGGTGATCGTAGACAAATTCACCTGCAACCGAGGGGTGTCCATAGCGAAGCGTCTCGGCCATCAAAGGACGAATCATTTGAGAGTGGCAGTTGTAGCAACCTTCGCGAATGTAGATGTCTCGCCCCATCAATTGCACAGCCGAATAAGGAGCAACACCCTCAGCCGCTTGGGTGGTCGACTTTTGAAAAAACAAAGGCACGATCTCTACCAGTCCTCCAATGGAGATCACCAAGAGAATGAGCACGATCATTAAAAATGGATGTGTTTCAATTTTTTCGTGGGTAAATTGATTGGAATTTTTGTCATTCATGACAGAGCTCTTTCTTTATATTGATACGCCAGTGTGTGGGATCTGAACAAGCGCGGGCTCTCCCTTTAAAGCTGTCAACGCAACATTCCACGCCATCACCAGCATGCCACCAAGGTACAAGGCACCTCCAAGCACACGAATCACATAGTAGGGATAGGTCGCTTTGACGCCTTCAACAAAGGTGTAAGTCAATGTGCCGTCATCATTGATGGCTCTCCACATCAAGCCTTGCATCACTCCCGCAATCCACATGGCTGCAATGTAGAGCACGATGCCTATGGTTGCCATCCAAAAATGCAATTCAATGGCCGCTTGGCTGTGCATTTTCTTTTGACCAAAAAGCCTGGGGATCAAAAAATACATGGTCCCCATGGAGATCAAGCCAACCCAGCCTAAAGCGCCAGAGTGAACGTGTCCAACGGTCCAGTCGGTGTAATGTGAAAGCGCGTTGACCGTTTTGATGGACATCATGGGCCCTTCAAAGGTGCTCATGCCGTAAAAGGACAAAGAGACGATCAAAAATCTAAGCACGGGGTCGTCTCTCAGCTTGTGCCAAGCGCCTGACAAGGTCATGATCCCGTTGATCATTCCTCCCCAGCTGGGTGCCAACAACACCAAGGAGAAGATCATGCCAAGGGTTTGCGTCCAGTCGGGTAAGGCTGTGTAGTGCAAGTGATGGGGGCCTGCCCACATGTAAGTAAAAATCAAGGCCCAGAAGTGAACAATCGACAAGCGATACGAGTACACGGGTCTTTCAGCTTGCTTCGGGATGAAGTAGTACATCATCCCTAGAAAGCCAGCTGTCAAGAAGAATCCCACCGCATTGTGGCCGTACCACCATTGGACCATAGCGTCTTGTACGCCTGCATAAGCTGAGTAAGACTTCATCCAACCAGCTGGAATTTCAGCGCTGTTGACCAAATGCAGGACGGCAACGGTCAAAATAAAGGCTCCAAAAAACCAATTGGCCACGTAAATATGCCTGACCCGCCGTTGGATGAGGGTCCCGAAAAAGACAATTGCAAAACTCACCCAAACCGCTGTGATCAGCAAGTCAATCGGCCACTCCAATTCTGCATATTCTTTGCCAGTGGTCAATCCCATGGGCAGGCTGATGGCCGCCGATAAAATCACCAATTGCCAGCCCCAAAACGTGAACGCAGCCAATTTTGGTGCAAACAAGGGGGTTTGACCTGTTCGCTGCGACACGTAGTAACAAGATGCAAACAAGGCGCTACCGCCAAAAGCAAAAATCACCGCATTCGTGTGCAAGGGCCTGAGTCTGCCGTAGCTCAGGAAAGAAATGCCAAAATTGAGTTCCGGCCAAGCCAATTGCGCCGCAATGATCAGTCCCACCAACATACCCACCACACCCCAGACGATGGTCATGATGGAAAATTGCCTGACAACCTTGTCATGGTAATAAAGAGTTTGAGGATTGTTCATGGGCTTGTGGAATTTTGAAATTGAGCCCATTATGTTGAACTTGATGAAACGTTTTTTTGATTAAGATCAATCGTTTTCAATAATTCTTTGTGACTCCTGCTCTAAATCATCAAATTGATTCGAATAGATGGCCCACCAAAGTGCCAATAATATGAACAGCACAAGGACCACCGACAAAGGAATCAAAAGGTAAAGGATGTCCATGTGTAATTTTGATGAGATGAAGGAGTTGCGGTTTTCAGGTTATCGAGGATTTGAGTTGAAGTCGATAGGCGTTGAGCCCCACCCCAAGCGAACTCAAGGCCATGCCGAGTCCAGCCAGCCAAGAAGGCAAGAACCCCAAGAGCGCCATGGGAATGCAGATGAGGTTGTAGGCAAATGCCCAGAGTAAATTTTGATGCACCACCTGAAGTGTTCGTTGGGCATGGTTCAAACATCCAATGACCCATGTCAAAGAGGGGTTCAAGACCACGCAATCAGCGAGCTCTTGGGCCAAAAGAGTTGCTGAGCCAAAGACCATAGAAACATCAGCACCAGCAAGTACGGGTAAATCATTGAAACCGTCTCCCACCATGAGGACCTTGTGTCCTTGGACTTGTAAAGACCTGATGCGATGGAGCTTGTCTTGAGGAGACAATTCTGCATGTGCTTGATCCTCTTGTAAGCCTAGCACTTGTGAGATTTGTCTTACACGACAGACTTGATCGCCTGAGAAAATTTCGACACCTAGTCCTCTCTTAAGAAGCTGTTCAATGACCTGCTTGGCCTCAGGCCTGAGCTCTTCATCAAATAAAAATGCCCCCAACCATTGCGAAGCGTTGGACAGGTGGACTTGAGCGCTTTGGACCATAGAGCCATCCAAGAAGTGCGGAGAATGAGAAGGCAGTGAAGGGGTTGGCAAAGACTTGTAAGATCCCAACCGAAGAGCTAGCATTTCATGTTGAAACTTAACGACCGCCTCAACGCCAATGCCTGGTAGTTCTTTGAAATTTAAAACCTCCATGCTTGAGGTCATGGCTTTTATATCGCGAACTTCCCCCTCGCTCAAACCGCTCAGACTCTCCTCTCTTTCCAGGGAGCGACACAGCGGATGGGGCGAGTGCTTGGCCAATGCGCGGGTGAGTGCGAAGAGTTGAATCTTTGAGGTATTGGGAGATGTAAAGACGTCTTTGAGGTGCAAGATGTTTTTGGTCAAAGTGCCTGTTTTGTCGAACACCACATGATCAATTTGATCGAGTCGCTCCAAGGTTGCGAGGTTGCGCATGAGGACACCGCGTTTGGCCAAAAAGCCTGCACTGGCCATCATGGCGGATGGAGTTGCAAGGGTGAGTGCACAAGGGCAGGTCACGATCAGCACTGCACTGGCCACAAGCAAAGCTTTCACGGCAGACTCGGGCCACCACCAACATGCACTCAAAAAGGCCAACAACAACACAATTGCAATGAAAGGCTTGGCGACACGATCGGCAATTTTGGCAATCTCGGGCTTGGAGCTTTCAGCTTCTTGTAGCAATTGAACAATGGAAGCGAATCGAGTGGCGTGTCCAGTCTCTTTCACGCTCATCAAGACAGTAGGCCCCAAATTGATGCTGCCAGCTAAAACTGAAGATGCAGGTGATTTGGCGATTGGGTTGGACTCGCCACTTAAAAGGGACTCTTCAACCCAGGTCGCTGGACCGATCACTGAACCATCTGCAGGAAAAGATTGATGGGTTTGAATCCTTAGAATATCGTTGACTTTGATGCGATGGGTAGAGATGGTCTCAAATTGACCTTCATTGATTTGACGCTCGATACCTTTGGGGACGCGATCCATGAGCGCATCCAATGCACCAAGGGTGGTGTCTCTTAGTTTCAACTCCAACCAGCGACCACCCAGGAGAAAGGTCGTGAACATGGTGAAGGAGTCGAAATAGGTCTCCATCCCCCAAATGTCGTTGGGTTGGAACGTGACCGCACAACTCAGGAAGAAGGTGATCAACATGCCCGCAGCGACAGGTAAATCCATGCTGAGTTTGAAATTTTTCAAGTCATGGAAAGCTCCTTTGAAAAAAGGCTGACATGAAAAAATCAGAACGGGCAAGCTCAGCACCCAGCCGGCCCAGTGAAGCAATTGTATCGATTGTGGATCTACGCTGTCTTGAGCGTTGACATACAAAGGTGCAGAGTACATCATGACTTGCATCATGCAAAAGAGTGCGACCATGAAGCGCCACAGCATGAGCTTGGCCTCTTTGCTCTTGAGCTCTTCCGACTCAAGCCCTTCAAGAAGAGAGGATTGGTAGCCCAGCGCATGAATGGCTTTGAGCCAGACACTGGGCTTGCTTTTTTGAGGTAGCCAAAAAATATGGGCTTTTTTTGAATGGGCATGGACCTGCACATCCAAGACGCCGGGTAAGGATTTCAACTTGCTCTCAATGCTCAAAGAGCAATTCGCACAATACATGCCCTCAATCACAATTTGTGATTTGATGATTGGACCAACTTTGTCGGCTCCAACTTCTCGATGAAATCTTGTTTGCTCTTGTTGCGACAATGGAGCACTGTATCTCTCCCACTCTTCTTGGGCATCGAGCCAATCCAAAGAGAGATGTTTTACTTGCATTCAGAGATTTTAAGGACGAATGGATCAATTGCCGTGAAAAGTTGGTGAAATCAAGCAGGTCTTGATATAGGTCAAAACCGAGCTGTCCAGAGCCTTTTAAGATTCAAGCTTGATTTTGAAACAAACCCACCAGGAGCTCGAAAATGTATAAGAAAATTTTGGTCGCAACAGACGGTTCGCCTTTGTCTAAAAAAGCCATGGTCCATGCAACTCAGCTTGCGCTCTTGGTTGGCTCAGAGCTCATCATCCTGAAAGTCATCCCACGCGTTGTCCAAAGTTACTTTGATGGCGCTATTCCTTTGAACCAAAAAGAAATCGATAAGATCGAGGCCGCTTGGGCCAAAGATGCGCATAAATTGGTCGACGCTGAACGCAACACAGCCATCAAAGCTGGCATCAATGCTTCATCCATGGTGGTGAAATCTGACATTGTCTCCAAAGCCATCATAGATGTTTCTACCAAGAAAAAGATCGACCTCATCGTCATGGCGTCCCATGGAAGAAGGGGACTTAAAAAGCTTTTGTTAGGCAGTGAGACCCAAAATGTTTTGGTTCAAAGCGCTATACCCGTTCTTGTGTTGAGGTGATGCACCTGGTGTCATTGGGGGATTCGTTGGATCCCCCTTTGTCAGTTCTACTTCCATGCTTGTAAGGGTTCTTGACCAGGACCCTTTTGTCGCAGCTTGCTCCAGCGCTGACAGATCCGATCGTACAAGACCGCTCA
>JBAXNB010000148.1:0-6025 GCA_037134015.1 Betaproteobacteria bacterium | reverse complement strand
TTGCATCTTATGACTTGCCCGTAGAGTCCTTGATCTCTTTGACGCAGTCTTCCAACTTGCAGTGGGTCCAATCGGACCCCATCAAAGTCGCACAAGTCAAAGAAAGCATTGCCAATGAGCCTCGTGCAGTGCGTGTTCCCCGCTTGCGTCCTGCTCCTGTGGAGCTTCATGAAGGTCCTCTGGTGTTGGTGGAGACGAAAAAAAGTCTCAGCCAATTGAACTTGCCCTTCTCAAGCGACGCCAAATAAGAGGGGCCTCAGGCAAGACCGCGTTGACAACAGCGCGGTTTGCTTGAGCAAAGGGGTTCTAAAGGTAGGACAAAGGGTTCCTAGAACCTTGAACCTAGGGACGGTGAGCTGACAAGGCTTGAGGCCAGACGCTTGAGGCTTATGGCCAGACGCTCTCGCTCTCTCGCTCAGGGTCTAGTGCTGAAGCAAGGCCGCCTGGCGCCAAAGTTCAAGCGCCTTTGCGTGCTCACCCTTTTGCTCCATCAACTGAGCCAATCCAATCCAAGCGCGTCGTTGAAGACTGGGGGCCATGTTTCTATGACTGGCCAACTCTAAAAGTTGCTGCGCTTTGCCCCACAAAGCATGATGCATGCATGTTTGTCCGTACAAGTACTGCAATTCGCTCACTTGCGGGTACAAACGTACCGCTTGCTCCAAGAGGTTCAAGTCTTGTGAATTCGGTGCCAATGCCAAGATCACGGTTTGCAAAAATAAAACCAACTCTTCGCGCATCTCAGGAGACAAGCTTTGAGGTTCTTTCAACAAGATCGCCCTGTCATGGTCAAGCCACTCCTTGGCCATCTCAGCCGAGCCTTCCAAGCTCAACAAACGCTTGGCCGCCAACATGCCAATGCCTTGTAGTTGGCGCTCTTTGGCCTCCAAGCGACCCCAGGTTTTGAGCAACTGCGCCTCATCTTTGGCTTGTGAAAGACAAGATGCAATGAGGCTTTTCAACAAGCTTTGGGCCACACTTGCAGAGAAGGCGCCGTGCTTGGCCAAGAGCTTGGCGGTCTCCAGGGCGAGTTCATGGTGCTCGCTCAAGCGAGCAGCCTTGAGTCTTAACCTCAAAGCCACCGTCCTTCGAGCTGCACCAGCGTTCAATTGCGCCAAACTCGACAAGGCCGCCTGCGGGTCCTTGTCCGACAAATGCCACCGAGTCGCCAACAATTGACTGGTCTCCATAGGCTCGACATGAGACGACACTTGCAAGGCTCTTGACCACGACAGGGCTTTTTCAAAGTGAGACTCTCGCCCGACTTGGTCCCTCAAGGCGTGTGCCGCCTCGGCGTGAATCAAATGCAGCATGCATTGAAGCTCAGACAGATAAATTTCTGAGAGCGCATGCTCCATGCGCCCAGAGTTCAAATCTTGCAAAAGCACCAAGGCTTTGTTTGAAGACTTTTGAGCGCGAAGATAGCGACCTGAAGAGAGCTGAAAAATCGATTGCAAGAGCCCTTGCTGAACGGCCCTTTCCTTTTGCAGCAATCGCCACCTTTGAGCCCTTTGGGGCAAGTCCACCAAAAGCTGGGTGCCTCTCAAGGTGAGATACAAGGCAAGAAAGCTTAAACCCCATAACAAAATGACCAAATTGAGCGAGAGATCGACTCTGTAGGGTGGCCAAAAAAGTGTGACCACACCTTGATTGGCACCCAAAAAAATAGACAAAGCCACGGCCACTGCAAACAAAAACAAAAACCAAATGGCAGCGCGCATCTCAGTGCCCTGCCTGCGCTTGCGCAAGGGCCGTCAAACTCTCAGATAGAGTTGGCAACTGCAACTGCTTTAAACTCACTTGAATGCTTTGCAGCAAAGCAATGGCCACTGCTGTGTTCTTTTGATGCAAGTCAAAATATTGATTGATTTCTTTTTGTACGACCGCTGTATCAGCTTTGGCGGTATCCACTTGCCGGGCCAACAAGGCCATCCTGGCGTTGAGCAAACGCAATTTTAAATTCTCACGTACAAAAAAAGCTTGCTCTGGGCTGATCAACACCCCTTGAGGATGATCGATTTGACTCACCCGAAGAAGACCTTTGAGCTCAAGCCAGACCGAGGCAAATGCCTTTTGCCACCACCCTTGGGTGATGCGTTGCGCCCAAGACAGGGACACGTCTTGCGCAGGCACTTGGGAGCCCTCTTTGTGACCCGGGCCTGGTGTTTGAGCTGAGCTTGTACCCAAGGACAAAGCGCTTGAGGAGCCACTTGATGAGCCACTTTCCTTGCTCTTGAGCACATCGTTGCTCAGTGGCAGCTCATCCATCAAGCGAATCATTTCGTCCAACTGAATCAATAAATTCGGCGTGTCGGCCAAAGACGAACTTTTGACGCGATCAATGTCCTTGGCAATGGCACGTTGCACACCACTTAGTCGAGGTTGCGAGATTTTCGCCAAACGCTCTTCAGACGCCTTCAAGGCAGACAGCAAAGGTTGCAAACTTCCTGTCAGCAGGGCCTGCTGTTGAGCCAAACGCAGGGAAGCGTCGATGTCTTCAATCAAGTTCTCGTCTCTGGAGCGACTGAGGCTTTGCATCAAGGCGTCCAATTGCGCTCTTTGTAAAACCACTTCACTCAACTTGTTTTGTGTCAGTGCAAGTTTCGCTGCTGTATCCCGTGTCAAATCAAGCGATTCCTTGGCCAAGCTCTTGGCCTCTAAAGAGGCCAAGGAGGTGTCTGCGCTCTGTCTAGCGACCAGTTCTTGTACATGGGAGAGTTTGTCCCAGAGATAAAAACCCACCACGACCGCAAGAACACTGCAAAAAGCCCAAAGCACAAGAAAAGACTTCAAGAACATGTTGTTAAGAAATTCAGGCGCAGCTTTGGCCTTTGCCCGCTCAAGTGATGGATGGGCATGTGTTGTTCGCGCCTCACCTGAATGCACCCTTGAGGGTGGAGCTTCTGAAGCCTTGTCTTGGTCAGAGGTGAGACTGGGTGCAACAGATGCCTTGGCCGACTCAACGCTCGCAAGCTCTTTTTCTGGGGGTTTAGGCGTTGTCTCGTTCTTGTTCATGAGATGGATTCTAGTGACCGCAACACATCCTTCACATCAGGTCGTGACAGGAGAACAACACCAAAACCCAAATCACGAAGTGCTGTGGCAATTCTTTCATGGGTCACAATGGCACAAGCCTGGGAAAAATCGGCCCCCTTTAACTGCTCGGCCAAATTGCTGACCGCTTGGGAACTGCTGAAAACCCAGACATGGGTGGGCTTTAAAAATTCTTGGACCCTTTGACGCTGCTCTTCACGCCAAATGGGTGAACGCCTTTGGTAGGCCACCACATAGTTCACCTCAAGTCCATGCGCGATGAGTTGTTGACTGAGAAACTCTCGTCCCATGCCATGGGACAAGTCTTTAGGCCCACCCGCGTGTTGATCCATACCTCGCACAATCAAGACCTTTTGAGCGGGCTTCACCGTGTGTTGGACACGCAACCAAAGATGCTCACTGTCCCATAGTCCAGACTCATCTTGTGGCATCCAGATGCAAGGTTCACCGACCCCCGCTTTTAACAATGCCGCTTTGCTGCCACCCCCAGTGACCCAACACGGTGTGCGCCAAGCACTCATATCGAATTGAAGGTGGAGAAAGAATTGAGCCACCGCTTGCGGGCTCACAAACATCAACGCTTGGTAGTGATCCACTTGAGAACCAACTGTCTTCAGGGCATTTGGATCTGGAGGACCCTCGATTTCAATCAAGGCCAGATGATGGACTCTTAAGCCCTTGTCTCTCAATGCACTGAGCCAATCCTCGGACGGAGCCTGAGGACGAGTGATCACCACGGTGCGCACAAGGCTTGGGTCGCGCAAGAGTTGTTGGATCATGAAAAAAATTAATTCTGGATCAACTCGATCACAAAGAAAGCACTACACAGGCTTCATCACTCTAGCGCCTGAATCGATCAGCATTTGAGCAACCTGCTCACCCAGTGCCTCAGCAGCCAAGAGGTCGGCCACTTCGGCGGTCAATTTTGCAGTGACCAAGGGGCTTGCCGCCTCCAACTCTCCCCAAGCAGCGCTGAGGGTCAAATACTCCCCTTGAACGGTCGCGTGTGCAGCCAAAGGCATCGAACAGCTCCCGCCCATGCGTCTAGAGACCGCACGTTCCGCAGCAACCGCCAGCCAAGTGGTCTGATGGGACAAGGCCTTGAGCACCTCTTGCACATCCCCTCGATTGGCCCGAATCTCTATGCCCAAGGCGCCCTGACCGGCGGCAGGAAGCATCTCTGTGATTTCAAAGATGTGCCTGATGCGCTCTTGCAGACCCAAGCGCTTTAAACCCGCTGCAGCCAACACGATACCGGCGTACAAACCCTCGTCCAATTTCTTCAACCGGGTATCCAAGTTACCGCGAAGAGGCTCAATCTTTAAATCTGGGCGCAGAGCACGAAGCAGCACTGTTCTGCGCAAGCTTGAGGTGCCAACCGTGGCACCCCTTGGCAAATCTTGCAAACTTGCATGGTGTGAGGACACCCAGGCATCTCTGGGGTCTTCTCGCTCCATGACACACCCCAAGTGAAAGCCTTCAGGCAAATCCATGGGCACATCCTTTAAGGAGTGCACCGCCAAATCCGCTTGACCATTTTCCAAGGCCACCTCAAGCTCCTTGACAAAGAGACCCTTGCCGCCCACTTGGCTCAAGTTGCGATCCAAAATCTGGTCCCCCTGCGTGGTCATGCCAAGCAACTTCACGTCCAAACCGCGCTCGGATAAAAGAGATTGAACATGCTGTGCTTGCCAAAGCGCCAAGCGGCTCTCGCGAGTGGCTATGGTCAAGGTGCGAAGAGGTTGTTTTGCGTCTGAATTCACGATTGATGAAACACCATAAAAAGAATTGATTGGGATCCTAGCACGGCGATGGTCCCTGAAGCCTTAGTCCAAACCCCAAAACGGACTCGGCGTTCATCTATGGGCTTTAGACAGCCAGGCTCTTCAAGGCGAGCTCTGGGTTGGCAACTTCTTCAGGGCTTGGGTTGCACCCAAGCTCAAAAAACTTCTTGGCCATCATGTGATCCATCACCGCATTCACACTCTCCACACAGGCCAGGCGATCCTGATCGTAGTGAAAAAGTGAAAAACTTTGCTCATTCGCACCTGGGCGCTTGATGGTCTTGGGTGAGGGCGGCAAGAGCCCAACCATTTGAAGTCGCATGGCACCTTGTTCAGACCAAAACCATGGCGTAGGCTTGTACGAGACGGGCTGACCCATGATGCTTTGGGCCGCCACTTTGGCTTGGTCGTTGGCATTTTGGATCGACTCCAGGCGCAGGCCCGCACCAGTCGGCCCGTAAGGAAAGACCGTACAGTCACCGATGGCCCAAACATTGGGCAGCGAGGTTCTCATTTGATCATCCACCACAATTGCGCCGTCGCACGCCAAACCAATCGATTGCGCCAGCGCCGTATCGGCTTGCGCACCAATGCCTAGCAACACGCGTTGCACCTTCAACTCTTGGTCTTGCAAAGCAAGGTGTGTGAGCTGATGGGATTCTGTCTTGTAGCCCGAAATGACACTTTGCAAGCGAATGTCCAGGCCCGCAGCCCTGTGGGTCTTCAACACATGAGCTGACAACTCCATCGAAATGGATCTGGCAAGCAACCTGGATCCGACCTCTAAGACGGTCACCTCTTTTCCTAGGGCTTTGAGCGTTGCGGCCAACTCCAGGCCTATGAATCCTCCTCCGATGAAGGTCACACTTTGGGTGTTGGCCAGTTGTGACCTCAGTGTTTGAGCATCTTGTGCGGTCCTGAGCAAATGCACATTCTCTAGCTCTGGCCCCAACTCAGGCAAGCGCCTAGGGCGCGTACCGGTCGCAAAAACAAGCTTGGAAAAGGCGACACTTTGTCCAGAGCTCAAATGCACCACTTGTTGCGTCAAATCAATGCTTTTGACCGCATCGCCCAAGTGGACTTGAATGCCTTGTTGATCAAACCACGACTGGGCTCGAATGACTTGGACCGTTTCGTCGTCCTTTTTAAAAAAAGCTTTGGACAAGGGTGGGCGCTGATAGGGCAAG
>JBAXNB010000147.1:0-6074 GCA_037134015.1 Betaproteobacteria bacterium | reverse complement strand
GCCTTGGGCTGTGTAGGCATCATCGCGCCTTGGAACTATCCCCTTTATTTGGCCCTCTCTCCAATGTGCTCGGCCTTGGCAGCAGGCAACCGAGTGATGCTCAAAATGTCCGAACACAATCCGCATTTTTCGGCCTTCTTTAAAGAAGAAATGGACCGTATTTTCTCCAACGAAGAAGTGCATGTGGTCACTGGGGGCCGCGACATGGCTCAAGCCTTTTCTCATTTGCCTTTTGATCACTTGCTCTTCACAGGTTCCAGCGCAGTGGGCAAAGAAGTCATGAAAGCCTGTGCAACGAATTTAACACCGGTCACCTTAGAGCTTGGGGGCAAGTCGCCAGCGGTCTTGACCCCCCAATGCAATTTGAAAGACGCGGCAAAAAAAATACTTTTTGGAAAACTTTGCAATGCTGGTCAAACCTGCATTGCACCAGATTATGTTCTCGTGCCGGAGGGGCAACGCAACGAATTTTTGATGCATTTGAAAGACGCCTGCCAAACCATGTATCCCAGTTTGCAAAACAACCCCGATTACTCGGCCATCATCAACCCAGCACAGCACGTGCGACTTCAAACTCTGTTGCGTGAGGCTCAGGCCGAGCATGCTCAGATCGTTGCACTGCATCCTGAAGACTTGGGTGCAGAGAGTCGAAAATTTGCACCCGTCGCCGTCTTGCTGGAGATGGACAGCCAACTGCCTTTGATGAAAGACGAGATCTTTGGGCCTATCTTGCCGGTTTTGGGCTATTCCTCCCTAGATGAAGCACTGGCTTTGATCAATTCTAGAGAAAGACCGTTGGCCTTGTATGTGTTTGGAGAAGACCCCAAAGAGATTCAAACCGTATTGGACAACACCTTGTCAGGGGGCGTCACGGTCAATGATGTCTTTCATCACCTCTTGAGCCCTGAATTGCCCTTTGGAGGGGTCGGACACAGTGGCATGGGCGCCTACCATGGTAGAACTGGCTTTGATACCTTCAGCAAGAAAAAAAGTGTTTTTACGCAAAGCACTTTTTCGCTAGGCTCACTTTTTTACCCGCCCTTTGGTTGGCTCTTCAATCGGGTCGTCCCGCACATCATCGGTAAGTAAAACCGTCATGGATCACTTTGTAGATCGCTTTGTCGATCGCTTTGGCTTTCGCTTTCAAAATCTCATTTTTTGATCTAGCGTTAACCCTGATCTTCATCTCTAGAATTTGAGGTTCAATAGGGGGTCTTTGAAACTTCAGATTTGAATGTTTTTTTGATCTTTCATTTGAAATGGTTCACCACTGAGAGTGGACCATTTTTAAAATGCGCCTTGCCCTCTTCATCTCCAGACGCTTCCTTATGCTTTGTTTTTTCCGCTTTACGAATTTTTGCATGCCTCCTGCGATTTATTTAAGTTTCTTTCTTGCGCTCACCCACGCTCATCTGACTTTCGCCCAAAGCAACTCCAGCTATCCCAACAAGCCCATTCAAGTGGTTGCACCTTCTACGGCCGGCGGTGGATTTGACTTGGTGGCCAGGGTGCTGGGCGTCAAACTCTCTGAACAAATGGGACAACAATTTGTTGTTGAAAACAAGCCCGGCAGTGGCACGCTGGTGGGCACCCAAACGATTGCCAAAGCTGCGCCCGATGGCTACCATATTTTGGTCGGCGGACTCTCAAACATCGCCTTGAACATGGGCTTGTACAAGCAACCTGGCTACGACCCCATCAATGACTTTGTGCCATTGCGTTTGGTGGTGAGTCACTCTTACACATTGATTGGCACCAAGAGCTTGCCTGTCAACAATTTAAAAGACTTGTTGGCCTACGCAAAAGCCAATCCTGGCAAACTCAACATCGGCTCCAGTGGTCCTGGGAGTGGGCAATTCATTTTGGCCACACTGATTCGAAGCCTTGGAAATGTTGACATCCTCCAAGTGCCCTACAAAGGTGCTCAGCCTGTCTACATGGATTTGATCTCTGGGCGAGTAGATTTGTTCTTTGACAATTCCACCACCACGCGTTCTTATTTAGAAGCCGGTCAAGTCAAAGGTCTTGCCGTGTCCAGCAAATCACGTGCACCTGACGCTTTGGGCATACCCACTTTGAAGGAAACTGGCGCCATGGACTTAGAAATGGAGACTTGGTTTGGATGGTTCGTTCCGGCCAAAACACCCTTGCCCATCGTTGAAAAACTTCGCATGGAAATTGACAAAGCCATGAGCGTTCAAGATGTCCGCACCAGGTTGCAGCAAGGCAGTGGGCGTATTTTACAAATGAGCACCCAAGAAACCGATGTTTTTATCAAAAGCGAAGTGAGCAAATGGACACAGTTGCTGAGACAAGCGGGCATTGTTCCTGAATAAAAAAGAAAAGTATGTCAGACACCTTTTATTTTTTAGAAAAACTGAGCATCTACGATGTGGTCCAGAGTTGGGCCTTGTACCGTGACACGGGAGACTGGGAGGGATTGAGGTCCACCGTTCACCCTGATGGGCAAATGACGGCAACTTGGTTTGACGGCAGTTTTGAAGACTTCATCTCAGCCATTCAAGCGTCTTGGAGAAACGGCTCCAAGAGCCAACACTTTCTAGGTGGAACGGTCGCTCAAGTCAACGGCAACAAAGCGCTTGCGCAAACCCGCATGTCGATCATGGTCAGAGGCCTGCTTGAGCAACAAGTGGTCGACATCACCTGCACGGGACGCTTTTACGACCGTGTCGAAAAAAGAGATGGCAAATGGAAGATCTTAAAAAGAAACGTCATCTATGAAAAGGATCGCTTGGACCTGCTCGACCCCAGCGCCAGTTTGACGCTGGACCCGCAACGGCTCAGTCAATTTCCAGAGGGTTATCAACATCTGGCCTACATGCAAAGCAGCCATGGGGCCAATGTCAGCCCCCATTTGGCCACAGGCAGTGGCGCGGCATTGGACGCCTTGGTGCTTCAAGCCCAAGAGTGGCTCAATGCCCCAAGTGCCTGATACAAGACTCAACACCAAAGATTTTTATTCATTTCACCAAGGAGCACCACCCATGAAACTTTTTTCTTGCGCCTGCCAAGGTCTCGATCATCAAAACCACCCCCTTGACACCTCCAAGCGTGGCTTCTTAACAGGCCTCACCGCCCTGAGCGGTGCCGCAGTGGGTGTGGGTGGCGCCGCTTCTCTTCTTTGGGGTGGCATGGACAGTGCTCATGCACAAAATGCTGCCAAGCCACACCGCATCGATATCCACCACCATGTCGTGCCCCCGGCCTACGTGGATGCAGTCAAGGACCGAGAAGGTGTGGCTGCACCCAAGTGGAGCCCACAGGCCTCGATTGAAGACATGGACATGAACGGCATCGCCACCTCCGTGGTGGCTTTGATTCAGCCTGGTGCTTATTTCAAAGATGTTGAACTCGATCGCCGCTTGTCCACACAATCCAATGAGTACGTCGCCAAAATGGTTCAAACCTATCCGGGACGCTTTGGCTCATTTGCTACCTTGCCCCTGATGGATGTGCCAGGCAGCTTGAAAGAAATTGAATACGCCATGGATACCCTCAAAGCCGATGGCATTGGCTTGATGACCTCCTACGGCACCAAGTATTTGGGTGACAAGCACTTTTGGCCGATTTGGGAAGAGCTCAATCGCCGTGGTGCAGCCATTTATGTCCACCCCCTGATGCCTGAGTGTTGCAAGAACCCATTTCCCGAGGTGCCTCCTTCAGCCATTGAATACGCCACCGACACCACTCGCACCATTGCCAGCATGCTCTTTGGGGGCGCTGCCAACAAGTTCCCGAACATCAAATGGATTTGGTCTCACAGCGGCGGCACGATGCCTTTCCTTTGGAGTCGCTTCACGCGCCAAGAGGTGGACATGAAAGAGAAGGCCAAGGAGGTCTTGCCCAATGGCGTGCTGGCTGAGGTCAAGCGCTTTCACTATGACACCGCTCAAGGTCACCATGAAGGTGCGATGGCTGCTTTAAGGGCCCTCATCCCGACCTCACAAATCATGTTCGGCAGTGATTTCCCCTACAGGAAAGGCGCCGAGGTCAAGGACGGCTTGGCCGCTCGCAGTTTCACAGCAGAGGAGAGAATGGCCATCGATCGCGGTAACGCCTTGCGCATCATGCCCAAGCTCAAAACGATTTGAATTTCGACCCTCTCGCCATGGCCCCTTCGGTCATGGCGCCTTTAGAACAATGCCCTTTTAAGGGCATTGTTTGTTTCTGCTTGAGATCAAGCTGATGGACCAAAGCGACCCTTGGGTTTTGCCAACTCACTTACAATCTTTCAGAGGTTGAGGTTCTGTGCCCTTATCCAAAAGCGAGCTTGATGAAAAAAATTCGAACCCTTTCAACATGATGCACTTTTGAGTTGGTTTCCTTTTAGAGCAAGATGGTGTTGGTCAAAATACATAAACTGCAGCTCTTACGTTTTGCCTTGAAGTGGCTTGGCTGTGTCGCGTACCTTGTCTTGAGCTTGGAAGCGAGCAGCAGCACCCTACAAGGTCAAACGCCTTCAACGGCATTGCAAAACAACGAGCAATGCATACCCGCGGCATCCTCCTACCATGATGTCAATGCCGACGTGTTGAAAGCCATCTTGATGGTGGAGTCTGGCCTCAATGCATGGGAAGTCAGGAAAAACAGCAACGGCACCTTGGATGTAGGCATGGCTGGCATCAACTCTGTTCATTTTCCTGAAATTGCTAAATACGGTATCGCGCCTGAACAACTTTTGGATGCTTGTGTGGCAACCTATGTTGCTGCATGGCACCTGAAAAAAGGGATCCGTCAATATGGCAACACGTGGTTTGGCATTGCGTCTTACCATTCGGTCACACCCTACTTCAACCATCGCTACCAAATCATGGTTTATAACCAACTGGTTAAAAACAAATCGATCAATGGCCAAATCTTGAGAGTGCCCGCAATCAATCCTTAGGAACAAAAGACGATAGTGGCTTTGAGCTTCTATGGCCTTGCCTTCTTTGACCCTCTCTTGCTCAAAGGGTATTCCCTTGGTCAGTGTTTACCGTGGGTAAAAGGGAGATTTTCAGAGTTAAACTTTTAGACAGTTATCTCTCAAACACCAAGATCTTAAGCGCACATGACACAAACCCCATCCAAATCCAAGCTTCACCAAGTCACCGCTGAAAATGCGATGCAATCTTTGGGAGAATGGCCCATCCAAAAGTTCCATGTCTCTCACCTAGCGGACGCCGAGTTCAAGGGTGAAGGTCTGCGTCCCTACATCGTTTACCGAGACTTAGGGGCCAAGGAGGCCACAGGAGGACTCGTCGACGCCCACATCAACGCCAGAGGTCGGCCTTTTGACAAAGAGGCCGTTACAAAGCGACATTACCATGATGTCAAATTTCAAATGGTTTATGTTTTAAAAGGCTGGAACAGAGTGGAGTTTCAAGGCCAGGGAGAATTCATGATGAAAGAGGGAAGTTGTTGGATTCAACCGGCAGGGATCAAACACACGGTTCTCGAATATTCTGATGATTTGGAAGTCCTTGAGATCATCATTCCAGGCACATTTGACACGGTGAACGTCAACGAACCACCAGGGTTTGACTGAATCAAATGCCTCAGGCGATCAACTTGCTATCGAAATCCTTTGCAGCTTTGGTGAGTGCACTCAATAAATAAGATCCGTCATTGCCGCCAGTAAAAATCTTCGCTCCCAAGGCTCGAAGCTGATCCACCAACTCATGGCCCGCCTCCCCAACCACAAAATGGATGCCGGCGGACTGCGCTGCCTTTGCAGCTTTGAGCGTGGCGTCAATCACCAAGGCATGATTGGTTTGACCAGGTACCCCTAGCTCAAAACTTAAATCCATAGGGCCCATCATCAATGCATTGACGCCGGCAACGTTTGCAATATCTTGTGCATTCTCTACACCCTTGGCATTTTCAATCATTGCGATCACGAAAACACCATCGTCACGTTCTTGCTTTAAGCGAGGTGCCGCAGACTTTTGATAAAGTGAGGCTGCGCTCAACGCAGCCATGCTTCTTTTACCCAAGGGAGGGTATTTACACATCTGAACCGCTTTAAGAGCCTCTTGTGCATCACTGACATGCGGAAAGATGATCCCGTTTGC
>JBAXNB010000146.1:0-6084 GCA_037134015.1 Betaproteobacteria bacterium | reverse complement strand
CATTCAACCCACCCAGTTTTGCGGCACCAAGAACTCTTTGATCAAAGCGCTCTCTGGGGAACCCTCCGGGTCTTGGTGCTGATAGGACCAAGAGACCAAGGGCGGCATGGACAACAAAATAGACTCTGTACGACCCCCCGACTGTAGGCCAAAATGGGTGCCTCGGTCCCAAACCAAATTGAACTCCACATAGCGACCTCTGCGGTAGAGCTGAAATGCTCTTTGCTCTTTCGTGTAGGGGGTGTCCATGTGGCGCTTGACGATCGGCAAGTAGGCCTTGACAAAAGCATCCCCCACCGCTCTCAACATGGCAAAACTGCCCTCGTTGCCGAACTCATAAAAGTCATCAAAAAAGATACCCCCAATGCCTCTGGCCTCTTGACGGTGTTTTAAGAAAAAATACTCATCACACCACTGCTTGAACCTTGGGTACAAGGTCTCACCAAAAGGACTCAAGGCATCTTTGCAGGTTTGGTGAAAATGCACCGCATCTTGCCTAAAACCATAGTAAGGCGTCAAGTCCATGCCTCCTCCAAACCAAGCCACACGGGTGTTGTCACGGCTCAAGGCGCTGAGCATGCGCACATTCATGTGCACTGTGGGGACCAAGGGGTTCCAGGGATGAAAGACCAAAGACACGCCCATGGCATCAAAAGAGGCCCCGACCAATTCAGGCCGCGCTTGGGTGGCTGAAGGTGGCAAGGAGGGGCCTTGAACATGAGAAAAACCACAACCTGCTCGCTCAAAAATCCGACCGCCTTCGATGATTTTGGTGATGCCATTGCCCTGTAGCGGCTCATGGGCCGCCTTGGTCCACACATCGTTGACCACCTGCGCTTGCCCGTCCAAGGCTTCAATGGCTTGCATGATGCTCGCTTGCAGGCCCATCAAATAAGTTTTGACCGTCTCATTGAAACCCTTGCTCTCATTCGATTCACTCATCGTGTGTCCCTCATAGATGGGCTTGTTTTTAACTGAAAAAGCTTAGAAAAACCATCAAGGTGTTCCCCATAGCAGCGCTGCTATGAAGAACCCTTGGGCATCGGCACAATCGGGGAAGCGTTCTTTTCATGAAAGCCTTTGACCCCATCAAAGGCTTGGGCCATTCTTAAAAAATCCATCGCCATGTCTCCGCTCAATCGGATGCACTGATCAACCTCAATGAGCTTACGAGAATGGTCAAAACGGACCAACACCACAGGGACATCGCTGTGGTAGGCAATTTGGTAAAAACCAGTTTTCCAACCTCTTTGGTATTTCCTGGTCCCCTCCGGCGCCACACCCAACCAAAAGAGCTCCCCGCTTGCCTTGCAAGCGGCAAAGTGTTCCACCATTTGAGCCACCACCCCCCGAGCTTGTGATCGATCGATGGCGAGACCCCCCAAGGCGCTCAGCCAAGCGCCAAAGACCGGCCACTTGAACAACGAGTCCTTGGCCATGAAACGCGCCTGGATGCCAATGGCCGATTTGGCCAGCATGGCAATCGGGAAATCCCAGTTGCTGGTATGAGGGTACACGACCACGACCCCCCAAGGCCCTGGCATGCCATTGAACGCCAAGCGCCAACCCAAGGCTTGCAAAAGCCTCAAAGCCCAGGTCTTTTGGGTTCGCGGAAAAAACACACGCTCAAGCTCTGGGCAATCGTTCAGGGGCTCGCGCAAAGAGGATTCGAAAGCGCTGTGTGCCAATCAAATCACCTTTTTGGCTCGCCAACCAATGTCCGTTCGGTACTGCATGCCATCGAACTGTATGCCCTTGATGGCCTCATAAGCCAGTTGCTGCGCTTGGGTGAGGGTGCCCCCTAGGGCGCTCACACACAGGACTCGACCCCCGGTGGTTGTCCAATGGGAATGGGGTTGGAGTTGGTCTTGGGCTTGGGATGTTCCCGCATGAAAGACCATGCAGTCCTCTGTCTCTTGGGGCAAGTGCTCAATCGTGTCACCCTTTCTCACCGCTTGCGGGTAGCCATGGGACGCCAAAACCACGCCCACCGCGACGCGTCTGTCCCATTCAAGTTCCACGGCGTCCAAGGGATGCTTCTCCCGAGAACGTTCATCTGTATGCACACTGGGCTCGGTGCTGGCCCATAAGACATCAACCCAATCGCTCTTTAAACGCATCATGATCGGCTGCGTCTCTGGGTCTCCAAGCCTGGTGTTGAACTCCAAGGTCTTGACCTCTTCATCTGAAGAGATCATCAAGCCCGCGTACAAAAATCCAGTGAACGGATGCCCCTCTTTCATCATCCCCAGCAAGGTGGGGCGAATGATCTCACGCATGACTTTGGCATGGATTTGGGGTGTTACGATCGGTGCGGGGGAATACGCGCCCATACCACCCGTGTTGGGTCCTTGGTCATGGTCCAACAAGCGTTTGTGGTCCTGTGAGGTGGCCAAGGGCAAGGCAGACAAGCCATTGCACAGGACCATGAAACTGGCTTCTTGGCCCTCCAAAAACTCCTCAATCACCACCCTCGCCCCGCCTTCGTTGTGCATCACCACGCTCGAGTCGCTCAGGAGCATGTCATCAATCGCTTGGTGGGCTTGCTCAAAGTTCATGGCCACCACCACCCCTTTGCCAGCGGCCAGGCCATCGGCCTTGATCACAATCGGCACACCCTGTTGATCCACATACGCGTGCGCCAGACTTGCATCGCTGAAGGTCTCAAACGCTGCCGTTGGGATGTGGTGGCGCTTCATGAAGGCCTTGGAAAACGCTTTGGAGCTCTCCAGTTGAGCGGCGGCTTGGCTGGGGCCTACAATTCTCATGCCTCGTGACCTAAAGAGATCGACCACGCCTTCAGACAAAGGGCCTTCGGGGCCCACCACGGTCAAGGCCATCTCCTCTTGATGCGCCCAATCGCACAAAGCATGCAGATCGGTGATGGGCACGTTTTGCAGTCTTGGGTCACAGGCTGTCCCGCCATTACCGGGGGCAACGTACACACATTGAACGCGGGCAGACTGTGCCAATTTCCAAGCCAAAGCGTGCTCTCGCCCACCGGAACCAATGACCAAGATCTTCATGGCTTACATCTCGGCGTTGTGGTAGACCTCTTGAACATCGTCCAGGTCTTCAAGCGCATCCAAAATCTTTTGCATTTTCAACTGATCGTCAGCACCCAATGAGACGGAGTTTTCTGCACGAAGCGTGACCTCGGCCACCTCCGGTTCAAAGCCTTTGGACACCAAGGCGGCCTTGACCGCTTCAAAGTCTTGAGCTGAGGTGATCACTTCGATCACCCCGTCGTCTGAGCTGATCACATCCAAAGCGCCCGCCTCCAGAGCGCACTCCATGACCAGGTCCTCGGATGTGCCAGGGGCGAACATCAACAAGCCACAGTGTTTGAATTGAAACGAGACGGAGCCCTCGGTGCCTAGATTGCCCCCGTGCTTGCTGAAGGCGTGACGCACCTCAGCGACGGTTCTGACTTTGTTGTCGGTCATGGTGTCGACGATGATGGCGGCTCCCGCAATGCCATAACCCTCGTAGCGAATTTCTTCGTAGTTGACGCCTTCAAGTTGCCCCGTGGCTTTGTCAATGTTTCTCTTGATGGTGTCAGCGGGCATGTTGGCCGACTTGGCCTTCTCCACGGCCAGACGCAACCTGGGGTTGGTCGCCAAATCAGCGCCGCCCGCACGGGCAGAGACCATGATCTCTCGAATCACCCGCGTCCAAACTTTGCCGCGTTTTTCATCTTGACGACCCTTGCGGTGTTGAATGTTCGCCCATTTACTGTGTCCAGCCACGTTGATTCCTAGTGATTTGGTTCAAAACGTAGATTTTAAACCCATGCAGACCTATCTCCCATATAAAGGGGGCCGATGGGACGGGATCAGGGGACTCTGGCGCGCATCAAAACGCAGTGGGCCTGCATGGCGTTTTGATGCGGCATCCCTCTCCCTTCTTCTAACTGGCCTGAGCTTCCTCTGGCTCAGTGGGTTCGGCCTTGGCCGCTCTGGAGTCCTTTTTTGGCAAAGGGGTGATGTCAAGCAAGACCTCACCTTTGTCGTCCACATCCACATTCAAGCGTCCGCCATCGATCAAGCGACCAAAAAGCAACTCATCGGCCAAGGCACGTCGGATGGTGTCTTGGATCAAGCGTTGCATGGGCCGGGCTCCCATCAAGGGGTCAAAGCCTTTCTTGGCCAAGTGCTGGCGCAATTTATCCGTGAAGGTGACTTCAACGCGCTTTTCAGCCAACTGCGTCTCCAACTGCAACAAGAACTTGTCCACCACGCGCATGATGATTTGCTCATCCAGGGACTTGAAGCTCACAATCGCATCCAAACGGTTTCTGAATTCAGGTGTGAAGATGCGCTTGATGTCCACCATCTCATCGCCCGCCTCACGGTTGGTGGTGAAACCAATCGTGGACTTGTTCATGGTCTCTGCACCGGCGTTGGTGGTCATGATGATGATCACGTTTCTGAAGTCCGCTTTGCGCCCATTGTTGTCGGTCAAGGTGCCGTGATCCATCACTTGCAAAAGCACATTGAAGATATCAGGGTGCGCCTTTTCAATTTCATCGAGCAAAAGCACGCAATGGGGCTTTTTGGTGACCGCTTCGGTCAGCAGTCCACCTTGATCAAAGCCCACATAGCCTGGAGGAGCACCAATCATGCGAGAAACAGCATGACGCTCCATGTACTCGGACATGTCAAAACGGATCAACTCAATGCCCATGATGTAGGCCAACTGCTTGGCGGCCTCGGTCTTGCCAACGCCCGTTGGGCCGCTGAACAAAAACGCACCAATGGGCTTGTCTGACTTGCCCAGTCCTGATCTGGCCATTTTCACAGCCGAGGCCAAGACCTCCAAAGCTTTGTCTTGGCCAAAGACCACGCTCTTTAAATCTCGCTCCAAGGTTTGCAACTTGCCGCGGTCGTCATTGGAGACATTGGCTGGCGGAATGCGCGCAATTTTGGCCACGATGTCTTCGATCTCTGTCTTGCTGATGGTCTTCTTTCTCTTGGAAACAGGCAAGATCCTTTGTGCAGCACCCGCCTCGTCGATCACATCAATGGCCTTGTCAGGCAAATGTCGGTCGTTGATGTACTTGGCACTCAACTCGGCAGCGGCTTGCAAAGCAGCCACTGCGTATTTGACATTGTGGTGCTCTTCGAACCTTGACTTGAGTCCCTTCAAAATGTCCACGGTTTGCTCAATGGAGGGCTCCACCACGTCGACCTTTTGAAAGCGTCTGGACAAGGCTGCATCTTTTTCGAAAATACCCCTGTACTCGGTGAAGGTGGTTGCACCAATGCACTTGAGCTGGCCCGAACTCAAGGCGGGCTTTAAGAGGTTGGACGCATCCAAGGTGCCGCCTGAGGCCGCGCCAGCACCAATCAAGGTGTGGATCTCATCAATGAAGAGCACGGCGTTGGGACGGTCCTTGAGAGACTTCAAAACGCCTTTCAAGCGCTGCTCAAAGTCTCCACGGTACTTGGTACCCGCCAGCAAGGCCCCCATGTCCAAGGAGTAGACTTGTGAATCGGCCAAAATCTCTGGCACATCCTTTTGCGTGATGCGCCAAGCCAAACCTTCGGCAATGGCGGTTTTACCGACCCCTGCCTCGCCCACAAGAAGGGGGTTGTTTTTGCGTCTTCTACAAAGAATTTGGATGACGCGTTCCACCTCAAATTCACGACCAATCAGGGGATCGATCTTGCCGTCCTTGGCCAACTGGTTCAAGTTTTGTGTGAACTGCTCAAGGGCAGAGGCCTTCTCGTTTTTGTCCCCCCCGTCATCGGACTCAGAGGGCGTCGCCTCTTGGGGCTTGGCGGTCTCTGGAGGGTCGGTCTTTTTGATGCCATGTGCAATGAAGTTCACCACGTCCAAGCGCGTGACGCCTTGCTGGTGCAAATAATAGACCGCGTGGGAGTCCTTCTCACCAAAGATGGCCACCAACACATTGGCACCAGTGACTTCTTTTTTTCCGTTGCCCGTGGATTGAACATGCATGATGGCTCGTTGAATCACGCGCTGAAAGCCCAAGGTCGGCTGGGTATCGACTTCTTCGCTACCTGAGACCTGCGGGGTGTTGTCTTTGATGAAGTTGCTCAACGACTTTCGAAGGTCATC
>JBAXNB010000145.1:0-6098 GCA_037134015.1 Betaproteobacteria bacterium | reverse complement strand
TTAAAAAAGGATCTTGAAGGAGTTGACCTTTGTTGTTCACGATATTCTCCGTGTTCTACTGATGAAGTGATAATGTGTAACGATACCACAACATGCCCTGCAATTGAAAAATTCAAGTATCTTTGTAGGGGTTGTGGGTGGTTTTCATCTCAATTCTAAGGGGCGTGCCTTGCAAACCAAACTCTTTACGAAAGCGTCCTTCTAAAAACCTTTTGTAAGAATCCGTCACGTGCTCCAAAGAGTTGCCGTGCACCACGATGATGGGCGGGTTCATGCCGCCTTGATGGGCATAACGCAATTTAGGTCTGAACATACCAGCGCGTTTGGGCGCTTGAAATTGCACCGCTTCAAGCAACAAGCGGGTCAAAATGGGCGTGGACATTTTGCAATTCGCCGCCTTGTAGGCCTGAGAAATGGAGTCCCAAACAGGCCCCAAGCCTTGGCGCTTGATGGCAGATATTTGATGCAAGTTGGCGAACTTTAAGAAGGGCAGTCTCGTCTCTATCGAGCGCTGCACCATCTCTCGCTGATAGCGATCGATGGCGTCCCACTTGTTCACAGCCAAGACCACGGCTCGACCACTCTCCAAAATGTAACCCGCGATATGCGCATCTTGGTCGGTCACACCTTGAGTGGCATCGAGCAACAGCAACACCACATTGGCGGATGCGATGGCTTGCAAGGTTTTGACCACGGAGAACTTCTCTATCGCTTCAAAGACGCGGCCTTTTCTTCTAAGTCCTGCCGTATCGATCAAATCGTACTTTTGCCCTTTGAATTCGAGGGGCACGTGGATGGCGTCGCGTGTGGTGCCTGGCAGATCGAACGCGACCAAGCGCTCCTCACCAAGCCAGGTGTTGATCAAAGTGGATTTTCCGACATTGGGTCTTCCCGCCACCGCCAGCTTGATCACGCCGGGCGTGTCTTCTTGATCCCCCTCTTGCTCATCCAAATCCAAGTGCAAGGGCTCAAGCGCCAACTCCACCATGCTTCGAATGCCTTGACCGTGGGCAGCAGACACTGGGTGAACGTCTCCCAGGCCCAACTCATAAAACTCCACCAACTGTGGGCCCTCTGTCATCCCTTCAGCCTTGTTGGCAACGAGCAAAGTGGGCTTGCTTAATTTTCGTAAATAGTTGCCTATGTCATGGTCTTGAGCAGAAAGACCCTCTCTGGCATCCACCACAAAAATGACCACATCGGCCTCAGCAACGGCTTGGCGAGTTTGTTTGGCCATTTCTTTGTAAATGCCTGAGCTGGCATCGGGCTCAAAACCCCCGGTATCGATCACGATGAACTCATGGGCACCTAAGCGAGCGTCTCCGTAATGGCGATCCCGGGTCAAACCAGCAAAGTCAGCCACAATGGCATCCCTGCTCTTGGTGAGTCGATTGAAAAGCGTGGACTTGCCCACATTGGGTCGACCCACCAAGGCCAAAACTGGTTTCACTGTGTTTTCAACTTCACGTTCGGGGTGGGCAGCTTGTAGGCTTTGATGCTACCGGCTTGTGAGGCGTACAAAAAACCGCCGTCCATGGGCACGAGAGCTCCCATGGAGGACTGCGTGCGAGTATCGATTTTATTGAGCAAGTGGCCGTCTTTCAAAGACATCAGGTACAACATGCCTGTGCTGTCGCTCACCACCAAGCCCTCAGGCAACATCAATGGTGTGCTGAGCTTTCGGTATTTCAACACATCGCTGTCAAAGATTTTCTCGCCCGTTGTTCTGGACCAAGCCATGACCAGTCCGTTGCTCTCCACACTTGCTAGGACGTCTTCATTGCCCGTGAGGCCTTGATCACCGTTGGAGGACCTGGACCACAACAAATTACCACGTTGCGCGTTCACACAACCAACTTGTGCTTGGAAAGCACGCACACAGACCATGTCTCCAAAGCGGTAAACCGGGGACACCAAGTCGACCAATCGCTCCAAATCGTTCACGCCTCTTGGCACGGCGATGGGGGTTTCAAACCTGGCTTGGCCGCTCAAAGGGTTCAAGCCCACCAAACGACCTGAAAACCCCACCACCAAGGTGTCTTGGACCGCCAAAAGCACACCCTTTTGGTTCAAGGTCAATGGGTCACCCGCGCGTTGTTGGGTCCATAGCAAACGACCCGTTTGCCCATCGAGCGCCACCACCGTGCGGTCTGCCAACAAAACAAAGACGCGTTCACCGGCCACCAGAGGTGGTGTGATGCTGAGCGCATTCAATGCACCCTTCCAAAGCAAGCCCTTGGCGTCAAAGGTCAGAATTTGATTTTTTTTGGTGGTGACCGAATAACGGGTGCCGTCTGACCCCAGGCCAGAGGACAAGGGCTCTTTTAAATCCAAAGTCCACAGGGTGCGGCCATCGCGAGCATCCAACTGGGTCACGAGGCCATTGTCAGAGGCAAAAGTCACAAGGGGACCTTTGACATGAGGGGTCATGAAAACCCCAAAGGCGGGCACGGTGGCACTCCAAGTGGGTTCCACTTCTTGAGCAATTTGTTGAACCAGCACCTCCTTGGCCTGAGGCTTGGAGGTGGTCGTGCAACTTGCAAAAAGGCCACTTAGGAGACAAAAGGCCGCCAGTGGCAAAGCTCGTCGCAGCGTGGGGGGCACTTGTTTTTTGCGCAAGGCTGTAACCAGCAAGGAAGCACAGTCCTTGAGCCTCTCTAGCTTCTTAAGGGACTGGGGGATAACTTTTTGAAAGATCACTCCTTCTTCTCCTTTTTCTTCTCAAGGTCCAGCGCTCGCACATCCACCCCCAAACTGGCCAACTTCACCTCAATCAATTGGCGGTATTCGTCCCTCTCAGGCATGGTGCTCCAAGCTTGCTGAAAATGAGTTTTGGCGTCCTCCATTTTCTTTTCTTGCAGATCAATGTCCCCCAAACGGTCCAAGGACAAGGGCTCAAAGGCTTTGGGGAAAGGCTTTTTGAGCCACTCACGGGCTTGCTCCCATTTTTGCGCCTCCATGGACAAAGCAGACAAGCGAAGTCTGGCCAAGGCAACCAAACCTTCATCCCCAGCATGGTCTTTGACCCACACCAAATTCTTCTCGGCCGCGGCCGAGAAGAATTTGGTGTGGGTCAAAGACCATGCTGGGGATGAAGGTTTGGTTGCCTTGGCCAGACTTCGCTTGTCTGCTTTGTCCATGGAGGCGCAAAAATGGGAGCAAGCCCGTGAGTGGCTCAAAAAGCCTTTCCCCAAAGCCTTTGAGCCCTTGTCCTTGGACCGTTTGGGGGACATTGATCTGCAAGAAAAGAAAATGGAGGACGCCAAAACTCATTTTCAGCAAGCTTGGAGCACCATGCCTGAGAGGGACGAATACCGCCAATTGATTGAGGTGAAGTTGGCCAGTTTGGGGGTGGATGTGCGAGCGCTGGACCTTGAGAAGAAAAAGGAGAAGAAGGAGTGATCTTTCAAAAAGTTATCCCCCAGTCCCTTAAGAAGCTAGAGAGGCTCAAGGACTGTGCTTCCTTGCTGGTTACAGCCTTGCGCAAAAAACAAGTGCCCCCCACGCTGCGACGAGCTTTGCCACTGGCGGCCTTTTGTCTCCTAAGTGGCCTTTTTGCAAGTTGCACGACCACCTCCAAGCCTCAGGCCAAGGAGGTGCTGGTTCAACAAATTGCTCAAGAAGTGGAACCCACTTGGAGTGCCACCGTGCCCGCCTTTGGGGTTTTCATGACCCCTCATGTCAAAGGTCCCCTTGTGACTTTTGCCTCTGACAATGGCCTCGTGACCCAGTTGGATGCTCGCGATGGCCGCACCCTGTGGACTTTGGATTTAAAAGAGCCCTTGTCCTCTGGCCTGGGGTCAGACGGCACCCGTTATTCGGTCACCACCAAAAAAAATCAAATTCTGACCTTTGACGCCAAGGGCTTGCTTTGGAAGGGTGCATTGAATGCGCTCAGCATCACACCACCTCTGGTGGCCGGTGAACGCGTCTTTGTTTTGTTGGCAGACCGCACGGTGGTGGCGCTCGATGGGCAAACGGGTCGTTTGCTATGGACCCAACAACGCGCGGGTGACCCATTGACCTTGAACCAAAAGGGTGTGCTTTTGGCGGTCCAAGACACCTTGGTGGTGGGGTTTTCAGGTCGTTTGGTGGGCTTGAACCCTTTGAGCGGCCAAGCCAGGTTTGAAACCCCCATCGCCGTGCCAAGAGGCGTGAACGATTTGGAGCGATTGGTCGACTTGGTGTCCCCGGTTTACCGCTTTGGAGACATGGTCTGTGTGCGTGCTTTCCAAGCACAAGTTGGTTGTGTGAACGCGCAACGTGGTAATTTGTTGTGGTCCAGGTCCTCCAACGGTGATCAAGGCCTCACGGGCAATGAAGACGTCCTAGCAAGTGTGGAGAGCAACGGACTGGTCATGGCTTGGTCCAGAACAACGGGCGAGAAAATCTTTGACAGCGATGTGTTGAAATACCGAAAGCTCAGCACACCATTGATGTTGCCTGAGGGCTTGGTGGTGAGCGACAGCACAGGCATGTTGTACCTGATGTCTTTGAAAGACGGCCACTTGCTCAATAAAATCGATACTCGCACGCAGTCCTCCATGGGAGCTCTCGTGCCCATGGACGGCGGTTTTTTGTACGCCTCACAAGCCGGTAGCATCAAAGCCTACAAGCTGCCCACCCCGAACGTGAAGTTGAAAACACAGTGAAACCAGTTTTGGCCTTGGTGGGTCGACCCAATGTGGGCAAGTCCACGCTTTTCAATCGACTCACCAAGAGCAGGGATGCCATTGTGGCTGACTTTGCTGGTTTGACCCGGGATCGCCATTACGGAGACGCTCGCTTAGGTGCCCATGAGTTCATCGTGATCGATACCGGGGGTTTTGAGCCCGATGCCAGCTCAGGCATTTACAAAGAAATGGCCAAACAAACTCGCCAAGCCGTTGCTGAGGCCGATGTGGTCATTTTTGTGGTGGATGCCAGAGAGGGTCTTTCTGCTCAAGACCATGACATAGGCAACTATTTACGAAAATTAAGCAAGCCCACTTTGCTCGTTGCCAACAAGGCTGAAGGGATGACAGAGGGCCCACAGTTGGTGGAGTTTTATGAGTTGGGCCTGGGAGACGTTCACCCAGTGTCTGCTGCCCACGGTCAAGGCATTCGAAGCATGGTGGAGTTGGCGCTTGAGCCCTTGCACTTGGATTTGGATGAGCAAGAGGGGGATCAAGAAGACACGCCCGGCGTGATCAAGCTGGCGGTGGCGGGAAGACCCAATGTCGGAAAATCCACTTTGATCAACACCTGGCTTGGTGAGGAGCGCTTGGTCGCGTTCGATCTGCCAGGCACCACACGCGACGCCATCCACGTGCCCCTCGAATTCAAAGGGCAAAAGTACGATTTGATCGATACGGCAGGACTTAGAAGAAAAGGCCGCGTCTTTGAAGCGATAGAGAAGTTCTCCGTGGTCAAAACCTTGCAAGCCATCGCATCCGCCAATGTGGTGTTGCTGTTGCTCGATGCCACTCAAGGTGTGACCGACCAAGATGCGCATATCGCGGGTTACATTTTGGAGAGTGGTCGAGCCGTGGTCTTGGCTGTGAACAAGTGGGACGCCATCGATCGCTATCAGCGAGAGATGGTGCAGCGCTCGATAGAGACGAGACTGCCCTTCTTAAAGTTCGCCAACTTGCATCAAATATCTGCCATCAAGCGCCAAGGCTTGGGGCCTGTTTGGGACTCCATTTCTCAGGCCTACAAGGCGGCGAATTGCAAAATGTCCACGCCCATTTTGACCCGCTTGTTGCTTGAAGCGGTGCAATTTCAAGCGCCCAAACGCGCTGGTATGTTCAGACCTAAATTGCGTTATGCCCATCAAGGCGGCATGAACCCGCCCATCATCGTGGTGCACGGCAACTCTTTGGAGCACGTGACGGATTCTTACAAAAGGTTTTTAGAAGGACGCTTTCGTAAAGAGTTTGGTTTGCAAGGCACGCCCCTTAGAATTGAGATGAAAACCACCCACAACCCCTACAAAGATACTTGAATTTTTCAATTGCAGGGCATGTTGTGGTATCGTTACACATTATCACTTCATCAGTAGAACACGGAGAATATCGTGAACAACAAAGGTCAACTCCTTCAAGATCCTTTTTTAA
>JBAXNB010000144.1:0-6109 GCA_037134015.1 Betaproteobacteria bacterium | reverse complement strand
TGTTGTCGTAGGGCAAGGTTGGGAAATTGAAATTGATGAATTGATTGTTGACCACCTGATAGTTGCCAATCAAATCATAGGGAGACTTGCCCATATCACTGCCATCCTCCTTGGCGCCTGCGAGAACATAGCCTCGATAAAAAATAAACAAATTTTTATCGCATTTCCAATATTGGCCATTGGCCTTGGCCTCGGTGTAGAAGTCCTCGGTTTTGGTTTTTTTGTCCTTGTCCTCTTGCTCTAAGCGTTTTTTGGCATCCACGCTCAGGTCGTACAACTTTTGCAAATTTTGTGCTTGAACTT
Source organism: Betaproteobacteria bacterium (assembly GCA_037134015.1). Taxonomy (GTDB): domain Bacteria; phylum Pseudomonadota; class Gammaproteobacteria; order Burkholderiales; family Burkholderiaceae_C; genus Limnohabitans. The sequence continues at coordinate 5,806 of JBAXNB010000144.1, read as the reverse complement.
GGGCCGTCAAGAGGATGCAAAAGAAGAAAGAAACAAAGCAACGGCTGCGCATAGAAAAATTGGGCTCGAGTCCGAGGGTGTTGATCGAAGGCTTACAGTGCTTAAGTGTAACCCCTAGTATGGGCTTCGGAGTGCGCTCTAGCGCGTACTCTGAGGCCCTGAACACCTCTGCCTAGGGCTCTGTTTCATCAGTTTCGCTCGGAGCCTTGTCCTGCGGGCCGATTGACCCCTTGAAAACGACCTTCACTCAAGGGCTAACCCCAATGGCTCAGACGCTTTGAATTTGATTTGATAGCGTTAGTTTTAACTCAGGAGTGAACATGCCTATTTACAAGCTCAACATCGATGGCGCCGTCAAAAGCGTAGAGGCTGATGTCGATGAACCTTTGCTGTATGCCTTGACCGACAAACTCAAACTGAAAGGTCCCAAGTTTGGCTGTGGTCTGGCGCAATGCGGCACATGTACCGTCTTGGTGAACGGACAACCGATCCGCTCATGCATCGTGCCTACGGCTTCCCTTGAAAACAAATCCATCCGAACCTTGGATGGCTTGGCAAAGAATGGACAGCTCCATGCCGTACAAGCCGCTTTCGTTGAAGAACAAGCCGCTCAATGCGGCTACTGTGCCAACGGCTGGATCATGCATGCAGTGGCTTTGCTGGAAAAGAATCCCAAAGCCACCGATCAACAAATCAAGGACGGCTTTGCCAACGTACAGTGTCGCTGCGGCACACAAATTGCCATCATGCGAGCGGTCAAAGTCGCACGCGACAAAATGTCCACAGCCAAAGCATAACCAAGGGCAACATCCATGAATCCTACAAACATCAACCGCCGAGACTTTATTCAAACCAATGTGGCCCTGATCGTTGGCGCATCGGGAAGCGCCTTCTTGGGGGAGACCCACGCACAGGGCACACCAAGCGTGGTCGGACCTCCACCCGCTGCGCTCGATACCTGGATCAAAATCAATGCCGATGGCACTGTCTTGGCCAATTTTGGCAAAATGGATTGCGGCCAAGGCATTGACGTGGCGATCGCTCAAATCGTGGCCGAGGAGCTCGATGTCAGCCATGACAAAGTGCAGGTCTCTTTGGGTGACACTCGCTTGTCCCCCAACCAAGGCGGGGGCAGTGGCAGCACGGGATTGCGCCTGGGCTCACTGCCGCTTCGCAACGCCGCGGCAGAAGCCAGGCGGCTCTTGGTTGAGAATGCCGCCACGCAACTTGGTGTGTTGGCCACTCAGCTGAGTGTGGACAACGGCAAAGTTTTTATCACCAGCAACCCCAGCAAAAGTGTGACCTATGCGGAGCTCATTGGGGGGAAAAACTTCTCCACCAACTTGACTTGGAACAATCAAATTGGCAACACCATGAATGTGCAGGGTTTGGCCAAACCCAAGGATCCCTCCGACTACAAAATTGTGGGCAAGGGCATCAAGAGAAAAGACATTGAAACCAAAGTCAGTGCCGTGGAGCACTACACCGCTCACATTCGCCCAGACAACCTCTTGCATGCTCGCGCTGTGAGACCTCAAGTCGCTGGCGCTGAACCGCTTGAAGTCGATGCGTCCTCCATCGCACACATCAAAGGTGCAAAATCCTTTGTGAAAGGCAGCTTTGTGGCCGTCGTTGCAGAAAGCGAGTGGGCGGCCATCAAGGCCTCGCGAGCTCTCAAAGTCAAGTGGTCCAATGTCAATGGCCCACTGGGCGGTGGAGAACACAACACCTACAACTACATCAGGCAAGCGACCCCCACAGCTGCCAATGCCATACCCGCCTTTGGCGGCAAAAAGGACTGGGACGTCAAACCAACCATGGCCGCGCTGTCGACCTCAGCCAAGGTCTTGGAGGCCGATTATGAGTGCGCCTTTCAGTCGCATGCTCGCATGTCGCCCTCTTGTGGCGTGGTCGATGTGCGAGGCGACCAAGTGCAAATATGGGCCGACACGCAAAAACCCCACTTCTTGAGAGTTGGCATCGCGAAGTTTTTGGGCGTGCCTGCCGAGAACGTACAAGTCAAATGGATGCATGGAGCGGGGTCTTATGGCAGGAGTGACGGTGATGAAGCACCGTACGAGGCCGCCCTCTTGTCCAAAGAGTTTGGACGACCTGTCAGGATGCAGTGGAGCCGAGAAGAAGGCATGGCCTGGGACCCCAAGGCGCCTGCAGCGATCATTTCCATGAAAGCGGGCTTGAACGCCAACAACGATGTGACGGGCTGGTATTTCAAAGCCAAGGGCTTCAATGGCTGGGATGTGCGCTTCACAGGAGAAAGCCCTGAGCACGTCTTGGTGGGCATGCAAACCGGTCACAAGAAGTGGAACGCTTACAACTTCAATGTGCCTGAGGAGAGCTACCGCTTTGCCAACCATGTGCATTGGTGGGAAACCGTGCCGCCTTATTTGCAAGAAGCCTCGCCCATGAGAACCGCTCACATGCGCGCGCCTCAAGAAATGCAGACCCGTTTTGGGCAAGAATCCTTCATCGACGAGGTTGCCCATGCAGCTGGCATGCACCCCGTGGACTTCAGGCTCAAGCACATGCAAGACCCCAGAGAAATTGAGGTCGTCAAAACCGCCGCCCAAAGAATGGGTTGGCCCAACAAGGCCACCAAAAAGTCCACGGGCAAAATAGCGACCGGCTGGGGCTTGGCCTTGCACGCGGGATACGGCTCCTATGCGGCTGTCGCCTGCGAAGTAGAGGTCAACAAAGAAAGCGGTCGCATCTGGGTCAAAAAGGTGAGCATCGCCCATGACTGCGGCTTGATGGTCAACCCCATCGGTGTGCGAGCTGCACTTGAAGGACAAATCATGCAAGGCCTCAGTCGAGCTTTGCATGAGGAGGTTCACTTCAATGAAAAAAGGGTCACCAGTGTGGACTGGAACACCTACAAAATTGCCAATGTGAATGACATTCCTGGAGAAATCGATTTGGTCTTCATCAACCGACCCGACAAACCGATGGGCGGCGCTGGCGAGCCAGCTATTGTCTGCTTTCCAGCAGCCATTGCCAACGCCGTCTTTGATGCCACGGGTGTTCGAATCAGGCGCTACCCCTTGGTTGCAGAGCGCGTGAAAAAAGCACTCAACACGTGATGTGATGTCATCCCTGCAAAGGGATGACTGTCCACCTCATCAAAAAGCGTCAAGGGTTCACTCGAACCTTTGGCGCTTTTTTTCATGGCTTAATTTTGAGCAGCGCAATGTGCTCAGAGAATTTATTTCGATGTTATGGACGCCCAGCACCAAAATTGGGAAGCACCACGCCGCCAATGGCAGACTGCGCCAACTTGAAAAACACATCGGTGTTGTCCATCACACCGGTAAAGGACCATGCACCTGGCCCAAAAGCTGAGATGGGAATGTCAGTGGCCGTGTGCACGGCACTGCTGCCAGGCACTTGGCCCAGGATCTCATAACGACTCTCTACATCTCTCAGCTTGGGGTCAGCGGGGTAGGCATTCAAAGGGGCTTTGGAGACAAAGGGTTGTTGAGAATCTTGCAAAGGCAATTCGTTGAGCCTCCAGTCTTCAAATCGGTCGCTGTTGGCGCCGTACCCAACCAACAATCTCTTGTCAATTTCAGTGGTTTGGGGATAGCCATCTTGAGACATGACGTACTGAGGGAAACCCGCTTTTTCGTAGATACCCACCACTTGGTTGCGCACATTCTCAACACCTCCTGCACGTGTGAGTTCTTGCAACTTGGCGTCGCTCACCATCGAGCCACCGATCAAAGCCGCGCCAGCACACTCGTGGTCCGCTGTCACGATCACCAAGGTGTCTCGTCTACTTTGTGCATAAGACTTGGCCACTTTAACGGCTTTGTCAAACTCCAAGGTGTCTAAGATCCACCGCTCGGTGTCCATGTTGTGCGCTTGCTTGTCGATCGATGCGCCCTCGACCATCAAAACAAAACCGTTCTTCTTTTTGGATAAAACGCCAATGGCCTTTTGTGTCATTTCGTCCAGCATGGGTTGATCAGGCAAACCAAAATCATCGACCACTCGGCCTTTTTGACCTTTGAGCGCTGCGCGTCGACCGTCGACCTTGTCCAAAGCCACGTTCATGTTGGAGTAGGCAAAGAGCCCCAAGAGGTGATCGGTCTTGCTCACATCGATTTGATCCAATGCCGTCTTGTTGGAAGCGTAAGCAAAACCAGCCGATTGAAAGTCAGCGATCAAATTTCTATCTTTGTCCAAACCACCAGACTTGGCACCCCATTGGGAAGCGATCAAGGAGGTATGGGGGTCGGTGCTTGAAAAAGCATAATCGTTTTTGTCGCTTCTGGCAGAACCTGCTTCGCTTGAAGGCAAAAACCATTTGCGCCCGCCGCCCATGAGCACCGACAAGCCTGACAAGTGACGGTCATCCAAAAATTGATCCACAATGCCAGTGCCCGCACCGCGGTTGCTGGTGTGCACCGCATTGCCTGCAGGGGTAGCATCAAAGACATCTGCAGTGGTGACCACGCCAAGTGCTTTGCCCTGCGTGCGATGCAAATACTCGCTCAAATACTCAATGCGAGGGTTGTCAAACGGATCGATGGTGTCGTCAGGAAACACCCCTTCTTCATTGTTGTTGTTTTTGTTACCTGAGACGTACGCAGACATGCCTGGTGCAGAATCGGTCACGATGGAGTTGAGTGAAGCCGTTTTGACCATGCCCGTGACTGGAAAAGTATCCATGGCCAAGGGCTCGATCACTTTGCCCTGTGCGTAGCCACCCCCCACGATGCGAGCCGCCGTTCTTTGAGCAGCACCCATGCCATCACCCAACATGATGATGATGTTTTTGATTTTTTGTCCACCCTTGTTCAAGCCCATCACTTCAAAGTTGCCTTTGGCTTGTGTGATTTGACCGTCGCTTTGTGTGGCCGTGACACTGATCACATGCACACCAGGTTTCTTCACCCCAAAGGCCCGCACGCTGGCAATGGCCGTGTTCTTGGCCACATTGGGTAAACAACCTTGGGCACAATCTCTCAAACTGGTCGGTAAAGTCAGTGTTTTGCCATTGATGGCAAACTCGACCTTGGTGATGGTTTTGCTGGCATCATCGGGGCGAATGCTGGCCTGCAAATCAAAGCGTTGATCTGGCAAGAAGCGCGCAATGATGGGGGCCTCACGACCACTTGAAAACATTTCACTTGGTGGCGTCAAACGCGTCACACTGGGTGCTGCAAAAGAGAACTGCCCCATCAACAAAGCCAGGGCTGACACACATGTTTGATTAAGAAATTTCATATAACTTTCATCCCGTCAAAATAAAAAATAAAAACCAATTCGATCGATTGTGGCTTCAAGGGCTCTGTGCAATGAGAAAGCTCTATCCGTGGGGCGCCAAGTGAAGCATCGGCGGTTGATGCGCTTGCATGCGAACGGCATCCTTTTGCAAGCGCAGGCGTATCCAAGACACCTGAGCTTGATCTGTTTCTTGACGACCCAATTCGAGTTGACCCTCGATTTGAACCAAGCCTGCACGGTAAGGCACCAAGGCCTCAGCCTGAGCGGGGTCCAACAAGACCAGCACAGCATGGGCTGGTAAATCGTTGGCATCTCCGTCGGCATGGTCGTTGATCTCAACCGGGCGAGGTGACAAGATGAACTGGCCCGCCATGGGATGCTCCATCTTGACCATGTAACCGGTGATGCTCACCGTTTGACCCACCAAAGCCTTGGCTTTGGTGGTAAAGCTCAGCCCCGCAGGGCCAAAAGGCATTTGAAAGAAATCACCAAAAGACACCTGAACCACCTTGGACTTGGCGTCAATGGCAAGCGAATTTTGGTTTTGGTTTTGGTTTTG
>JBAXNB010000143.1:0-6130 GCA_037134015.1 Betaproteobacteria bacterium | reverse complement strand
ACAAGGTGCCACCTTCGGCTTGCTCAAATCGACCTCTTCTCATGGTTTGGGCACCTGTGAAGGCGCCTCTCTCATGACCAAAGAGTTCGCTCTCCAACAAATCTTTGGGAATGGCCGCCGTGTTGATCGCGACAAAGGTACCGTTTGAGCGCTGCGAGTGTTTGTGCAACGCTCGGGCCACCAACTCTTTACCCGACCCCGACTCACCAGTGATCAACACAGTGACATTGCTTTGACTTAAACGTCCAATGACCCTGAAGACATCTTGCATGGCAGGTGCTTGTCCAAGCATCTCGGGCGTCTCTTGCGAAGAGGTGACGCCAACGCTTTTAGCGCTCACCTCCTCCAATGCACGCTTGACCAGATCCACGGCCTTTGGCACATCAAAGGGCTTGGGCAAGTATTCAAAAGCGCCGCCTTGAAAGGAGGAGACAGCACTGTCAAGATCAGAAAATGCCGTCATGATGATCACTGAAATGCTGGGATACTTCAGCTTGATCTCAGACAACAACTCCAAACCGGAACCTCCAGGCATTCTGATGTCGCTCAACAAGACCTGGGGATACTCCTCCAAGGAGGCTTCCATCAAGGCTCGAAGCACATCCCTTGGGTTGGTAAAACTGCGCGTGGGTAATTCCTCACGAAGCAGTGCTTTTTCCAACACAAAACGGATGGACTGGTCATCATCTACGATCCAAATCGGATTCATTTTTTAGCACGCCTTAAGGTTATCAACTTACAGGGACTGTTGGTCACTGTAGAGGAATCAAAATTTTAAAATTCGTTCGCCCCGGAACACTTTCAAACTCAATCAACCCACGATGCTGTTGAATGAATGTTTGCGCCAAATTCAATCCCAATCCCGAACCACCATCACGCCCTGAAACCAAAGGTGAAAACAATCGATCTTTGATCCCTTCTGGCACGCCAGGACCATTGTCAATCACATGCAATTCCAATGCCAATTTATGGCGTTGCTTGGTCAAAATGACTTGACTGGCGACCCTTGTTTTAAAGGTGATCTGCGCATCTCCAACTGCGATGCGATCGCTCAACGCCTGAGCGGCGTTGTGCGTGACATTCAAAACCGCCTGGATCAATTGCTCCACGTCCCCATGAACAAAGGGGATGGAGGTATCGTAATCTCGCCTGAACTTCAGTCCTCTTGGAAATTCAGCCAAGATCAAGGACCGAACTCGCTCGCACACCTCATGGATGTTGACTTCCCTCACCTCATGGGGCTTCCTGTGAGGCGCCAACAGTCGATCCACCAAGGTTTGAAGCCGATCGGCCTCTCGAATGATCACTTGCGTGTATTCAACCAAATCTTTGGACTCCATCTCCATTTGCAACAACTGTGCTGCACCTCTGATGCCTCCCAAGGGGTTTTTGATTTCATGCGCCAAGTTTCTGATCAATTCCTTGTTGGCTTGCGCTTGATCGATGATTCTCTCTTCTCTGTCTTGTTTGGCCTGTTGCTCTAGAGGTATCAACTCAACAAACACTTGACCCAGCGTATTGGCCGACGCCAAAATGACATGCACGGGCATGTTATCTGCCCCTACCCTTTTGATGGTGGCATTGAATCTCAAGGCAGAAAAATGCTCCTTTTGTGCTGAATGGAGGCTAGAAATAATGGTTTTGTATTCCACAAAGAAATCACTGAGCAAGTTGCCCTTGATCAATTTTCCTGGGAGACCAAAAATTTCTTGTGTTGCAGAGTTGGCAAATACAACCTCGCCCTTTGCACTGACCAGCAGCACCAAGGTGGCCAGCAGATCCAACACCTCCAAAGCGTGTTTTGACTCTGCCTCTTGAGTTGGAGCAAGCTTGTCTTTTGCTGTTGTCATTGTTCAACCCTAAAAATATTCATGAAAGACGTGAGCGTTTGACGATCCCTTAAAAATGAGCCCCTATCTCGAGCCCCTTACGTCCCTCAACTTACACATGCACTCAAAAAAAAAGGGACGGTAGGACCGTCCCCTTTTTCCCCTGTTGAGGACGATGGTGTATTACAGTGAAAAATACATATCGAATTCAATCGGGTGGGTGGCTTGACGAAAGCGTGTCACTTCACCCATTTTGAGTTCAATGTAAGCATCAATCATGCTGTCTGTGAAAACACCGCCTTTGGTCAAAAACGCGCGGTCTTTGTCCAAATACTCCAAAGCTTGGTCTAAACTGTGACAGACCGTTGGGACCAATGCATCTTCCTCGGGAGGCAAGTGGTACAAGTCTTTCGTTGCCGCCTCGCCAGGATGGATTTTGTTCTCGATGCCATCTAAACCCGCCATCATCAAAGCAGAGAAACACAGATAAGGGTTGGTCATGGGATCAGGGAATCTCGCCTCGATACGACGACCTTTGTCGCTTGCAACAAAAGGAATACGAATAGAGGCAGATCGGTTGCGACTAGAGTAAGCCAATTTCACAGGCGCCTCAAAACCAGGAACCAAGCGCTTGTAACTGTTGGTCGTTGGGTTGGTGATCGCGTTCAATGCCCTTGCGTGCTTGATCACACCACCGATGTAGTAGAGGGCTGTGTCGCTCAAACCTGCATAGCCAGAGCCAGCAAATAAATTCTTACCATCTTTCCAAAGAGATTGGTGAACGTGCATGCCTGAACCGTTGTCACCAACGATGGGTTTTGGCATGAAGGTAGCGGTCTTACCATAGGCGTGCGCAACGTTCCAAACGACGTACTTCAATTTTTGTGTCCAATCGGCTCTTTCAACCAAGGTGGAGAATTTGGTTCCAATTTCGTTTTGACCTGCACCCGCCACCTCATGGTGGAAGACCTCAACTGGAATGCCAATCTCTTCAAGGATCGAGACCATTTCAGCACGCATGTCCTGAGTGCTGTCAACTGGAGGCACGGGGAAATAACCGCCCTTGACGGTCGGACGGTGACCCTTGTTGCCACCTTCGATTTGTTTGCCTGAATTCCATGGCGCTTCGTATTCATCGATGTGAAAGAAGGAGCCCGACATGTCATTGCCCCAACGCACGTCATCAAAAATAAAGAATTCTGGCTCTGGACCAAAATAGGCCGTGTCACCAATTCCACTGGCCTTCAAGTAGGCTTCGGCTCTTTTAGCAATTGAGCGTGGATCGCGGTCATATGACTTGCCATCACCGGGCTCTAAAACATCACAAGACAACACCAAAGTGGGCTCTTGAAAGAAAGGATCAACAAAGGCCGTGTTGGCGTCAGGCATGAGCAACATATCAGAGGCCTCAATACCCTTCCAACCTGCTATGGATGAGCCATCAAAAGCGTGGCCATCGGTAAATTTACCTTCATCGAAAGCAGAAATCGGCACGCTCACGTGCTGCTCTTTACCACGGGTATCGGTGAAGCGAAAATCAACGAATTTGATTTCGTCGTCTTTGACTTGCTTCATTACATCTGCGACGGTCTTTGCCATCAGTTTCTCCTGAAATTACGGTTAAGTTGTGGATTAAGTCTTGATTCAATGAGCAGAAAATGTGCCACCTCAAAGGGATCACAACAGTCACGCATTCAAAACACGCCCATTGTAATTGCCTTATTGGCAAACAGAAAAAGAAACCACTTCCCTAAAGCACCCAAAGAGGAAGGTGGGCACCTTTAGTTTGCACCATTATAGTGCATTTATAAAGACGGTGGACATTGAAACGGATCAACGCACCAATTGAGGGCCCATTGATGCACCGAAATCATGCAAATCTTTGAGCAACTCTTCATAAGCCGGGGTGGCCACATCTGGGTGACCCTTGACACCTAGCTCAATGTGACGACCATGCTCAGGGTGATCGACACTCGGCAGACTAAAGACCTTCAGGCCTTGGAACTGGGCCTCTAATTTGATCATGATGGGCGTCAAGGCGGCCTCCATCGCTCCATACACGATCACCGATTTTTCACTCCATGCCGCTTTTCTGAACCATGGCTTGCAGTACGCTTCCAAGACCCACTCGATCATCGGCCAGGCCATGACGGGAAAGCCGGGCAAGAAATACACCGATGCCCAAGGGTGCGACTTGAGCAGTTGTGGGTTGGCGCTTTTACATTGGAAACCAGGAATTTTGTTGTAGGGGTTGGGGATGATTGCAGCGCCAAGAGGGAACATGCCCATGTTCAGTCGATGCACGTGGTTGGGATGATCCGGCTCATAAACCTGTCCCGCCTCCTTGGCTTGGTCCATGATCCTTTGGCGAATCAAGCTCTCCGCCTCAGGATGAAGCACCAACTCCAAATCCAAAGCCTTGGCAGCACATTGGCGTGTATGGTCATCCGGCGTGGCCCCTATGCCACCGCATGAAAAAACGATGTCTCCGCTTTCAAATGCACGTTGAAGTGTTTGCGTGATTTTTTTAGGATCGTCGCCAACGTAGTGCGCGTAATCCAATTGAAGGCCACGGCTGGCCAGCAATTCAATGACTTTGCTCATGTGTTTGTCGGCCCGCTTGCCTGACATGATTTCATCGCCAACGATCACAAGACCAAAAGACGGGCTGGAGAGGAGATTTTCTTGCATACATTGAGTTTAACAAATCCACTGCAAGCTTGCACAAGCTTTAATTGTCTAGAGCAGACAATGCTTGAAGTCGACCCGACAAACCACTTGTGCGCTTGGCTCTCATCGAGACCGATTGCTCGATCAGCCCAGATCGAGCTTGAAAGACGCTTAAAAACCGTTTGGCTCGCGTGACGCCTGTGTAAAGCAACTCTCGGGTGAGTGACTTCTCTGCATGGTCTTGCAAGACCACCAACGCATGCTCGTATTCAGACCCCTGAGACTTGTGTATGCTCATTGCATAGGCTGTTTGAACCGATAACAATCGATTGATGGACACACCTTGAAAGCCAGACCCAGCAAGAAAATAAGCACGGTAAGCGTTGCTAGAGGGATCAGCCACGACCAAGCCAACATCCCCGTTGGACAGACCCAAATCATGCTGATTTCTGGTCAACATGATGGCGCGGCCACTGTACCATTCCCCTTTTGGGCGAATCCAACCCTGCTTTTGCAATTGAGCTTCAATGGCTTGGTTGATAGCGACCGAACCCAAGGGGCCTTCATTGATGGCACACAGCACCCTAAAGCGCTCGAATTCAATCAAGGCCTCCTCCATCCACGATTCAACTGGAGCAAGAATTGGGGCACGGGACTCTTGACGCAAGGCGCCTTGGCGTTGCAGCACACTCAAATAGGCTAAAAAATTAGGCTTCTTGTTTCCCTCAAACAAGTCCCCGCTTTGACCAGGCCTTAACACGGGCGCTTGAACACCAAGGCATACCTCCATCAAGGGGTCCATTTTTGCACTGGTCAAACTACTGATATCCCCGCCATGAGATTTTGTCAGCACTCTGGCGACACCGCCTACATCACCAGCATTGACGCATTGCGCAAGTTCAGCAATATGACCCTCAAAGCGACGACTTTTTGAAAGCATCACCAAGTTTGTAAAAGCTCTGCCTCGCCGCACATGCGTTGACACATGCTCCTCAAAAGGTAGTGCAGTGACCTTGCATAAAAACTCTACCGTTGCAGGGTCGTACAGTTCGCTGAGGTTGATGAAATGAGAGGGCTTTCGTTCACCGCTCAGCTCAGAGAGAATCGAGCCCACCTCCACAGAAGACAACTGATCCTTGTCGCCCAACAAGATCAGTTGCGCCTTGGGCGGCAAGGCCTTTAAAAGAGAGCACATCAACTCCGCATCGATCATGGAGGCCTCATCAAGGACCAACAAGTCCAAAGCCAAGGGCTGGTGCTCATTGAAACGGAAACTCTTTTCATGCATGCGGTAACCCAAGAGGGTGTGCAGTGTTTTAGCCGAACCCATGCGCGCTAACAAAGCTTTGCAGTCGAGGTGCCCCTCCAAATCCTGGCTCAATGCCCAAAGAGAGCTTTCAATGGAACGGTAAAGTCTAGATGCAGCTTTGCCCGTGGGTGCTGCCAGAGATATTCTCAAGTCACTCTCACCTTTGTGAACCATGCAAGCCAAGGCAATCAAGCGAGCGACAGTGAATGTTTTACCCGTGCCTGGGCCGCCCGTGATGATGCTCAAGGGAGAGCGAAGCGACAAAGCGCAAGCAATTTTTTGCCAGTCAAGTGCTTTTTTGGATTCAATTGACAGTTCGCTG
>JBAXNB010000142.1:0-6140 GCA_037134015.1 Betaproteobacteria bacterium | reverse complement strand
AATCAATCGACGGCGTGCAAATGCTGATCAAGAACTTTGAAGTGCCCAATCCGCAGGTCAAGATCAGCACCAATTTTGGTGATCTGACCGTTGAACTCTACCCAGCTGTAGCACCCATCACGGTCAACAATTATTTGAACTATGTCAATGCCAAGTTCTACAGCAACACCTTGATGCACAGAATCATTCCCCAGTTTGTTGTTCAAGGTGGCTGGTTGACGACAACGGTCGGTGAGCAAACAGGGGCAGGCAATCCCATTGTTTTGGAGTCCAACAATGGATTGAAAAACACGCGGGGCAGCATAGCCATGGCGAGAACTTCCGCTCCAAATTCTGCAAGCACGCAGTTTTATTTCAACTTGGTGGACAACGCCAAATTGGATTACCAAAGCGAGTCTTCACCTGGATATGCGGTGTTTGGGCAAATCCTTGAAGGGCTCAATGTGATCGACATCATGGCACAAATATCCACGTCCACACTTTACGGCTTGGCCAATTTCCCAACCTCCAATGTGATTGTGAAATCCATCGTTCAAACCAAATGACGCAGCGCCCTTGTAGGGCAGGTGGTCTAGCTCAGACCTCATTTGCTTCATCTGCTTCATCTGCTTCATCATGAGGCGCATGTGAGCTCTTCAATTTAAGGGCCTCGGCATACAAGCCCTTTTTGGATTGACCGGTGATGTCGGCGGACAGGGCCACCGCTGTTTTAAGGGGCAAATGCACCAACAAAAGTTTCAGAACTCTGACATCCATGCCATGGGGGTCTTTGTCCATCAACTTGGGGTGGATCAAGATACAAAACTCACCCTTTTGACGGTTCGAATCCTCCGTGAGCCAAGCCCATAGGTTTTGAGCTTTGAGGCTTTGAATGCTTTCAAATTGTTTGGTCAATTCTCGACCCAGGGTGACCATCCGCTCGCCAAGAACAGACAAGGCCTTGGCCAGGTCAAGGATTCGGTGGGGCGCTTCTAAAATGATTTGACAACGGTGCTCATCGCTCATGTCTTGAATTTGTTGCGAGCGCATTTGCGCTTTGGACGATAAAAACCCCAGAAAAATAAAACTTTGGTCGTCTCCGCTATGAGCACCACTGGCACTCAAAAGGGTGGTGACGCTGGAGGGGCCTGGCAAAGGCACGACCCTAAAGCCCTGACTTTGAACAGCGCTCACCAAGCGAGCACCGGGGTCGCTGATGCCAGGCGTGCCAGCATCGCTCAAATATGCGACTTTGGCGCCTGAGGAGAGTGCTTGGATGACGATGTCGGCCCCTTGCAGCTCGTTGTGTTGGTGAACGGGGATCCAATGGGAGGCAGGCTTGTCAAGCCCATAGGAGCGGCAAAGTTGTTGGGTGTGCCGGGTGTCTTCACACGCAATGAAGTCCATCATTTGCAAAACAAACAAGGCTCTGAGACTCACATCCGCCAAATTACCAATGGGAGAAGCAACGATGTACAAAGAACTTGGGCTCAGCTCTTGATGGCCAACCAAGTCTTTGGCCATTTCAAGGGCTTTGGCGTAGGGTGCACTCATGGGTAGAATAAAGGGAAATGAGGGGCTTGTGAAGAGAGTGTGCTCGGGTATGATACCCAATGGTACCTCGTAAGTGAGTTTTTAAGTGGCAGCTTGGTGCCTTCTGTTAAATGGGTAAAACCAAGGTCACGAGCCACAACCCAGAACGCATCGTTTTTAATTGATCTTGTCACCACAACCTTCGACTGAAACAACCAAGCACCGATGTTAGAGCAACGCATAGAGCAACAATTCATAGACAGTGCGGACTTGAAGTACCAAGCCGCGCAGGTCTTGTCCAAACCGATTGCCAGTGCCATTCAGGCCATTCTTGCCTGTGTGACCAGCGGGGGCAAGGTTTTGGTCTGTGGCAATGGGGGCTCGGCAGCCGATGCACAACACTTTTCTGCAGAATTTGTGGGACGCTTTGAGCGTGAGAGGCCAGAGTTGGGCGCCATCGCACTCACCACCGACAGCTCTATTTTGACGGCCATTGGTAACGATTATGATTTTGATCAAATCTTCTCCAAGCAAGTCAGAGCCTTGGGTCAAAGTGGCGATGTGTTGTTGGCGATTTCTACCAGTGGCAACTCCAAAAATATATTGAAATCCATTGAGTCCGCTCACCAAAGAGAGATGACCGTGGTGGCCTTGAGCGGTAAAGGGGGGGGCAAAATGGGCGCCGCACTCAGAGAGACAGATGTGCACATTTGTGTGCCTCATGACAGAACGGCAAGAATTCAAGAGGTCCATTTGTTGGTCCTGCATTGTTTATGTGATGGTGTCGATACACAACTTTTGGGAGACCAAGAAGGTAATCAAGTATGAGCAAACAAATCAAAGTTCAATTTTTCCGCCCCCTCCTCGTTTTAAGTGCCACCTTGGTTTTACAAGCCTGTGCCCCTATGGTCGTGGGTGGCTTTGTCGGTGGCACCATGGTGGTCACCGATCGCAGAACATCTGGCGCGCAACTTGAAGATGAGGGCATTGAGATCAAAGGTGCTTCAAAGATCCGAGAAGCACTGAGCGGCAAAGTTCACATCAACTTGGCAAGCTACAACCGACAAGTCTTGATCACCGGAGAAGCCACCAATGAGCGCGACGCCAAGTTTGTATCTGAAATAGTCTCTCAAGTGGACAATGTCAGAACGGTTTTGAACGAAGTCCAGGTGGCCAATTTTTCAAACTTCTCAGAGCGCTCTCAAGATGTTTTGATTCAAAGCAAAGTCAAAGCCAGTTTGGTCGACAGCAAAGATATTTTTGCCACTGCATTCAAAGTGCATGCGGAGCGAGGGGTCATCTATTTGATGGGTCGCGTGACGCAAAGAGAGGCCGACCGTGCAGTTGACGTGGCGAGAAATGTGTCGGGGGTCCAAAAGGTGGTGAAAGTTTTTGAGATCATTACTGAAAACGAGCTCAAAAGCTTGCTGCCTTCTCCCGGCAAGACACCCGCACCGAATTCAAAATAATTGACTAGCCCCTGAGACTTCTTGGGGCTTGGGTTTTACAAGGGCGTCATTGAAGACGCTTGATGAGGCTTGACGTGTCAAAGCGTTGGCCCCCCATGTGTTGCACATCGGCATAGAACTGGTCAACCAGTGCGGTGACGGGCAAGCGTGCGCCATTGCGATGGGCTTCAGCTAAAACAATGCCTAAATCTTTTCTCATCCAGTCCACGGCAAAACCAAAATCGAATTGGTCTTGCACCATGGTTTTGCCGCGGTTGTCCAATTGCCAGCTTTGTGCAGCACCTTTGCCAATGACCTCCAAGACCGTGTTCATCTCAAGGCCCGCCTTCATGCCAAAGGCGATGGCTTCGCTCAAGGCCTGGACCAAGCCCGCGATACAGATCTGGTTGACCATTTTGGTCAGTTGTCCAGAACCGCTCGCACCCATCAAGGTGACGGCCTTAGAGTAGGCCTGAGCCACGGGTTGGATGCGAAGGAAATCGGGCTCGTTACCACCACACATGACGGTGAGCTGTCCATTCTGCGCTCCAGCTTGTCCGCCAGAGACTGGGGCGTCGATGAATGCAATTTGGTGACCTTGGCACACCAAAAAAAGCTCACGGGCGATTTGAGCGGAGGCGGTGGTGTGATCCACCAACACAGAACCTGGATGCATGCCGGCCAAGGCCCCCTCTTCACCCAAGATCACAGCTTTCAGATCCTCGTCGTTGCCGACACATGAAAAAACGATGTCTGCGCCATGTGCAGCTTGAGCGGGGGTTGCCGCAAGGTGGGCGTTTGGATTGGCGCCAAACTCGTTCATCCACTGGGTGGCTTTGGTGGCTGTTCGGTTGTACACCGTCACGTGGTGACCGCTTGCCAACAAGTGAGCGGCCATGGGGTAGCCCATGACGCCCAAACCAATGAAGGCCAGTTTTTGCGAGGGGGTGGAAAGGTAAGTTTTGGCTTGAATGCTTGACATATGGGCTCAGTCTAAAAAAAGAAGAAAAAGGATAGTAAATCCATGCTTGAGATTTTGCCTTAAAAACAAACACTCTGGGCGCAAGCTCTCAAAGCTAGAACCATGGATTTGGTCAAAAGGGCCGTTGGCGTTATATTGGGGGACCATGAAAAATTCATCGTCCATGTCCCCCCTGGGTTCAGAACCCAATGCATTTGCAAGAAAAGACGCAAAGCTCGACGCCTCATCTTTGATCCAACGTTGGCTTGACGTGAAGGATCAAATGGCCAAAGTCGCTCAAAAGGTTTCGCGTGCACCCAAGGACATTCAACTGCTGGCTGTTTCTAAAACATTTCCCTTGACAGACATCTTGGCTTTGAAGGAACAAGGGCAACTGTGTTTTGGGGAAAATTACATTCAAGAGGCGGTTGAGAAAATTGAAAGCGCCAAAAGCTTTCCCCAAATGAAAGACAGCCAATGGCATTGCATCGGTCCCTTGCAAAGCAACAAAACCAAGTGGGTGGCTCAGTGTTTTGACTGGGTTCACACCTTAGAAAATCTTAAACACGCGCAACGCTTGAACGATCAACGCCCAGCGCACTTGCCCGCTCTGAACGTCTTGATTCAAGTCAACGTGGATGGGGGACCGACCAAAGCAGGTGTGCAACTTGAAGAGGCTTTGCCGTTGGCCAAAGCGATCATGGGCTTGAATCGCTTGAAGCTCAGGGGGGTGATGACCATGCCCGACTTCCATCCCGAGTACGACGTGCAGTTGGCCTTGCATCAAAGGGGACAAGCGGTGTTTGTGTCTCTTCAAGAGGCCTTGGGAGAGGCGCAAATTGACACCTTGTCTATGGGGATGACGCAAGATTTGCAAGCGGCCATCACGGCGGGCTCAACCCTTGTGCGCATTGGGACAGCGATTTTTGGGGGCCGAGGCGTTGCAGCGTAAAACTAAAAGCGTTCTAGGTGTGCAAAAGGCAGTTTGCCTTGCCTGACCACCATCTTGCCGCCCTCAGCACAACGCTGAAGGGTGGGAATGACTTTCGCGGGGTTCAGGAGTGTTTGGGGATCAAAGGCGCTTTTGATGTCCAGCATTTGTTGGAGTTCACTCGCTGTGAACTGAACACACATGCTGGAGAGCTTCTCAACACCGACACCGTGCTCGCCAGTGATGGTGCCACCCATGGCAACGCTGGTCTCTAAAATATCAGCACCAAAGGCCTCCGCCCGCTCGAGCTCACCGGCTTGGTTGGCATCAAACAAGATCAGGGGATGCAGGTTGCCGTCACCAGCGTGAAAGACATTGACGCACCTCAGGGCGTACTTGTCTTCCATGGTTTTGATGGCGTCTAAGATGTCTCCCAATCTCTTTTTAGGGATGGTGGAGTCCATGCACATGTAGTCCGGTGAGATCCGTCCGGAAGCAGGAAAAGCATTTTTTCGTCCACTCCAAAAGCGCAGCCTCTCGGCTTCGCTTTGACTCACAGCAATGTTGGTGGCGCCGCATTTCAGGAGAACCTCGCTCATGCGTTCAATTTCTTCTTGCACCTCTTCAGGCGTTCCATCGCTTTCGCAGAGCAAAATCGCCGCTGCGCTCAAGTCGTACCCAGCGTGAACAAAATCTTCAACCGCGGCGGTCATGGGTTGATCCATCATTTCAAGACCTGCAGGGATGATGCCCGAGCCAATCAGTTGGGCCACAGCATCTCCCGCTGCACGCACTTGAGAAAAGCTGGCCATGATGCACTTGGCAATGACGGGCTTGGGGATCAAGCGCACCGTCACTTCCAGCGTGACCGCCAGCATGCCTTCAGAGCCGATGATCAAGGGCAGCAAATCAAGACCAGGTGTGTCCAAGGCGTCGCTTCCAAAGGTGACGGCTTGACCCGACATGGTGAACCCCCTCACTTTCAAGACATTGTGAAGCGTGAGGCCATATTTAAGGCAATGCACCCCTCCAGAATTTTCTGCGACATTGCCGCCAATGGTGCAGGCGATTTGACTCGACGGGTCAGGTGCGTAATAAAGGCCATAGGCCGCAGCGGCCTCACTGATGGCCAAATTCCTCACGCCACATTGCACATCCGCTGTTTTTGCAAAGGGGTCGATGTGGATGATTTTGTTGAATTTGGCCAAAGACAGAACAACGCCATCATGAAAGGGCATGGCGCCGCCAGATAAGCCGGTTCCGGCACCTCTGGCCACCACGGGAAATC
>JBAXNB010000141.1:0-6243 GCA_037134015.1 Betaproteobacteria bacterium | reverse complement strand
TTGAACTTTTTTGGCTTTGATCTTCCAAATCCAACGAAACAGCAACAAGAGCGCCAAGATCGACCCGTACAAGATCACGTCCCCAAAGCGTTGCTTACCCGCTCGCATCCAATAAAAATGCAAAACCGCCAAAGGGGCGATCACATACACCAAGCGATGCAAGAAACGCCAGCGTTTGGCACCCATCCATAGAACCGTTGGGTTGTTTGATGTGAGCGCCAAGGCGCTCAACAAAACAAAGGCTGTAAAGCCCACATAGATGAACGGGCGCTTTAAGATGTCAAGGTAAATATCCTCCCATTCAAAGCCCATGTCCAGCCATGCATAGCAAAGAAGGTGCAAGAGCGCATAAGCAAACACATTCAAGCCCAAAATGCGTCTGAATCGCCCAATGGCAGGCATGGCGCTCAAGAGCCTCAAAGGCGTCACGGCCAAGACAAAGCACAGGGCGCGAATGCTCAAATCTCCACTTTGCCGGATCAAGGCCTCCGCTGGGTTGGGCCCCAAGTCCGGGCCCAAAACGCTACCGAAGGCGCTCAGGAGCAGCAGCGTGCCTGGCCAAGCACACAGCAAGATCAACACGGGCTTGGCCCAAGCGCTCAACAACTGCGCTTGTACCAGCGCTCTCCATGAACGCGTGACCACGTTTAAAAGTTTTTCTTCAAGTCCATGCCCGCGTACATCGAGGCCACTTGCGTTTCATAGCCATTGAACATCAGGGTTTTTCTGCGCTTGGCAAAGACGCCATCTTCACCCAGGCGCCTCTCAGTGGCCTGGCTCCATCTGGGGTGGTCCACATTGGGGTTCACATTGGAGTAAAAACCATACTCGTTGGCAGCAGCCTTGTTCCAAGCGGTGGCAGGTTGTTTGTCAGAGAACTTGATCTTGACAATCGATTTGGCACTTTTAAAGCCATACTTCCAAGGCACCACCAACCTCACAGGTGCGCCGCTTTGATTGGGCAAGATTTCTCCATACATGCCAAAGCTCAAAAGCGTCAAAGGGTTCATGGCCTCGTCCATGCGCAAACCCTCTTCGTAGGGCCAATCCAAAACGCTTGAGCCCACAAAGGGCATGGTTTTGGGGTCCGCTTGAGAGATGAAGTGCACATACTTTGCGCTACCCAAGGGCTCCACGTGTTTGATCAGTTCAGACAAAGAGTACCCAATCCAAGGGATCACCATGGACCAACCCTCCACGCAGCGCAGTCGGTAAATGCGCTCTTCTTGCGCACTCATTTTGAGGAGGTCTTCCAAATTGAGTTTCCCGGGCTTTTTGACCAAGCCCTCGATCTCAACACTCCAGCCTTTGGTTTGCAAGGTGTGGGCGTTTCTAGCAGGGTCGGACTTGTCGGTGCCAAACTCATAAAAATTGTTGTAGCTCGCCGCATCTGGGTAAGGGGTGATTTTTTCCATCACGAGAGCGCCACTGACCTTGGAGGGAACACTGGAAAGAGGAGCCAATTTGCCAGGCCGAGCTGGCATCGAGGAGGGGCCACCTTGAGCCAAGGCACTGTTCATTCCCCATTGAGCGCCACCAAGTGTGCCCAGTCCAAGGCCCATGGCCAAACCTTTGATCAAGGCACGGCGGTTGTCGTAGAGGGGCTTGGACGTGATTTCACTGCCCAAGGGGGCGTTGTAGACATGTTTCCGAATGAGAATCGTCATCGAAGTGCTCCAGTTCAAAGAATCTAAAGATGCATTGCAGAATGTATGTATCTTATCTATTTTTCTGTATGTCCCTTTTTTCTTCGACCTAAGAACTCGAAGCCAAACTGCCATCTTGGAGCACCGACTGAGCGCAGGTCATCGACGACTCACGCCTTTTTGAAGCAGTTGCATGTTTGGGGCTCAGTTCAAGTGGGATAAGCCTCCAAGCTATCGAGCTTAGAACCCCAAGCAATTATTTTTCAACTCTTGTCAGCTGCTGCAAGCACCATGATAGAAATGGCTCTTTGGGCCCTGGATTTTTGATCAAGTTTTACAACTGGTATGGATCAAACACAAAAAAGTTGGTATATACTATAAATAGCTACCAAATGAGGTGATATGTCAAATACAGCCAAATTGTTCGCATCCGGTCGAAGCCAAGCGGTGCGACTACCGAAAGAATTTCGTTTTGAGGGGCGCGAGGTTTTTATTCGTCGCAATCCACTCACCCATGAGGTGATTTTGACGCCCAAACCGGAGTCGTGGACTGCATTCGTTGACATGGTGGACAAGGGTGGGGTCCCTGACGACTTTATGTCAGACCGGGAGCAGTCACTGAATTTAGAAAGAGACTTGTTTTGAGCCGTTACATGTTGGATACCAACATGGCGAGCTTTGTCCTTAAAGGCCATCCTCCAAAGGCTCTTCAGACATTGGTGAAACATCCGGTTGGGAGCGTCGTTGTTTCTTCTGTGACCAAGGGAGAATTGCTCTATGGTGTTGTTCGCAAAGGAAGTCCTGAGAGGCTTGTAGCCTTGGTCAAGGAATTTTTACTGGGTGTGAGGGTCATGCCTTGGGATGAGGACACGGCAACGGTTTATGCTGAATTGCGTGCCAGTTGTTCGCAACAAGGTGTTGCGCTGAGTGCATTGGACATGATGATTGCGGCGCATGCAGTTGCAACCCATAGCGTGCTCGTGACCCACGACAAAGCATTTTCTCTAATACCTGGAAACAAGTTGCTCATCGAAGATTGGGTGCAAGAGAACGAATGAGGAGGACGATTGGAAAAACCAAGGCTCCCCATTCCACAACCCCCTCTTGGACAGCTTAAAAGGGGAAGCGAATTAAAACAGAATGACCGATCACCTCAAACCAGCAACATACTCAGCCAATGCCTTGATTTCGCGGTCGTTGAGTTTGGCTGCAACTTGACTCATCTGTAAATTGTTGTTGCGCTTGCCGTCCCGGTAAGCCGTCAATTGGGTCGATACATAGTCTGCATGCTGAGCGCCCAAGCGGGGGTATTGTGCAGGGTTACCAGCACCATTGGGACTGTGACAACCTGCACAAGCAGGAATTTGACGATCGGATACACCGCCACGGTAAATTTTCTCGCCAAGAGCGGCCAAGTCTTTGTCTTTGGCAAATCCAAGCTTGGCGTTGTTATGAGACAACCATGCCGCAATGTTTTTCATGTCCTCTTCAGACAAGGCTTGGCTCATGCCCATCATGATCGCGTTGGCTCGCTTACCCGATTTGTACTCGGTCAACTGCTTGACCAAATATTCAGGGTGCTGTTGAGCCAGTTTAGGGTATTCAGGAGAGCCAGAGTTGCCATCAGCTCCGTGGCAAGCGGCACAAACGGCCGTGAAGGAGGCCTCTCCTTTGGCCAAATCTGCTTTCTTTGGCGTGGGAGCTGGCTCGTTGGCCATGGACACCCCAAAGCACAAAGACAAGGAAACGGTTGCAATCAATGTAGAAAATAACTTCATGACGTTCAGAATTTTAAGTTAGCTCAGATGCAATAGATTCTACAATGTCTGATCAGGGCAGACCCTAGTTGGCCCGTAAAAGCCCATTTTTTTCATGATTCAAGCCACTCAAGACCCAAGCGTTCAAACTCCAGACTCTTTGATCACAGCCACTGACGCAGAAAAAGCACCCGTGCTTGATCACGACGCTCAAGTCAAATCCGCTCTTGGGTGGTTGCACACGGCCAGGTTTCTAACAACCGCCGCGCAACTGCACCACCTGCCCTCCTATGCTTTGCCAGAAATCGCCTTTGTGGGTCGATCCAATGCGGGCAAGTCCACCTGTATCAACACCTTGACTCAGCAAAAGAGACTGGCTTTTGCCTCAAAAACCCCAGGACGCACGCAGCACATCAACCTCTTTGCCTTGGGCCGTCAAGCCTTGACCGACGCTGTGTTGGCGGATTTGCCAGGTTACGGTTACGCGGCGGTTCCCAAACAAGACAAAATCCGTTGGCAACAAGTCATGGCCAATTATTTGATGTCCCGTGAAAACTTGGTCGGCGTGGTGCTCTTGTGCGACCCCAGACACGGGCTCACTGAACTTGACGATATTTTGCTCGAAGTCATTCGCCCCAGAGTCGAGGCGGGTCTCAAATTTTTGGTGCTGTTGACCAAATCCGACAAGCTCAACAAAACCGAGGCCAACAAGGCCTTGTCGATCGCCAGACTTCAAGCGGGCGGGGGTGAGGTGCAACTCTTTTCAGCACTGAAGAAACAAGGTATCGATGCTGTGGCTCTCAAAATGTGGCAGTGGACACACGAAGCCCTTTGATTGTCCAAGCAGTTGATGATCATTGGTACAAAGACGCTTCTCCAGGAGGTCTGGTTTTAAAGCGTTTGTGCAACCAAAAATATTGATCCGGCATCTTTTGAATTTCTTTTTCTAGCCATCGGTTCATGTGCGCCGTGTCCACGGCAAAGTCCTCGCTTGGAAAATCCTCAAGCGGTGCATGCACTTCGATTTCATACCCCTCATCGGTCATCTTCGTGGTCATGGGCATGACCTTGGCGCCACTCAATTTGGCGAACCTGGACAAAGACGGGACGGTGGCTGCAAGGACTCCAAAAAAAGGCACGAAGATGGACTCCTCTGGCCCAAAATTCATGTCCGGCAGAAGGTACAACAGTTCCCCCTTTTTGAGGCCGGACACAATTCTTTTGACGCCGTCTTCCCGGGTGAACAAACTCACCTCTCCAAAACGGGCACGGCTTTGCCGCATCCATTGGTCCGCGGCTTTGGAGGACTGGGGCGTGTAGATGGTGGAAAGAGGGCCTTGTCTTTGCATGCTCAATGCCGTCCAGCCCACGTCCAAGCCGACAAAGTGAGGCGCAAAGACCATGAGTGGCCCCGACTTTTCTTGGAGCTCGCAGGTGTTCAACAGGACCGCGATCCATCTCGGCTCCCCTGTCCATGTGATCCGCGAATGGATGGTTGATGCTCGACCCTGCCAAAGCCAAGCGCGGTCCAACCAGGCTTTGGCAAAGTTCTTGAAGACGGCTCGAACAGCCTCTTCGATTTGCGCTTCACTCCACTTTGGAAAGCACAACTTCAAATTCACACGCGCAATGTGCGCCCTTTTGGTGACCGTTTTGTACAAGACGGCCCCAACCAGTGCCCCTAGACCCCTGAGCAACCCCAAGGGCAGGCGGGACAACACGCTCATCACCAAGATCAACAAGCAACGCGTCATTGCTTTTCCTTGGGTGCGGGGGTCGGCGTGCTGCTCACACCCACTTCACGGGGTTGTTTGAATCGGGCATAGCCCCATAAATACTGAGAGGCGTTGGCCAAAATCATGTGTTCAATCGCCTGGTTCATCGCTTGCGTGGCTTGGGTGATGTCAAACTCAGCCTGACTCGAGTGATCCAAGGCATCTTCCGTAAGCTTTGTGTGTGAAGTGGCTGACAAGGGGTAGAAGTGTCCTCTAAAGCGTGCACCCGGCAGTCTCTCACACCACCCCATCAAAACAGTGGCTTGGGTTTGATGGGCCAGTTTCATGGCGAGGGTCATGGTGTAGGCGGGTTGGCCCAAGAAATTCACCCAAACGCCTTGACCCAAAGGGGGGACTTGATCGGGCAAGAGGGCTGTCATGCCTCCGCGTTTGAGGGTGCGCAAAATCTCTCGAACACCTGTGGCCGTCGTTGGCAAGGTGTGCAAATGTTCACGCGCTCTGGCGTGCTCAACAAGGGGGGCGAGCCACTTCTTTCTGGGCGGTCGGTACAAAGCCACCATGGGGCCCCTCAGAGGTCCAAAGCGAGCCGCCAAAATTTGCGCGCCGATCTCCCAGCATCCCAAATGGGGCGACAAAACAATCACCCCTTTGCCCGCCTCAAAAGCCTTGTGAAGGTGCTCCTCGCCCACCCAATCGACGTGCTTCAAAATGTCTTGGTCAAGAGGTCTGCTCCAGACCCAAGGCAACTCGGCCACCATGGCCCCCGTGTTCATGAGCGCCAGCCACCTGCATCTTGTGCTGAGTTGAGCCAAGTCAGCGTTGCGATTGAACTGCCTGCGGTAACTCGGCGACAAGAGCCAAACCAAAAGCCCAGCAACTTTCCCCAAGCTTTGCATCCAGCTCAGCGGTATTTTTGCCAAAATTTGAAACAAGGTGAGCAAGGCGAGGTGACCGATCTTGAAGAGAGTTGATGAGCTTCTGTAGTGTGCTGCTGTGGTGTGCTGATGTCGTGTGCTAATTTAACTTGCTGCTGTGATCTGCTGATGTGAACTGCTCATTAGTTGAGCTGCGTTGATCAGTTGAAAGCTTGTGTAGCGTCTTCTC
>JBAXNB010000140.1:0-6447 GCA_037134015.1 Betaproteobacteria bacterium | reverse complement strand
GGGACGTCCCACCAGAGCTTTTGATGATAAATGCGCTGCAAGCCCAACACCTCTTGTGATGTCTTGCCCTTGGGCGCCAAGATGGAGAGATCAAACTTCGGGCGCACCCCAATTTTGGTGTACCGCAAATTGAGCACTCGAATGGAAACCCCATGGAGCACGCGACCAAAGGCGTCTTGATAGGCCTGCTCAAAACTGCGTTGAACACTCTCGTGGGTGATCTCTCCAGGATCCAAAGTCACACTCAAGGTATGTGTTTGCCCTTGGTAAAGCATGTCCAAAAGCACCATCTCTTGGATCTGAGTGAACAACACCCCAGAGGCATCAAGCCTCTTTTGTGCAGCCGCAGAGAGTTGGTCAATTTTGGCCTTTAAACCCTCAAGGTCCAGAACCTTCAAGGCTTGGTTCAAGGTTTGGACGGCATCGTGCCGCATGTCGGCCATGACACATCCCAGCGCAGACGTGACGCCCGGGTACCTCGGCACGATACCCACACTCACCCCGACCTCTCGCATCATGGCGCACACATGAAGCGCACCCCCTCCACCAAAAGGCATGTAGGCGAAGTGTCTAGGGTCGTGTCCTTTTTCAATCGAGACCAAGCGAATCGCACCCGCCATTTTTGCATTGGCCAAGGTCAAAAGCGCTTCTGCCGCCTCATGCACCTCCAGACCCAGAGGATCAGCCACGCCGCGTTGAATCGCGGCTTTGGCCAAATCCACATCCAAGGCTTGCAATGAGCCTCCCCCCAAAGGCCTCTTGGCAGCAATTCGGCCCAACAAGACATTGGCATCGGTGACCGTGGCCTGGGTGTTGCCACGACCATAGCAAGCTGGCCCTGGGAAACTTCCCGCCGATTGGGGTCCGACTTGAAGCATGCCGCTGCCGTCCACCCAAGCAATCGAGCCACCGCCCGCGCCAATGGTCTCGATCTGGATCATGGGGGAGCGCACCACCAAGCCAAATTCAATGGAGGTTTGCGCCGAAAGACTGGCCTGCCCTTTAGAGATCAAAGACACATCAAAGGACGTTCCACCCATGTCCCCGGTGATGACATCCAAAAAACCAGAGGCCTTGGCCACTTGAGCACATGCGATCACCCCTGCCGCAGGTCCAGAAAGTGCGGTTCGCACGGGCAACTCACTGGCCGTTTGCGAGGACATCACGCCACCATTGCTTTGAACGATGAGCAGTTCACCCTCAAATCCGTGCTGGTGCAAGTCCGACTCCAAGCGGCGCAAATACCCACCGACCACGGGTTGCAAGGAAGCGTTCAAACTTGCAGTCGAGCAACGCTCAAACTCCCGAATCTCAGGCAGCACCTCGCTGGCCACACTGATGTAGGGATTGGGCCAAATGTCCCTCAGTGCTGCCAGTGCTTGTCTTTCATTGAGTGGATTGGCATAGGCATTGATAAAAAACAAACAAAGCGCCTCACAACCTTGCTCGAGCAAGTCCTTCGCTTGGGCCACCACTTGCTCCAAATCCACCGGGGTATGGATGCTGCCATCGGCCAAGACGCGTTCATCGACCTCTCTTCGAAAGGGTCGCTCAATGATGGGCTTGAAGCCTCCCCTCAAGCCCCAAGTCTGAGGACGATCTCGACGCCTCATCTCCAGCACATCCCTAAAGCCCCTTGTGGTGATCATGCCGGTTTTGGCAACTTTGCGCTCTAAAAGCGCATTCGTGCCCACGGTTGTGCCATGCACAATGGTTGAAACACGCGACACCTCAGAGGGCGCATTTGGGCGCTCAGCAGACAAGCCATCCAACGAGGACATAATTTTAGCGACCCCGTTCATGAAGCCTTTGGCTTCCTCGCCGCGAGTCGATGGGACTTTGATGATTTGCGCCTCTTGGGTGTGTTCATTGAGCACGAACAAATCGGTGAACGTTCCGCCCACGTCCACACCGACGATCCAAGGTTTTTTAACTTGGCTCATGATCTCGCACCTTGCGCACCAGGATGCACGTAGCCACCAGCTTCATCGGCTTCAATCCATTTTGGATCACGCTTTTTAACATCGCCAAAACCCCCACCTCCCGGTGTTTGAAGCCTTAAGCGCTCCCCCCTTTTGAGCTCGATGCCAAGCATCTTGGACCCCATGGGAGGCGTGTACCATTGGTGATTGTTTTCAAATTCAAATAAATTTTTGGCACCCTCTTGCCCACCCGCAATGCCCTTGGGAGCAAATTTTGCCCGCTCGCCAAACAAGAACGCCTGTGCATGCTGCTCCAAGAGCTCAATTTCATAAACCGCACCCAATCCTCCTCTGAACTGACCCATTCCGCCGGAGTCCTCGCGCAAGGCCCATTGGGTGAACCTCACTGGGTAGGCCGCTTCTAAAATTTCAAGCGGAGGAATGGTGGCCGTCGAGATGGGAGCATTGCCGTGGCTCAGTCCATCGCCTTGGCTGTGACCACCGTGACCACCACCAAAAAAACTGAACATCACCCATCGCTCACCTCGCCTGGCCTCATCGCTCCTGTAACCTGACAAAGACAAGGCGTTGATGGTGCCATAAGCATGCGCCAAAGCGAGTTGCTCATCGGCCAAGGCCGCGGCACTGAAGATCACATCGATCATGCGCAAAATGGTCTCTGTGTAGCCCCCCACAGGCCTAGGCCTTTGAGCGCTGATGACCAGTCCTTGCGGAATCACAAAATCCACCGCATCCAAAACCCCCGCATTGGCCGGCACATCCGGAAACAAATGCTTCAATGCCACGTAACAAGCGGCGACCGCCGTGGCCTTGGAAATGTTCACCGGCCCCGCACATTGTTGGGCGGACGCAGAGAAGTCCAAACACATGCGCTCGCCTTGTATGCTCATCTTCAAATGGATCCCAAGCGGCTTGTCGACCACCCCATCGTTGTCCAAGAAATCTTCAAAGGTGTAGTGCCCATCAGGCATGGCTTGGATGTGAGCTTGCATGAGTTTGAGCGCTCTTTGCCTCAACTCCTTCATGACCTTCAATACAAGCGACGCATCGTACTCCTGCAACAAACCATCGAGGCGCTTGACCCCCAAATCCAAAGCGGCCAATTGGGCGTTCAAGTCTCCCCATAAACTATCGGGCAAACGCGTGTTGGCCCGAAGTATGGCCAACACATCTTCTTGCAACTCATGCGCTTGAATGATGCGAACGGGAGGAATTTGTACCGCTTCTTGCCAACACTCGGTGGCCGAGGGGTTGTAGTTGCCAGGCACCGCTCCACCTACATCGTGCCAATGAGCAGCAGAGGCCAAGTAGCAATACAACTGGCCATCTTTGAAGTAAGGCCTGACCAATTTAAAGTCATTGGCATGTGTACCTCCCTCATAGGGATCGTTAAAGAGCCACGTGTCCCCCGGTTTCATGCCCCCGCGTGTGTCGGCCACTTCACGCGCGGCTTTGACCGCAAAGGCCATGACCCCTACAAAAATGGGCAAGCCCGATTTGCCTTGAACCAGGGTGTCTCCTGTTTGGGCATCGTACAAACCGTGACAGGCATCGTGCGCTTCGGCAATGATCGGGTTGAACGCACTTCGGTAGAGCGTGGCATCCATTTCGTCGGCGATTTGCTCCAAGCGCCCCTTTAAAACGGCCAGGGTCACAGGGTCAACGCTGGAGCTACTGGGCTCTGAGGGGAAACGGGCATCAGACACTTGATTCACTTCTTTCTTAACTTTAAAACGTTCACCAAACCTTTTAATCGAACCATCTCCATCAAAAACTCTGGTATGGGTTCACAAGGCAACTCTTGGTGTTCATCCAACCAAACCCTTGAACCCATGACCTTGATCTGTTGCCCCTCTTTGAGCTCTTGGGCTCGAGGACAGGTCAAGAGCAACAAACCCAAATTGAAGGCATTTCTAAAAAACAAGCCGCTGTAGGATGGCGCAATCACAGCTTTCAGACCCAAGTGAACCAACACCCCAGCCGCTTGTTCTCTGGAGGAACCAACCCCAAAACCTTCACCGGCCGCGATCACGTCACCCGGCTTCACCTTGAGAGCAAAGTCAGCCCTCACGCCTTCCAGGGCGTGCTTGGCGATGGTTGGCAAATCAAACTTCATGTAGGCGCCTGGGGCCAAGGCATCGGTATCGATTTGCGCACCCAAGGACCAAACCCTTGAGGAGGGTGTTTGTTCCAAAGACATGGCCTCGTCTGGCGGGGAAGTTGGACGATGCGTGCTCATGACAGCATCTCTCGCACATCGGTGATTTTCCCTCTGATCGCAGAAGCCGCCACGGTGTAGGGGGAGCCCAAATAAACTTGAACACTGGCTGGGCCCATGCGGGCTTTGAAGTTTCTTGCCGTGCTGGAAATCACCGTCATGTTTTCCTCAAAGCTAGCGCCGTACCCAGCACAGGCGCCGCAACTGTTGGGTAAGATTTGTGCGCCTGCGTCGATCAACACCTGCATCACGCCCTCTTCTTGGGCAATGCGTTGGTCCTTTGCACTTGCTGGTGCCACCATCAAACGCGTCCCTGCATGAATGCGTTGACCTTTGAGCACTTCAGCAGCAGCCCTTAAATCATCCAATTTCGCACCAGTACAAGCGCCGATGTAGGCGATGTCAACGGCCACATCGCTATAAGCACCCACGGACTTGGTGTTGGCTGGGCTATGGGGGGCAGCGACTTGGGGCGCGAGCTCAGAGGCACTGAACACATGGCGCTCCTGAATGGAGTTCATGTCACTGGACCAAACTTCAAAGCCTTCAAGAAGCTTCTCCTGCACACCCACTTCCCGCAAGTACTCAAGGGTCACCTGATCGGCGGCAACCAGGCCGGCTTGCGCACCCATCTCGGCACTTAAGTTGGAGAGCGTCATGCGTTCACGCATGCTCAAGGCTTGAATGGTGGGTCCCGTGAACTCGATGGCTTGGTACTCGCCACCGTTGAGCCCCCTTTGTGCAATCATATGAAGCATCATGTCCTTGGCCATGAGACCCCTGGCCAAACGGCCCGTCCAATGCATCTCGATGGTTCTAGGCACTTGAATCCAAATCTGCCCTGTGACCACCACCCCCAGCATCTCCGTCGCCCCAATGCCAAACATATAACATCCAAATGCGCCACCTGTGGGCGAATGCGAGTCTCCCCCGACACAAAACATACCTGGCTTTAAATGCCCTCTCTCTGGTAAGACCACATGGCAAATACCCTGGCTGTCAATGACATGGGGGAGCTTCCACTGTTGGGCCACATCGCGGGTGATTTTTAATATTTTTTTGGAGTCCTCGTCC
Organism: Betaproteobacteria bacterium; assembly: GCA_037134015.1. Taxonomy (GTDB): domain Bacteria; phylum Pseudomonadota; class Gammaproteobacteria; order Burkholderiales; family Burkholderiaceae_C; genus Limnohabitans. The sequence goes on along the minus strand of JBAXNB010000140.1, from coordinate 1,212 downwards.
CTTTCAGGCACATAGTGATCCATCACCAAAACGACTTTTTGGGGATCCCAAATTTTGGCATCCAACTCCCTAAGCATGGGCTCGAGCCTTCGGGGTCCAGAGGAGTCATGAAACATGGCCAAGTCCACTGCACAGTTGAGCACCTCGCCTACACGAACCGAGGACACGCCAGCGGCTTTGGCAATGATTTTTTGCGCGAGGGTTTGTGCCACGTGAGCGCCACCCGCCTTGGTCGAGTCTTGAGAGAAAGATGAGCTTGAGCTTGCTTGGGTCATTCGGGCTTGGCTCCAGAAAATTTCACCACCTCTCGCCAACGTGCGATATCGACCTCTAAAAATTTAGCGAACTCTTGAGGGCTGTTGCCCACCGGTGTAGCACCCTCGGACTCAATGCGCCGACGCACCTCAGGGGTTTGAATGGCATGGATCGATGCCTCACTTAGGCGCTTGGTCAATTCCGTTGACAATTTGCCTGGGCCAAACAAACCAAACCAAGCGCTGGACTCAAAGCCAACAAGCGTCTCGGCAATAGCGGGCACATCGGGAAAAGCGCTCAAACGCTTAGGAGAGGTCACCCCCAAAGCCTTTAATTTTCCGGTGGCAATGTATTGTTGGGCGTTGCCGATGTTGGCAAACATCAACTCGACTTGGCCGGCCAACACATCTTGAACCGCGGGTGCCGTCCCCCGATAGGGAATGTTGGCAATGTTGACCCCTGACTTGAGCTTGAACATGACTCCTGCCAGGTGCAAAGAGGAACCCACGCCACCAATGGCGAAATTGAGCTTACCGGGCTTTCTTTTGGCCAAGTCGATCAATTCGGCGACAGTGCCAACACCCAAACTTGGGTGTGCGACCAACATCGAGGGCGAGGAGGAGACCAAGGTGATGGGCGTGAAGTCTTTGACCGGATCAAAGGGCAGTTGCGCATAGAGAGAAGCGTTGATCGCGTGAGAGGTAAAACTCATCAACAGCGTCAAGCCATCAGGCGGCGACTTGGCCACCGCATCCGCCGCTAAATTTCCTCCCGCACCCGTTTTATTTTCCACCAACACCACCCTGGAGAGTTGCTGGCCCAAGGCCTGCGCCATGGCTCTTGCCATGGTGTCGGTGGTCCCACCGGCTGAGGCCCCCACCCATATTTTGATGGGCGCCTGATTGCTCGGCAATGAGGTTTGAGCGCGCGCGCCAAAGCTCAATACACTCAATAAGC
>JBAXNB010000139.1:0-6501 GCA_037134015.1 Betaproteobacteria bacterium | reverse complement strand
GGTGCCCAAACCATGAGAAGAGGTCGATTTGAGCAAGCCGAAGGTGGCACCTTGTTTCTCGATGAAATTGGAGACATGCCATTCGATTTGCAGACCAGATTGCTGCGCGTTTTGAGCGATGGGAATTTTTACCGCGTCGGCGGCCACACCAGCATCAAGGCCAATGTTCGCGTGATCGCTGCAACGCACCAAGACTTAGAGCAAAGGGTCAAAGAGGGTGCATTCAGAGAGGATTTGTTTCACCGCTTGAATGTCATACGTTTGAGATTGCCTGCTCTCAGAGAAAGAAAAGAAGACATACCTGTCTTGACACATTTCTTTTTAAAGCAAAGTGCCGTTCAACTCGGCGTCGACCCCAAAAGAATCTCAGCTTCAGCGCTCAGCGTTTTGATTGGTTTTCCTTTCCCTGGAAACGTTAGGCAGTTGGAGAACATCTGTCACTGGTTAAGTGTCATGACACCATCGCTCGTTGTTGAGCCCAAAGACTTACCCCCAGAGGTCTTGGCGTTTTACCATCAACACCAAGCCCAATTGCATACCTCAAGTTTGGAGCCAGCAGCCAGCACACACAGCAACGAAGATCTCACCTTGAGCGCACATTTAAAGATGCAAAAGTCCAGTGAGCTCATGACCGATGGACATGCAATCGGTTTGGATGCGCTTGCATTGCAAGTGAATCGGCGCACGGACAGTGATGCCATCAGTTCAAATACAAGCGCACCCAACCTTCATCGGGACAGGGCCCATGTTGGCCTTTATGAGCCCAACGAGTATGCGGGATTTGAAGGCGGCCAGGTCAAAGTCACCTGGGAGCACTCCTTGGAATTGGAGGCAGCCGCCTTGCTGTCCTCAGGACAGAGCGATGTTTGGGACATCTTGAGCAAAAAATTTGAAGCGAAATTGATCCAAACCGCACTGAGCAACACCAAGGGACGCAGGATAGAGGCTGCTGTAAAACTGGGCATTGGTAGAAACACGATCACAAGAAAAATTCAAGAACTGGGGCTGGAGGACTGAGGCAGCAGCTGAAGACTCTGAAGACTTTACCTGTCCATCAGGACCTTTGAAGTCATCTTTGTAACTTGACCCAAACGGGTGCGTGATCGCTTGGACGTTCTTTTTTTCGGGGCTCTTTGTCAATTTCACAAGCCTGAACTTGGTGTTGTAGGCTCTTGCTCAAAAGGATGTGATCGATTCTGAGGCCTTTGTTTCGCCTAAAAGCAGCCTCTCGGTAGTCCCACCAAGAGAATTTTTTTTCAGTCGGATGCAAGTGTCTAAATGCATCGAACAACTCCAGGTCCAGTAAATTTTTAAAGTGTGCTCTTTCTTGTTCTGTGCAGTGGATGGTGCCAGCCAATTCCACGGGGTCCCATACATCCAAGTCATCCCACGTGATGTTGAAGTCTCCCATCAGCGCAATGGGCTCAGCTTGTTTTGACAACTCGCGCACCCAAAGGGTCAGTGCATCAAGCCACTTCATTTTGTAAGCGAATTTGTCGCTCTCAGGAGATTGTCCATTTGGAAAGTAAGCACCAATGACCCGAACGCCCATGACCTTGGCGCTGATCACACGGGCCATGTCATCTTCAAAGCCCACGATATTTTTATGGATGTCACTCAAAGGGTGCTTGGAGATGATGGCCACACCGTTGTAGGTCTTTTGCCCGAAAAAAGAAATTTCATAGCCTTTGTCGATGAAGGCCTGGGCGGGAAACTTGTCATCGGTCAGTTTGGTTTCTTGTAAAACCAAGACGTCAACAGCTTCGTCTTGGGGTTGGCCATCGAGCCACTCCAAAACGTGAGGGAGCCTCACATTCAAAGAGTTGACGTTCCAGGTGGCAAGTTTCACAGCAAGAACGCTTTTTAGATGTGCATGGCGGCCAAACCACCCAACACAAGTCCTACGCCGCCCATGGCCATCATGGCTTTTTGAAGCCAGGTTTTGCGAGTGAGCAAGGCAATGGCAGCCAAAGCGATAGAGATTTGAAGGGCTGTGGTGGCCTGAGCCCAGCGGTGATGCTGGTGCATCTCTTCATCTGACTTTTCATCCCACTCTGTGCTCGCATGCTCGAGTGCTTCGGCATTTTTTTTGATATCAGCTTTTTCAGTTTTGTAGCGTTTGATTTCTTCTTCGTAGAAATCTTTCTTGCCTGGGGCAATCTGCATCGCTAGTTCACTTAAATTTTGCTTGCTGCTCTTGGCCTGGTAGTAGTTCCATTGGTTGGAGGCTTCGGTTTTTTTGATCGCTGCATTGTTTTTGTACAGGCCAGCATTGGCTTGTGTTGCACCTCCCATGTAGCCAAAAATTGCACCCACGGTTGCAATGATGGCCGTGTACATGGCAATTTGACTGGTCATCGACTGGGAGCTTCCCTGCTCGGCTGCATGCTCCAATGTATGGTCGTGAGGTCCGTGCACTTCAAATCCTTCTTCCATTTTTTAATCCTTTAAAAACGTTCCATTGTCAAAAATCTAAAACGCACACCTGTCAAAGAGGTGTGCTCTTGCCGGTTCATCTCTCTCCACTCTTGCCCCAAGAGGGGTGCAAAGGCATCCCCTTGGACCTTCAGATCAATTTGGGTCATCTCGATCGAATGGGCCTCAGAAATGGTTTGAGCATACACCTGCGCCCCACCGATCACCCAAATGGCTGATTCAGATTCAGCAGAAACATAGGTTGGGCTTGACCGATGCGCTTGGTGTGCCTCTTTGGCAGCTTGAAGTGAGTGTACTGCAACAGCGCCTGGTGACGTCCACTGCGCTTGTGTTGTTAAAACCAAATTGAGTCTGTTGGGCAAGGGTTTGAAGGCAGAGGGTAGAGAGTCCCATGTTTTTCGGCCCATGAGGACCGTTTGTCCGGAGGTGAGCTTTTTAAAGTGCGCCAAATCCTCTGGTAAATGCCAAGGCAGCTTGTTGTCCAGTCCAATCACCCCACCTTCAGCGCAAGCGAAAATCAAATGGATCTTGATGACAGACATGTGAAATTTAAATGGATTTAAACCGCAACGGGTGCTTTGATGGCCGCGTGGCAGTTGTAATTGAGCACTTCAAAGTCTTCATAAGCGTAATCAAACATCGAGGCAGGTTTGCGTAGGATGCTGAGCTTGGGGTATGCAAAAGGCGCTCTAGAGAGTTGGAGCTCCACTTGCTCGAAGTGATTGGCGTAGATGTGACAGTCTCCGCCGGTCCAAATGAAGTCCCCCACATCCAAGTCACACTGCTGAGCGACCATGTGGGTCAAAAGGGCGTAGCTTGCAATGTTAAAAGGGACGCCTAAAAAAATATCCGCACTTCTTTGATAGAGCTGGCAGCTCAGCCGGGCCTTTTGATCGGGCGCTGAGCTCGGTGCAACATAGAACTGAAAAAACGCATGACAAGGCATGAGTGCCATCTTGGGCAAATCAGCCACATTCCAAGCGCTGACAATGATGCGTCTTGAGTCGGGATTGCTTTTGAGGGTTTGTATCACTTGGGCGATTTGGTCGATGTGCTCTCCATTGGCGGTGGGCCAACTGCGCCATTGAACACCATACACGGGGCCCAAGTCTCCGTCCTCTTTGGCCCATTCGTCCCAAATGGAGACGCCCCGCTCTTTGAGCCAGTTGTTGTTGCTCGAGCCCGTGAGGAACCACAGCAACTCTTGAATGATGGATCTGAGATGCACCTTTTTGGTGGTGACCAAAGGAAAACCAGCATTCAAATCAAAACGCATTTGGTGCCCAAAAACACTGCGTGTTCCCGTGCCTGTGCGGTCCTCCTTGTGCACACCGTGGGTGTAGACATGGCGCATAAAGTCTTCGTATTGGCTGGTGATGGCGGGAGATGGATTCATGGCGCTACTTGGACAAGAGTTTTTTTTGAAAAGTTAAAAGAGAGATGGTTTTCTTGGGCTGACTCAATCGAGCAAAATGACCCGATTGGGGTTCATGGTGTTCAAAGGATCTAGGCTCACTTTAATTTGTCGCATCAACTTCAAAGCAACCGGGTCTTTGTAGTCTGGCAAGGTCTGGACCTTCAGGCTACCGATGCCATGTTCGGCGGAGATGGAGCCCCCATAGAGCTTGACCTTTTGATAAACCAAGGTGTTGATCTGATCCTCAAAGGCGTCTAAAAATACATGGGCCGGCGTGTTGGGGGGAGATTGAACGTTGTAGTGCAAATTGCCGTCTCCCAGATGTCCAAAGTTCACCAATTGCACACCAGGGACCAAATCTTGCAGGGCTTGGTCTGTGATGCGCACAAAGTCAGTGATGCGAGAGACTGGCAGGGAGATGTCGTTTTTGATGTTCAAGCCCTCCATGGCTTGGGCCATGGTGATGCTTTCACGGATGTGCCACAAGTGCTTGGCCTTTTGTAAGCTGTCTGCAATGATGGCATTGGTGGCCAAGCCGTGCTCCATCGCTGAGGACAGCAAATTTTCAAGTTGTTCGCTGGCATGTGCCTGTGATTCGCTGTCCGACAACTCCAAAAGCACACACCAAGGCGAATCAGGAAAAGGGCAAGCCAACTGAGGGAGGTGTTTGCTGACCAAGGACAAGGAGAATTGATTCATCACTTCAAAGCCCGTCAATTGAGCCCCCAAGGCTTGGTGGCACCTGCTCAGCAAGCTCACACAGTTGTCAAGCGCATCGACAGCAACCAATGCAGTCCATGTGGATTGCGGCTTGGGGTAGAGCTTGAGGGTGGCTGCAGTGATGATCCCCAGTGTGCCTTCAGCGCCAATGAAGAGGTTTTTCAAGTCATAACCGGTGTTGTCTTTTCTAAGTCCACTGAGCCCCGCGTAAATCTCTCCATCAGCGCTCACCACTTCCAAGCCAAGGCACAGATCGCGTGTGTTGCCGTACCTGAGAACCTGTGTGCCTCCCGCATTGGTGGACAGATTGCCTCCGATGGTGCAACTGCCCTCCGAGCCTAGGCTCAAAGGAAACAGCAGTCCTGCTTGGCTGGCCGCTTCTTGAACTTCTTGCAGCACACACCCCGATTGGACAGTGATGCTTAAGTTGTCGGTATCGATGGCCTGGATGGCCCGCATTCTTTTGAGTGACAACAACACTTGTTGGCCACTCTCAACTGGAATGGAGCCAACCACCAAACCCGTGTTGCCGCCCTGAGGCACGATGGAGGTTTGGTGGGCGGCGCAGATTTTGACCACGTCGGCGACTTCTTGGGTGCTGGCCGGCGTGACCACACACAAGGCTCGGCCCCTGGATCGCTTTCGCCAATCCTCTTCATAGGCGCTTAAATCGCCTTCAACCAAAACATGTGCTGTGCCCAGGAGGGCTTGAAGCTCTGTGATCAATGACATTGGATAAAAGAAACCTTGCTTTGAAAAAAAGGAAACGATTGGATTTTAAGTGCTCTGAACCTGAGCCGCTTGGAACCTGTACTTCACATGCAAAGCACAACTGATGAACAAGACCAAACACAAACACAATTCTGCCCCAGCCAAGGCGCTAGAGGGCCATGCGTCGCCATAGCCTCGAACAACGCCCTCGATGAAGTACAACCAAATCACCAAGCTCACCCATCTGAAGGTGTACAAACGTCGCTTTAAAAACCCCGTCAACGGCAACACCAAGGGCAGTGCTTTGAGGGCGAGCCACGAGCCCCCGGGTTTGATGGGCGCTAAAAAAAGTTCCCACATCACACAAAGTGCAATCAGCAGCAACAAGCTCACCACAGCCACGCGTTGGGTCAACAAGACCTTGGGCGAAGCCTGGGGGCTTGGTGCGAGAGGTACAGCAGGCGTGGGTGTTGTCGTGGAATCGTCAGACATATGTATTTTTGGGGTAGGGCCACTCAACAGGGTGAGACTCAAGGGAAAAATCAGCCATCTGATGGGCCCACATGAAGGGCCCTTTGCATTTGCACTTAAGGCCCCCAAGTGAGGTCCTTTTTAAGCATGGCGTGCCCATTTTGGCTCAGCAAACTGCACATGAGCACGTCATTGTGACTTATTTTCAAGTTTTTTTTGAAAGTCAAAGAGCTCGCTAGCTGCAAAGTGGTGTCAAAATACACATACTTTATGACTAACTTTATCGGCGCCACTTCCACATCGCTTCGCACGGGCTTTCCTTGGCAACACATGCTGAGTGTGTTGATGGAGCGCTTCAAGCACGAAAAACTTGCACAAACCGCGGGCAGTTTGACGTTCACCACCACCATGGCCTTGGTCCCCTGCTTGACCGTTGCCTTGGCTATTTTTACGGTGTTTCCCTTGTTCAATCAGTTTCAAGCGGTGCTACAAAACTGGTTGGTTCAAAGCTTGATTCCTGAGAGCATTGCGCGGCAGGTGCTGGGTTACTTGACCCAGTTTTCCAGCAAAGCCAGTCAAGTGGGCTTTCTTGGCTTTTTGGTGCTTTTTGTATCAACCTTCACCATGGTGTTTACCATTGATCGAACTTTGAACGGTATTTGGCGGGTCAAAAAACGGCGGGCTTTGAGCCAGAGAATCTTGTTGTACTGGTCTGTCATGACCTTGGGGCCCTTGGTGGTGAGCTT
>JBAXNB010000138.1:0-6510 GCA_037134015.1 Betaproteobacteria bacterium | reverse complement strand
TCAAAGACTCAAATCTGAACAAGAGGAGATTTTGCTAATTGCTATCCCTCTTTGTTAGATCGGCTTGAATGCTTAAAACTTGAGTGGGTTTTGAAAGGTCGATTGCGCCAGTGGGCACTGAAAGCAAGAGCTTGTCCCTTGAACGCTCAGAGCTCAAGAAGCCGTGCAGGTCACTTGTAGTTGGCGTACTTCAAGTGACAAGACTCGCAGGTGTGGTCCAAATCACCACCGATTTCAAAGAGTTTGTCCACATTTTTTTCTTCAATGGCTTTCAAGTTCTTCCTGGCTTCAAGTCCAAAATTGCGGGCCAGTTGCATCCAAAGCCCTTGGTCCTTCGCGCGTCCTTCTAGCATCAGCAAATTGGCCGATTCGACCAAAATACTTGCTTGAATCCTCAACGCTTTCCAATCCTCTTCGGTTTTAGGTGCATTGGCCTTGGTGCCTTTTTCATTGCTGATCCAAGAGACCGAGTCCCATATCGTGTCCGCAGCAGGATCGATCACCCACAGCATCAATTCAGCCATGGTTTGTTGGGTGTCAAAGGCCACGGCTGCTTGGATAGGCTCAGGCTTGCTTTGCACTTTGGGTGTGCAAGCCAAGTTCAGGCTCAGCACCAGTGCGGCCAAGGAGGCGAACGCATGTCTTTTAGAAATCATAAGTGGGGCCAGTTGATCAAGTCAAAGGAATAAAGTAGGGCTTGAAAGCTCAAGCCCTACTTTAAACGGTTTAAGTCTCAAGTGAAACTGTTCTTTGTACGGGTTTTCGTGTAAATGAAGAGCACGACAACAAGCAAGATCAGGCACGCCAAGGCCAAAGAGGCGTGAATACCGACCAGGCCCGCGCTCAGACCCACCACCAAGCCAGAACCCGCTCGCATGCCCAGTGAAGACATGTTGTACAGCCCGATGACCCGCCCGCGCATTTGAGGCGGGGCATTCATTTGCACAATGGCTTGTGTCATGGTGCTGAAAGCGAGTTCCAAGAAACCTGCACAGACCAACAAGATCAAGGCCAAAACATAGTTGGTGCTCAAGGCAAAAGCCCCCAAACTCAAGCACCAAAGAGCCGCCAAGATCAAAACGGCTCTTGGCGTGTTGGGAATCCAGTTGTACCTCTCAAGCAGCAAACCTGCCAGCAAAGCACCCAAAGCGTCTGCCGCCAAAAGCATGCTGTAGACAAAGCCTTGGTCGGTGTGTGCCAAGTCGTGCACATAGCCTGGCATTTGTGCTTGGTAACTGTTGCCTACAAAAAAGGAGGCTGCACCGGCCAAGAGCAACATGCTCAACAAGGTGGGGTTAAAGGAGACGTCTTTGAAGGTCGATTGAATGTCTGCCAGGCCTTTGATGGCCCTCCTCGAGGTGACCGTGACCTGGTTGAAGACATGACCGTAGGGCGCCCTCCAAAGCCAAAGGATGGTGGGCACATAAAAGAAAGCATTGAGGACCATACCCTCTATGGCGCCGACTTGCAAGAGGATGAAGCCGCCCACGGCCGGTCCGACCAAAAGACTCAAATAGCGCCCCGTGGCCAAGAGCCGAATGGCACTGGGCAAAAGCGGGGCCTCCACCACGTCGTACAAAAGCATTTGACTCGAGGTGTGCCACAAAACCCCTGAGCATCCGTGAAGGATGAGCAGCACCATGGCAGCCCATTGGGTCAAAGAGTCGGTCACAAAGAAGTAGGCCCACCCAAGGGAGGCGCTGATGAACATCAGCATGCCCAATTGAATGAGGCGTCTGGGATCGTAGCGCTCAGCCAAGGCGCCCGCAGGTACCGAGAAGAGTAAAAAGGGCAACCAGTGCGATACCACCGCAAAGCCACCCAAGACGGGAGAATGGAACTTCTCAAACATGATCCAGTAACTGATCACATGCTCAATGTTGTCGGCCATCATGGCCAAGACAAAGGTGCCCAATTGCTTTTGAAAGCCTTTGTTCTTCAATGCGGCAAAGGAAGGGGTGTTGGAGGTGGTCATGGTGGATCTTGAGAGCTCAAGGCTTGGTACCAACCATGGTGCCATGGTCGGTGTTCAAGCTCTTGCTCCCAGTTCTGTTGGTGTCTTTCAGATCATCCGTGTGTTTACTTTTTCGACTTGGTGTTCTTTTTGCTGGGCACAGCTTTTTTCGCAACTGTTTGAGCACTGGATTTTTTTGAAGCCGCCTTCTTGGTCAGTGCTTTGTTGGATTTGGCCGCTTTTGCAAAGAAAGATTCGTCCATGTGGTGCTTGATCTCTGTGTTCATGGGCACATCGGATCTGCGCTGCTTGGCGATCTCCTCGCCCGTGATGAAGTAATCGCTCTTGACCGCACGCTTGGCCATGATGTCGTTTCTCTCGGTCCAGTCGCCCAAGGAGTAGCCAAACCAAGGCGCCTCAGGGCGCAATGGGGGCAATTTCAACTCTTCCCAAATTTGCTTTGCACGCTCCATGTACTCGCGCTTAGGCAGAGCAATGGGCGGGAAGTTGTCCTTCAAGGTCGCGTCCACCAACAAGGACGCGTCTTCTCCATGGTTTCTCTCGCTTCTAGGCCCATGTCCTGGATCGCGGTGATTGAGGATTTGTAAATCAAGGGAGAAATTGGCGCGGTAACTCATCGCCCACAAGAGCGCATCTGCGTTGTCGGGATCGATGTCGTCGTTGATGGCAATCACAAACTTGCCCCCCGATCTGAGCAGCGAAGAGGCACCGTACAAGGCCCTCCAAACCTCGGTGGCCGGGGTTTTTCTGTCGACCACCACCGCAATGACTTTTCTAAGGTTGGTGAGGGGTTCATGCATGGACACACGGATCACCCCTTTGATGCCCAGATTGCGTTTCAAGTGGTTGGTGAACACGGGCTCCAGGGCCACGCGCTTGATCAGTGAAGACTCGGAGGGGGTGACTTGAGAGATGATGGAGGTCAGAATCGCTTTTTTTCTTCTGGTGATGGCGGTGACTTCCATGTAGGCGTTGTACTCTTGCAAGTTCACGTGTCCATGGGACTCCCCAAAGGGTGCCTCCGGCTCCAAATCCTTGGTGATGATGTAGCCCTCGATCACGATCTCAGCCTCTGCGGGGACCAAGAGGTCCACCGTTTTGCACTTGACCACATTGATGGGCGCGCCCGCTAGACCACCGGCCACATCGAACTCATCTGTGTCTTCAGAGAGTTTTTGAGCAGAGGTGAAGGCCACACAGGGCGGGCAGCCCAGGATCACCGCTGCCGGTAACTTCTGCCCCTTGGCTTTGGCTTTTTCCCAATGCGCATAAATGCCAGGTTGGTTCTCTAAGGACGGGTTCATGCCAAGCCGCGTGGGTGACTTGATCTGCCCTCGGTAGATGCCCATGTTTTGAATGCCCGTCTCAGGATCCTTGGTGATGTATTGAGACAAGGTGGTGTAGGGTGCATTGTCCCATCCGGGTGTAGAAATGGGCACGGGGATGCCGTCCAGGCCTTGGCCAGGTTTTAAAAGGTCTTTGCCCGTGATCACGATTTCTTGGCAGGGTGCTTCTTTTAAAACTCGTGGCTTGATGGGGTTGGCGATCGCTTTGTTCCAAGTTTTGCCAATGTCTTGAATGTTGCAGCCCATGCCAATGCTGTAGATTTCTCGGTTCGCGGCCAAAGCGCCAACGACCACGGGGATGTCGTATTTGTGGCCTTTGCTATCGGTCACATTGGTGAACAAAAAGGCTTTGCGATCGGGCTCGGCAATGCCCCCTCTGAATTGCCATCTGACCAGAGGATGCATCTCGGTGTCTTTGTTGATCTCACGATCGATCGTGATCAACAGGCCGGCACGCTTCAGAGCTGCCAGGTGATCATGCAAATCCGGATAGTTGCCAGCGGGTTCGTTCAAGGATTGAGGGGCAGTTTTGCGGGCAGCAGAAGTTTTGGCGCGCGTTGTTTTCGTCATGGTAAAAATCCGGGGAAATAAAAAAAGATTGAAAAAAGGGGGACCTTAGTTTTTGGGAATCTTGGTCACGTTTTGCTCATAGAGCTTGGTCCACTTGGCATAGTTGTCGATGATGTAGTTGGGGTCGATCACATTGATCTTGAGCTCTGGGTAAGGATTGGTCACTTTGGTGCTTGTGGGGTAGTAGCCCAAAGAGGTGAGCAACTTTTGCGTCTCAGGTGACAACAAATAGTCGTAAAACAGCAAGGCGCTGTAGGGATGAGGCGCCTTGGCAGCCACGCCCATGTTAAAGCCTTGGGCCACCACAGGATCCAAGGCAAACCAATCCACCGGTTTGCCTGCTTTTTTATCCTTTTCAGGCAAATCGATGTACACCGTCAAGCCCAGTGGCACTTCGCCTGCGATCACCAAGTTGTGCAACAAGGACACGCCAAGGCGCGTGGAAAAACCGTTTTTCTGGCCGATCTCTTTGAAGAGAGCGATGCCTTTTTCCTCCCCCATGGACTGCGTGACTTTGGCAAACCATTCCTCGGCCTTGGACTCAATGCCAAGATTGCCCTTGAAGCGCGGATCCAGCAAGTCGTTGAAACTCTTGGGCAAGGTTTCTTTTTTAAAGGCTTGCGTGTTGTAGGACTGAACCACCACGTTCATGAACACGCTGGACCACAGTTGGTGCGCCACGACCGCACTTGGGATCAAGTCTTTCAAGTGGGGCGAGTAAACGGGTTGGAGCAAATGCTCACGCGACATGGCCAGCATCTCACCAGCAGGGGTCATGATCACATCCACATCGGCGTGCTTGGAGGAGGCCTCACGAACCACACGTTGAAGGACGTTGTCACTGCCTGAGCGCCAGGCTTTGACCTTGATGCCTGTTTTGGCTTCAAAGGGTGCCAAAAGAGCGGTCAAATCCTGTGGCCTAGACGCTGTGTAGACGGTCAAGCCACCCTCAGACTTGGCCAAGGCGGTGATTTTTTCGGCTCGGTCAGCCTTGTCATAGGTCAGCGGCAAGGGCACAACGCTTTGTCCAAAGACCATGCCACTCATGAGGCAACCCAGGCACAGGCCAAGTTTCAAGTTCCATTCAGCTAGGCTTGATGTCATGTTCGTTCTCCAATGTTTTGGTGAGATAAGGATGCATTCGCCGATGATCGGCGAATCAAGCCTTATTCTTTTTCAACGTTGCTTCTCTTCACCACCTCACCCCAATAGGCGAATTCGCTTTTCATGTACTGTGAAGCCTCTTCAGGTGAGGTGCTGAACCTGGGTTGCAAACCCAAGGCATTGAGCTTTTGCTCCATCTCAGGCGTCGACACGACGCTCATCAAGGATGTGTAGGTCGATTGCACAAGGGCCTTGGGGCTGCCTTGGGGCAACAAAAGCATGAGCCAAGTCACGGCGGTGAAGTCCGTCATGCCTTGCTCTTTGAAGGTGGGCACTTGGGAGAAGATGCCACCTAGGCGCTGGCTGCTGCCCGTGGCAATCGCTCTGAGGCGACCCGACTCCACGTGCGATCTCACCGCTGAGGCGGTCTCCAGCGCCATAGAGACGTTGCCGGCCACCACATCGGTCAAACCGGCCACACTGCCCTTGTAGGGGATGTGCGTGATTTTCAAGCCGGCACGGCGCTTTAACTCTTCCATGGCCAAATGGGACACCGTGCCATTGCCTGAGGAGGCATTGGTCAACTTGTCTGGATTGCTCTTGGCGTAGGCCAAGAGTTCTTTCAAGTTGAGGGCTGGCAGGTTGGGGTTGCAAACCAGCACAAAGGGCAAGTCACCGACCAGGCCCACCGACTCAAAGTCCTTTAAGGTGTCGTAACCCACGCTTTTGTAAATGTGCGGGTTGGTGTCCAAGGCTGACATGTGGGCCATCATCATCACACTGCCATTGGCAGGGGATTTGGCCAACTGGGACAACGCCATGCTGCCTCCTTGACCGGGTCGGTTGTCAACAATGAAATTGTCGCCCGTCAAGGTGTTGAGTTTTTCAGCGATCACCCGCGTCACCATGTCGGTGGCTTGTCCCGCTGGAAAGCCGACAAACACTTTGACCACTTTGCCCGAGCTCGTTTGAGCCAAGCTGCTTTGAAGTCCTAGGGCTCCTAGGCCAGCCAAGAGGCCTTTAAGGGTCAGTCGACGAGCTTTTTCTGTGGCGTTCAAGGGATAGCGTTTTTTCATGACGGGGTCTCCAAATCTATTTTTTATCCATGGATGGCTTGGCTCCAAGCTCTGTTCAATGCATGAATTGAGCACCTGCAATGGCCAAAAGAGCACCCAGGATTGCAGCTGGTGCAAGCCACCAAGCCGGGACAATGTATGCATGGCGATGGGCTTCATCAACACCTGAAGTGGCATTCGTCGTCACGCTTTTACTCGCGCTTGTACTCGCGCTTGGCACAACTTGGCCTTGGGTGGCCAAGGTGCCAGCTGTTGTGGGCGAATTGGAACTTGGGCTTGAGTTTGGGCCTGAGATGGAGCTCACCACCGCCGAGCTCGGTGCACTTGGGGCCGGGTTCAATTGACTTTCAAAGGCCTTGAAGAAGTCGTCGGTCATTTTTTTAGCCACGCTGTCAATCAAGCGAGAACCGACCTGCGCCAATTTACCCCCCACTTGGGC
>JBAXNB010000137.1:0-6528 GCA_037134015.1 Betaproteobacteria bacterium | reverse complement strand
CAGCCATGCATGATCAGATGCCACACCACGAACACTCGATGGTGAGCAGCCACTTCATCAAGGCCGCCCATCAGCCCATTCAAGCTCGAAGTTGGCGCACACTTGCTCACCGCACGGGACTTGAATTCAAACGCCATCCCTTTCAGAGCTCTTTGTCGATCATCTTGTTCGCTCTCCTGAGTCTCAGCGGTTGGGCCTTTTTTGAATGGGGCGTTCTCAACGCAGTCTTCTTACCCGATGAGGCTGCTTGCCAACTGGCCAGACCCGAGGGTGCGTGCTGGGGGGTGATTGCAGAGAAATACAGCTTGATCCTTTGGGGGCGTTTCCCGTTTGAAGAGCAATGGAGAGCGCTTACAGCTGTGGTCATGATCATGCTGACCCTCAGCTTGAGTGCTTCGGGTGCCATGTGGCGCCATGGTCATCGATCATGGCTTTACGTGTCTTGGGTCGGATGCGCCCTCTTCTTTGAAATTTTGATGTCTGGTACTTTTTTTGGTATCGATATCCACCTAGGTCTCACCAAGGTTGAAAGCGAACTATGGGGCGGACTGCCCCTGACACTTCTTTTGTCCATCGTCTCCATTGCACTTGCAACGCCTTTGGGAATTTTGTTGGCTCTTGCAAGAACCAGTGACATGCCCATGCTCAAAACTTTCGCAAGCACCTACATCGAACTGGTGAGGGGCGTGCCTTTGATTTCCGTCTTGTTCATGGCAAGCTTTATGTTTCCATTGCTCATGCCTGGCCTCAAATCTCCAGATGTCTTGCTGAGGGTTTTGGCTGGTATCACACTTTTTTCTGCAGCCTACACCGCAGAAGTGGTGCGCGCGGGACTGTTGAGTGTGAGCGCCGGACAGGTGGAGGCGGCACAAAGCCTAGGCCTTGGGTATTGGGCCACCCAGCGCTATGTGATCTTGCCTCAAGCCTTGGCTCACGTTCTACCAGGCTTGGTCAACAACTTCATCTCTATTTTCAAAGACACCTCATTGGTGACCATTGTGAGTTTGTATGAATTAACAGGGGCCTTGGGCTTGGCTTTGAATGGAGATGCCAATTGGCGACCTTTTAAACTAGAGGGATATCTTTTCATTGGTTTGATTTATTTTTGCTTTTGCTTTGCTTTGTCTCACTTCAGTCAAAAATTTCAACACTCACAACACCACCACTCCTAGAATGCGTGCATGAACAACCCCAGCGTGATCGAATTCAAGCTTGTCAACAAATGGTATGGCCATTACCATGCACTCAGAGACATCAACTTAACAGTCACGGAAGGTGAGCGCGTGATTGTGTGCGGCCCCTCTGGCTCAGGAAAGTCAACCCTCATTCGCTGCATCAATGCTTTGGAAGACTTTCAGTCTGGCACGCTCAAGGTCAACCACATCTCTTTGAATGAAGATCTCAGAAACGTGCAAATGGTGCGTCAATCGGTCGGCATGGTGTTTCAACAATTCAATCTTTTCCCGCACTTAACGGTTCTGGAGAATTTAAGCTTGGCGCCCATTCAGGTCAAAAAAATGAGTACAGAACATGCTCATTTTTTAGCCATGGCACAACTCACACGCGTGCACATTGAAGAGCATGCAAACAAATTTCCAGCGCAACTGTCTGGTGGCCAACAGCAGCGGGTCGCCATTGCACGTACCCTTTGCATGGAGCCCAAAATCTTGCTTTTTGATGAACCCACATCCGCTTTGGATCCGGAGATGATTCAAGAGGTCCTGGACGTTATGATTGAGTTGGCCGCACAGGGCATCACCATGATCTGTGTCACCCATGAAATGGGCTTTGCCAAACGTGTTGCCTCACGAATTGTTTTCATGGATCAAGGGCAAATCATGGAACAAGCCCGTCCTGAGATTTTTTTTAGTCAACCCCAGCACCCTAGAGCTCAATCGTTTCTGGCCAAACTCTTGGACCACTGAGCCCCGTTAGATCCATCAAAAAGGACATTCGCATGCAAACACAAGTAGCTATCATTGGCGCAGGCCCAGCTGGTTTGCTCTTGGGTGCCTTGCTTAACAAAGCAGGCATCGATAACATCATCATTGAGCGCCAAACACCCGAGTATGTCCTAGGCCGAATTCGGGCTGGGATTTTGGAACAAGTGACCGTGGACTTGTTAAGAGATGCCGGCGTGGGCTCAGGTGTTGATGCCGCTGGCACGCCCCACCACCAAATCGATCTGGTCTTTCAAAACAAACGTTTTCCGATCATGGTGACCGAGCTCACCAACGGAAAAGTGGTGACCGCTTACGGTCAGACTGAGGTCACGCACGATTTAATGACACATCGTGCTAGCCTAGGGCTCACCTCTTTTTACAGTGCAGATGAAGTCGACCTTCACGACATTGAAAGCAAGTCCCCTAGGGTCAGTTTCTCTAAAGATGGTCGGCGCCAAGAAATCAGCTGCTCATTGATCGCGGGTTGCGACGGGTTTCATGGTGCTTCTCGTAAACACATCCCAAGCAACATCCTCAAAGAATTTGAGCGCGTGTATCCTTTTGGCTGGATTGGCGTGCTCGCAGATGTCCCCCCCGTGTCTCCCCATGCCATCGTGTACGCCAACAGTGATCGTGGTTTTGCACTTTGTTCAATGCGCTCCTTGACCAGAAGCAGGTACTACTTGCAATGCCCCTTGTCGGACCAAGTCAGTGAGTGGTCCGATGAACGGTTTTGGGATGAGCTTCATCTAAGACTTGATCCCGAACTCTCTGCCCAGTTGATCATGGGCCCCTCCATTGAAAAAAGCATTGCGCCTTTAAGAAGCTATGTGGCCGAGCCCATGCGGCATGGGCAACTCTTCCTTGCCGGAGATGCGGCCCATATCGTCCCACCAACTGGCGCCAAAGGATTGAATTTGGCCGCGACCGATGTCAAGTACTTGAGTGAAGCGATGATTGAGTTTTTCACAGCCAAGTCCAGTCGCGGAATTGACCACTATTCAGACAGGTGCCTTAAAAGAGTTTGGCGAGCCGAGCGTTTTTCTTGGTGGTTGACCAGCCTCATGCACCGATTTCCTGAGACCGGAGAATTTGGTCAAAGAATTCAAGAGGCTGAACTTGACTATTTGGTCCACAGCCAGGCCTTGTCAACTTCATTGGCAGAAAATTACGTTGGCCTGCCCTTGGATTTTGGTCATCAATGAACCGCGCTGGCAGCGCTTGGCTCAATCTTCCACTTTGCAATCACTTTTGTTGGACCAAGCTTCTCGTCAAAACCTAAAATTTGAACGTTCAAAGCACCTTTTTTTGTGACTTTGACGTCTGCCCAAGCGTACATGCGGTCTTTGGGATTTCTAGCATCTTCTTTCTTGACACTGAAGGGCGAACCGCCCGCGCCTACGATGATTTGCCAAGACTTGCCGCCTTGCGCCTTCAAGGGCTGTGAGGCATCGTACACGTGCTCGTGGCCACAAAAGTAGGTGGCGCCATAGTTCTCAATCACACTCCAAAACGCATCCCTCTCGGCAGGTTTGACATCCAAGCCATCCGCCTCTTTTTTACCACCTACCTCAGGAAAATAGGTGAAAGGCATTTTGTGCCCAAAGGCCAAAAAAGTATTCGCACCTCTGAGCTTGGCTTGCTCGAAATCTCTGGCCAGCCAAGAGCTGCTCACCACATTGTCACTTCCAACCGGGTCCGTGTTGATCACCGCAAAATGGATGGGTCCAACATCAAAGGAGTAGTTCAACTGGGTTTGAGCCGTTTGCACATGGTCCAACTCTGGGGTGGACGTGTTGTTGATGTCCCAGTGGGTGATGGGTTTTTTAACCGTCTTGTTCCAGCGATCCATGTCGATGATCAAGTCACCCATGTTCTCGCGCCACTGCTTTTCTAAATAAGGCTGGGCCAACTTCACAGTTCCTTCAGGCGTTTTTGTAGGCATTTGCACTTCATGGTTGCCGGGTACAGGCATGACATAAGTTCCAGCTTCCATCAAGGTGGCCATCATGCCTCGCCAAAATGCATATTGACGCTCATTGTCGATGCTGTCTTTGGCATAGCCCATGATCATGTCCCCATTGAAGAACAACACCTCAGAACGCGATTTGGCAATTTCCTTGATCACTCGGCTCAAGACAGGGGACGCGGTCAACCATCTTTTGTCTTGCTCGCTGATGCCAGGCGTTCTGGCGTCAGTGCGACTGTCACCTATGCTAGAAAAATGAAAGATGACGTCTGAATCCTTAGAGGGCTTCTTTTGGAGCTTTGCCTTTTTGAGTTCTAAGCCTTGAGTTGGGCCGCTTGTGTTTTGAACCAAGGCTTGTGTTGTGGACATGGAGGCTTGCGCATGAACGTCCACGTGAACCCATGAGATCAGCACCAACACACAAAGTTCTAAACCTTTTGAAAATCTTGAACCAAAGATTTTATGCATATCCATCTTTCAAAAAACCTTGTTAGGTGTGAGTGTTTAAATAAAAATTTGCTTAATTTTAGTCGACTTTGATATTCAAAAATCCACCATCGAATCTATTCCACCAGAGGTTCAACTTGTCACCACTTGGTCATAATTTAATTTTATAGTTTTTAAATCGATCTTTACAGAACACATTCACCATGCAAAACAACTCCAGACGCGACTTCATCATCAAACTCTCATCGGTCTCAGCCACCCTTGCCAGTGGCGGTATCTTGTCCGCATGCGGAAGCGACTCTGACCCCATGGTCAATTTCAATTACGGTGTTGCCAGTGGAGATCCGTCCCTTGATGGCATGGTGCTTTGGACCTACGCAAGGTATGCGGACGCTTCACTCATGAACAATTCGGTGCCCTTGAAGTATGAATTGGCCACGGACAATGCTTTCACCAACGTGGTCAAGTCAGGTGACGCGAACGCTACATCTGCAACGGGTTTTACAGTCAAGATCAACCTGAGCGGCTTAAAGCCTGGAGCAGAGTATTTTTACCGTTTCACCAGTGGCTTCTTTAAATCAGGCGTGGGCAAGACCAGGACTTTGCCAAGCATGGATGCCAAGCAAGTAAAGTTGGCTGTTTTTTCTTGCACACTTTACTCTGCTGGGTTTTTCAATGCCTATGCAGAGGCTGCCAAATCCGATGCACAGTTTGCCATTCACCTTGGAGACTACATCTATGAGTACGGTTCTGAGCCCAGCAAATATGGCAACACCGATTTGCTCAACAAAACCTCTGCATCGGCCATGTCACGCGTTGCGCTCCCCGCCAATGACATTGTCAGCTTGGACGATTACAGAACGCGCTACGCACAGTACAGAAGCGACCCCAATCTTCAAGTTCTTCATGCCTCCATGCCATGGATCACCGTGTGGGACGATCACGAGTTTGCCAACAACGCTTTCATGACTGGCGCTGAAAACCACAACCCCAAAACACAAGGCGACTGGACCACCAGGAAAAACAATGCCGCTCAGGCCTATCACGAGTGGCTGCCCAACCGCAATGACCCTTTGGACGCTACCAATCGCTTCAAGATCTACCGCAGGTTTGATTTTGCCAACATTTTGTCGCTTCACATGCTTGACACTCGAATCGAAGGACGCGTGCAACAGTATGCGAACTATGGCACGGCCGTGTCCGTTGCTGACTACCAACCCTACATCGCAGGCCTGACCAGCGGGTCTGACATCAACCGAACCATGATCAGCCCTGCTCAACTCGATTGGCTGCAAAAAGGTTTTGCAGCCTCTACGGCCAAGTGGCAGGTTTTAGGTAACCAAGACATCATGGCGAAAATTTGGTGGCCCGCCAATGTGCTGACCAGCCTTGGCGCCGTCTATTTCAACCCAAGTGCCGCCAACCAAGCTGCTTTTTCTCAGTCTGTCACGGATTACTTGACCGCGAAGATGACCCTGGCCTCAGGTGGCTCTTTAACAGCCACGCAGACCGCCCTTTTGGACCTCACCTCCAACCCTAAACTGCCTTACAACTTGGATGCTTGGGACGGTTACCCCTTGAACCGCGAACTTGTGCTTCAGTCTATTCAAGCCTTGAACAAACCATTGATCGCCCTGTCGGGTGACTCGCACAATGCTTGGTTTGCTCAGCTCACCACCTTGAAGGGTCAAAAAGTGGGGGTTGAGTTTGCTGGTAGCTCTGTCACCTCCCCAGGCTTTGAGTCCCTAGGACTGGCCAGCATTGCTCCCGCTCTTGACGGCAGCATCAACAGCAAACAGTGGATCGATGGCAATGGCAAAAACTTCGGCATGATCGACGATTTGAATTTCATCGACACCAAGTCCAGGGGCTATTTGATGATGACCTTTACCCTTGACAACGTCAAAGGGGAATATATTTATTTGGACACGGTTGTTTCAACCACCTACAAATCCTCCATCGGAAAAACGATCACGGTGACCCCCGACCTCAAGGCCACTTACAGCTGATGTTGTTGCCTTCGGCCGCTGACTTACGTCCTTAAAATTGGGTCTTTAAGTTTTAATATTGAACTTTTAATCTTTAAGTTTTAATTTGGCATGAACTTGCCCGTTGAGCTGGGGCGCCGAAGGGTCAGACCCTCTTTCATCCTGAAAGAAATCCTCCCAT
>JBAXNB010000136.1:0-6542 GCA_037134015.1 Betaproteobacteria bacterium | reverse complement strand
GGCTTTCCCAACCTCACCGACCATGACTGGCTGCACGGTGGAGAGCCAGACCACATTGTGCAAACCATCACCCAAGGCCGCATTGGGCAAATGCCCCCAATGGCAGCAGCTTTGGGGAGCGCCAAGGACGTGGGCGATGTCGCCCAATATGTGCTCAGCCTATCGGGCTCGGCGCACGATGCCTCGAGAGCCCAAGCCGGACAAGCCAAATTTGCCGTCTGTGCGGCCTGTCATGGAGCCGATGGCAAGGGCAATACCGTGATTGGTTCGGCCAATCTCACCGACAAGATTTGGTTGCATGGTGCGGGTGCTCAAGCCATTGAAGCCATGATCAACCAAGGCAAAGTCAATCAAATGCCCGCTCAAGAGGGTCGCTTGACGCCTTCTCAAATCCATGTGCTTGCCGCCTATGTTTGGGGCTTGTCCAACAATCCCGCCCCAGTGCAATAATGCAAGGAGGTGTCAAGCACGTCTTCACTGCAAATCCATTGGCAGTGAAAATGACAACGAGGCTTGCAAGCGGCGCGTTGGGTGCATCCAGTGATGTTTGTGATGTTCGTGACGGGCATCCAGCACGCGCCTTCAGCCCTCATCGTGTTCAAATCCTCTCACCATGATAACCACCAGACCCAGGGTCTTCCTTTGATTCCCATTCACCCGATCAAACCCAACAAAGAACTCGAAGACTCCACCCATGAGTACTTGTACGCGGCACATCAAAAAATCCATCCTCGCAGTGTGAAGGGTTTTTTTGCGCGTTGGAGGTGGGCGTTGGTGATCTTGACCCAGCTCTTCTTTTATGGCCTGCCATGGCTTGAGTGGGGACAACGACAAGCCGTGCTCTTTGACTTGGCGGCCAGGCGTTTTTACATCTTTGGCTTGGTGCTGTATCCGCAAGACTTCATTTACCTCACGGGCTTGCTGATCGTTTGCGCCCTCTCCCTTTTCTTGTTCACCGCCGTGGCGGGTCGCTTGTGGTGCGGTTTTGCTTGCCCACAGACCGTTTACAGCGAGATTTTCATGTGGGTCGAACGCCTCATTGAGGGAGACCGAGGAGCTCGGATCAAACTCGACGAGGAGCCCATGTCAATGCACAAAGCGGGTAAAAAACTCCTCAAACAATTGGTCTGGGTTGTGATTGCACTCTTCACGGGCTACACATTTGTGGGCTATTTCACACCCATCAAAGCCTTGTCGCATGAATTGATGCAGTGGGGACTGGGGCCGTGGGAGATGTTTTGGATTTTGTTCTATGGCTTTGCCACCTACGGCAATGCCGGACACATGCGTGAACAAGTGTGTTTGTACATGTGTCCTTACGCCAGATTTCAAAGCGCCATGTTTGACCGAGATACTTTGATTGTGACTTACGATGAATCCAGAGGTGAGCCCAAGGGGCGGCGCTCACGCCACGATGATGCGCAAGCCAAGGGACTGGGTCACTGCGTGGATTGCACTTTGTGTGTGCAAGTGTGCCCCACCGGCATTGATATCCGCGATGGACTTCAGTACCAATGCATCAGCTGTGGTGCTTGCGCAGACGTGTGCGACACCGTCATGGACAAAGTGGGCTACCCCAAAGGTTTGGTGCGTTTCACAACAGAAAATGCGTTGCTCAATCGGTTGACCAAGATGCAAATGTGGGAGAGCGTTTTGCGCCCGCGAGTGGTGATCTATGCTTGCCTCTTGGGAACCTTGGTGCTTTTGATCGGTATTTCCTTGGCCCTCAGAACTCCCTTCAAAATGGACGTGGTGAGGGACCGTGGTGCCTTGGCCAGATTCACCGATCACGAAAGCCTTGAAAATGTCTACCGACTACAAATCATGAACGCCAGCGAAAGCACCATGACTTTTCGCCTGAGTGTCACGGGTCTGCCCGACATCTACTTGCACTCCAACCCCGAGGTGAGCGTTCCCCCCACTCAGTCAAGTTGGGTGGCCGTTCAAGTGGATGTGCCCTACCCCAACAAGGACTTGGAGACAGGGTCACACCGCATTTGGTTTGAACTCGCAGATGAAAACACCAACACCTCCATCAAAGAGCGAAGTGTCTTCATCGTTCCACGATAAACTTTGCTCCAGACTCTTTATAAAAACCATCATGACCCGCACCCTTCGCACTCAAGACGATCGACCTTGGTGGAGATATCCCCACGTTTGGCTGATCATCTCTGGCCCCTTGATTGTGGTACTTGCCTCCATAGCAACCGCCATTTTGGCATTTCAAACCAACGATGTGATCATGGATGACGCTCACCCACCGAGCTTGAACCCTGTGCAACTCAGAAGCTTGGCTCCTGCAGAGCTTGCCAAAGCCCACGCAGCGACCCCCTTGGAGGTGAACCTGGCTAAAAAACCCAAGTCCGTTGAGGCCTCCTTGGAGCCTGTGGTCCGTGGAGAACCCTCGCCGGCCTCGATGCCCCCCCAACCCGGAACCCCTCGCCCATGAACAAACCAACGATGAGCACCCGTCTTTTGTTGACCCTGATGGTTCTATGGCCCTCATTTTTAATGGCCGGTCTCATGGAGATGTTTGTGTTTGGCTTGTTGGACCCTTCGGATGTTGATTTTTTTGGGGCAGCACATGATTTCCCGCGAACGGGCATTTACACCATGGCATTTTTTGTGTTTTGGGCCATTGTGAGTTGCGCCTCCTGGCTGACCTTGATCTTGGCCATGCCCACCCTCAAAGCACGACTGGCTTCTAGAGAAACTTCAATCGATCAGGCTCATGATCAACAAAATGCACCCCATGCACTCCATTGAACAAGGGGGCCTGTAGGGCGGAGGTATTCAAGTGAAGGGAATGGCTCAGATGAGCCTTGCGCGCAAGTCCAACCCGAAGCGGGCCTGTCGCCCAAGCGATCCCCCAGGGGCGGGGCAATGGGATGGCCAACTCAGAGGGGGTTCAGCAGGGGATCAGCAGTGTATCAAGCGCAACTTTGTGAATTCACAATCGAATTGAGCGCATCGGGGTCCAGGATTTGGATGTTGCGTTGCTTGACTGCGATCACGCCGTCTTCAGAGAATTTGGAGAAAGTGCGGCTCACGGTCTCGAGCTTGAGTCCCAAATAGCTGCCAATTTCTTCGCGTGTCATCCTGAGCACGAGCTCTGAGCGTGAGAACCCTCTGGCATGCAGGCGCTTGACCAAGTTGAGTAAAAACGCGGCCAGCCTTTCTTCGGCCCGCATGCTGCCCAAAAGCAGCATCACCCCGTGCTCGCGCACGATCTCTTTGCTCATGATGCGGTGCACGTGGTGCTGCAAGGCCTTGACTTCGCGCGAGAGGTATTCAATTTTGTCAAACGGCATGACGCAAATCTCCGCATCCTCCAAGGCCACCGCGTCACAACTGTGAAAGTCGTTCACAATCCCGTCGAGTCCGGTGATTTCACCCGCCATTTGAAAGCCCGTGACTTGGTCTCGCCCATCTTCTGTCGTGACACAGGTCTTGAAAAAACCCGTGCGAATGGCGTACAAAGAGGTGAATGGGTCGCCATTTTGATACAAATATTCGCCACGCTTGATGCGACGCCGCGTTGCGACCAACTCATCGATTCGCTCCAGGTCATCGTTGCTCAGCCCCATGGGCATACAGAGCTCACGCAAGTTGCAATTGGAGCAGGCAATTTTGATGGATTCAATGTTCATAAATCTCAATATAGCTGATAAATCAATGAATGTCGGTCTGTAATTGATCTTACGCAAAGTTTAGTGCCAATGTGATCGTGTTTATTGATCAAGATCAAACATTATCAGCAAATTACCGATCAAATGCACAAATTGGTTGCCTTTATACCGTCTCAGGAGTATTTGTCCTCATGTTGTCATTTTCGCATGCGTTGCTCAAGCGCCATGAGGTGCGAGCTCCAAGCTATACCTCCTACCCAGGCCTTGATCAGTTCAAACAGGCCTTTGGTCCGCGCCACTACGCCCAAGCACTTGAGCACCGACGCCAAAGTGTGCTCACCCGTCTGAAGCCTCTGGCTGTCTATGTTCACCTGCCCTTTTGTGAAAACCTGTGCTTCTTTTGCAACCGCTTCAAAATTGTCACCAAACGTTACAGCAAGACCCTCGCCTACCTAGAGCTCATTGAGCAAGAGCTCAAACTGCAAATCGAGCACCTGGGACACAAGCCCAAAGTGTCTCAACTGCATTTGAGTGGGGGCACCCCCACTTATCTACACACCGCTGAGCTCGAGCGCTTGGTGACCATGCTCAAGTCCAACACCACCTTCACCCCAGAGGTGGAGATGTCCTTGGACGTTGATCCTCGCACCGTCAACCAAGACACGCTTGGTGCACTGCGAGACATGGGCTTTGGGCGACTGAACTTTTCTGTACAAGACTGCGATGCCGGGGTGCAGCGTGCTGTGCACCGCCTCCAAGACTTTGACGCCATCCATGCGCTATTTGAGCAAAGCCGACTGTTGGGATTTGAGAGTTGCGGCTTGGAGCTTCTCTACGGCTTGCCCAAACAAACACAAAAAAGCTTTGCCGCCACATTGGCGCGCGTGGTGGCGTTGTCTGCCGAGCGCGTGATCTTGACCCCATACCATCATCAGCCTGAGACCTTTGCCCCTCAGCGAAAAATCAAAGAGCAAGATCTGCCCTCGAGCCACTGGACCATGGAGTGCTTCAATACCGCGTTGACCACCTTGCTCAAGGCTGGCTACGACTACATTGGGCTTGATTTGTTCGCCAAAAAATCAGACCCCTTGTCGCTGGCCAAGCGCCAAGGGCGCTTGCACAGGAATTTTCTGGGCTTCAGTGCTCAACCAAACACGGACCTCATGGGGCTGGGCATGTCAGGCATTGGCGCAATCGGTTCAACCTATAGCCAAAACGCCACCACCTTGGAGGAGTACAGCATGTTTTTAGAAAGAAAACAGCTCCCTGTGGTCAAAGGCTTGATGCTCACTCGAGACGACTTGATCAGAAAAAGCGTCATCATGGGCCTCATGTGCCAAGGCCACTTGAGCTATGAGTCGATTGAACTGGCTTATTTCATTGATTTTCCAAACTATTTCGCCCAAGAATTGCAGCAATTGCAGCACTTGGAAGAAGAAGGTCTGGTGCAACTCACCGCCAAGAGCCTGGATGTGACAGAATTGGGTAGCGTCTTGGTGCGCTCCATTGCATCGGTGTTTGATCGCTATTGGACTGCGGCGCACTCCTCACACCTTTGAATTGGGACCCTGGCTTTGCCAACTTGTCATGCGTGAATCTTTGTTGTTGACGGCGCTCTTGATGGGCTTGGCAGGCGGGCCACATTGCCTCTTGATGTGTGGGCCGTCTTGCGTGGGACTGGCTCAAATGATGAAACCCAGGCAAGCCCAATCCCCCCTAGACACAGGACTCCTGCCCTTTCATCTGGGGCGAATGCTCGGTTACGCAAGCCTTGGCGCCGTGATGGGTGCGAGTCTCAAGGGCCTGGGGTGGCTTGCCACGCACAGCGCTTTTTTTCAACCCGTGTGGAGCTTGCTGCATGTGGGCGCGGCCGTTTTGGGCTTGCTGATCTTCATCAAAGCCGAACAACCCACGTGGCTCACCGATCAAGCCCAGGCACTTTGGCGACGCTTCTCGGGTCTTGGAAAACATGCGCCTGGGAGATGGGGGTCCAGGGGACTCTTTGTATTGGGACTGGTGTGGACGTTCCTGCCGTGCGGACTGCTCTACTCCGCACTGGGGGTGGCCGCCTTGAGCTCCAATGCATTGGATGGTGGCTTGGTGATGCTCGCCTTTGCTCTGGGGAGCACCCTGGTGCTCGCCAGTGGACCTTGGGCATGGCGCAAGCTAACCGCTTCAAGGGGGGGGGCAGGAATAGGCGAGCGAACGCCAACAACGGCCTCATTTTGGAAGCCCGGACTCATCAATACCCTTCAGGTGCAAACTTGGGGTCTTCGATTGGCGGGGTTGTCTTTGGCGGTGTTGTCGACAGTGAGCCTTTGGCAAGCGCTCTTGAACAACCAAGCGCCTTGGTGCGTCACTGCCGCCGTATAAACTTGATAAACTAGAGCCAAGGCGGGCCAGACTTTCGCTCTAGGGCCCACCCCATTGACCCCCAGTGGGTCCTTTAGCAAGACAGCCAAGACGACTCCAACCAAGACACCCAACAGGACGCCAACACCATGCCCGAGCACCACACCCCCATCCTCCATTCGAGCACGGCCTCAAGCACAGAGTTGCTGCGCACCGATGCACCTGCTCCCATCGATCCAGCCTCTTCACCACGGTGCGCTCAAGCCATTGCCCCGCAAATTTTTGAGCTCTATGACCAATACTGCCACAGCGGCATGCCCAGGCGTGAATTTTTGAGCCGTTCTGCTCTTTTGGTGGCGGGTGGATTGGCCATGGCACAGTCCCTTCTGCCCCAATACGCCAAGGCGCAAACCATCTCCTTTACCGACCCGCGCATCAAAGCCAATTACGTCAACTATGCGTCCCCAGGCGGTAACTCCGGTCAAATGCGCGGCTACTTGGTGCGCCCCACTGCAGAGGGCAAATTTCCCTCGGTCTTGGTGATTCATGAAAACCGCGGCC
>JBAXNB010000135.1:0-6638 GCA_037134015.1 Betaproteobacteria bacterium | reverse complement strand
AATTGAGTCTCTCCACCGTTCCAGAGGGCGCCTCACAACTGCACTCCGCAGTCGCAAGAGCAACAGCAAAAATTGCACAATTGGCCAACGAAGGTGCAATTCAAGGTGCCATGGGCGCCAGACAACCAGCAGGTATCCATTCATGAACTCGAAACAAACACAAATTATTGGTGTCGCAAGTGGCAAAGGGGGCGTGGGCAAAACCACGTGCTCGATCAACTTGGCGTCCGCGTTGGTGATGCAAGGCCACCAGGTGATGCTTTTTGATGCGGACTTGGGGCTGGCCAATGCGCAAATTGCACTGGGTGCTCGATCGACCTACAATTTAAGTCATGTTTTATCTGGCGAAAAAACCTTGTCAGAAATCGTCATGACCACCAAGCAAGGCATCAAACTGATTCCAGGCGCCTCTGGTGTGCAAGAGTTGGCCGGATTGAATCAAATCCAAGCGGCCAGCATTGTGCAATCTTTTAGCAGCTTGTCAGATGAAATTGATTATTTGATTGTTGACGTGGCCGCCGGCATCTCTCCCTCGGTCCTGGCATTTTTGAGTGCCTGTCAAAGGCGCTTTATTGTGGTGAAGGATGACCCGTCCTCCATTGCGGATGCGTACGGCACGATCAAAGTGCTGTCCAAAGAAATGAATTTGGATGAAATCTATTTGTTACCCAATATGGTTCACTCCCAAGCCGAAGGCTGGAAGTTGTACCAAAGGCTCAATGATGTGTGTGTGAAGTTCCTGGGACTGACCCTGCACTACTTGACCGCCATTGAAAACGATGAATTTGTCTTGAGTGCGCTTCGCAAATACCAGTCGGTCCTTGACTTTGCACCGGGTGCTGCGGCCACCAGAGACTTTAGGCGCTTGGCACAAATTTGCCAAGATTTGAGACCCATTGATCACGCCTCAGGCGGATTGCAGTTTTTTATGGAGAGGCTGATCAACCCCAGCCATGCAACACTATGAGAGCACTATCCCCTGTTAAACAATACCAACAACAAAGCTCCCCTGGTGAAGAGCTCGTGATGGCCCATTTGGGGCTGGTCAAACGAGTCGCCATTCACTTGCGAGCGCGGGTGCCAGCCTTCATGGAGCTTGATGAATTGATTCAAGTGGGCATGATTGGACTGCTAGAGGCTGCCAGGTCCTTTGATTTGAACAAAGGCGTGGAGTTTGAAAATTACGCCCACAGTCGTGTTCGAGGTGCCATGCTAGATGAGGTCAGGCGTTTGTCGTTTTTACCGAGATCTGCCGTGGCCTTCAACAAGTCACACAACGAGACGGTTCATACCTTGGCCTCAGAGTTGGGCCGTGCTCCGACCCAAGTTGAAGTGGCCGAGTTCATGGGCAAAGACATCGAAGAGTTCCACAAAGACAGAGGCAAGGCTTGGCAGTTTGAAACCTATTCGATGGAAGTCGTGACCGAAGAGGTGATGAACATTGCTGACACGCGCGACCAACAGCCTGAGGCGATTGTAGAGCATGCGCAGTTGATGGATGCAGTGACGTCTGCGATTGAGGATTTGCCTGAACGCGAACAATTGGTCATGCAACTTTATTATGTCGAAGAGCTTAATTTGAAGGAAATTGGTGAAGTGCTTGGGGTGAGTGAATCCCGAGTTAGCCAAATTTTATCTGTGGTGGTCAAAAAACTCAGGGTCAATTTAAAAGGTGCAATTGAGCCCGTGGCCCTTGAAGAGCGAGGCTAGACATGAGCAACTTTTACCAATTGTTTTTGGCCTGGGGCATTTTGCTCGTCGTGGTCTTGAGCTTTTATCTGATCGATAAAGTCAACACCATGTATCGGTTTTCTGTGCCCGCTGAAATCCCAAAGACCTATTCTGATGGCTTGTTTGGTGAGTTGGTGGGCAAGAATTTGTGGGATGCCATGAGTGGGTTGCCCGTTCAAGGGATTGATCCCAAGTTGGTTGAAAACCTAAAGCCCCATTACGAGCCCATTTTGCGCCAACACATTGAACACACTTTCATGGAAGGCTTCAGAGATGGACAGGCCCAAAGAGCGGGCGTGCCACCCAACAACCGTCCAATTCCAACGCCAAGAGGATCGGTGGAGTCTTGGCTTCCCCTTCATCACTTGGCCAGCATTTACCAAGCAGGATCTGAATTTGCCATGGGCCTGCCAGAAGAGCATTTGAGAATTCAACAAAGCTTGGATCAAGTCACCGCCATGTTGTATGCAAGAACCAATTTTGAGCTCAAAGATCCTTATTCAGAGACGCTTTTAAAGTTGCCGATTCTAGAAGGCTTGATGCCCGACCCGGAGTTGGAGTCACAAACGGTCCCAGACCTCCTGACGCTTGAGCAAAACAACGAGGCACCCATGGCGCCCATGGCCCCCATGCCAGACATGGTTCAGCAAGGACAAAATGCAAAAATGCAGGAGATTTCTGACTCTTTATCGGGTTTTGGATCTTTGGGCGAGTCTGAGACAGGGCCAGCCCATGTGGCGTCTGAGGCGGCAGCGGTGGCAGAGGTTGCAGAGGGCGAGCCACAGGCTCAAGTCTTGGCTGAAAACAACACCGTTTTACCTGCCCCGAATTTAACGCTGCCCCAAGCGCAGCCAGTTTAAAAGTTCTAAAGAGATGGGTTTTGGCGTTGATTTTGCTTTTTTCTGGGAATGATTACTCAAGTTACGGAAGATAGGGACGATTCCTAGAGAGTCAGATCAACACTCAGGAATTAATCATCATGCGAGCAAATTTAAAAGGCATTGAGAGTTATGGAGATGTCAAACACTCCACAGGCGTAGCAACGGCGAACAACGTAGAGTTGATTCAGATGTTGTTTGATGGATTGATTGAGAGTTTGAGTACGGCCAAGGGTCATATTCAAAGGGGTTCGATTTCGGAAAAATCCAAAGCAATCGCTCGCGCAAGCCGCATTGTTTTAGGTCTCCAAGGGGCCTTGGATTTTGAAAAGGGAGGCGATTTGGCTTCCAATTTGAATGAGTTGTATTCTTATGTGACGCGCCGCTTGATCCATGTGAATTTGCACAATGATTTGAAGGCGTTGGAAGAGATTTTTGGTTTGATGAGCGAAATCAGAGAAGCATGGGATACTGTGCCATCTTTGGTGCCACCTGCGAACACAGGTGCCATGAGAATGAATTGAGCAAGGCTTCAAAAACCCACTGTTTTGCATAGGGTTTGAGAACTTCTCAAAATTTGATACAGTGGGATCGAAGGAGCCAAGTGCTCCTGAAGCCTTTGATTGGAGCACAAAATGGGATTTGTCGGCATTGGATTGTTATTCTTCTTCATCTTCGGGGTGTTTGTTCTTCACGGTGGAGATTTAGAGCCAATTATTCACGCAGCCCCCTCAGAGCTGGCCACCATCGGCGGGGCCGCTGTGTCTGCCATGTTGATTGGTCAAAGCATGGACACCGTCAAGGGCGCGTTCGCTGGCATGGGCAAAGCTTTGAAGGGTCCCAAATACAAAAAAGAAGATTTCATGGGCGTTATTTTTGTGGTCTCCAAGATCATGAAAACCCTGAAGTCTGAAGGAGCTGTGGCACTTGAGGCGCACATCGAGAACCCAGAGTCCTCCGCCATTTTTGCGGAGCATCCCCCACTTTTGGCCGATCATGGCGTCTTGGATTTGATTTGCAACACCATGCGTTTGTTGGTGGTGTCTTCTGGCAATTTAAGTCCATATGCAGTCGAAGACGTGATGACCGCCTCCATCAAACTGCACCACCACAACGAATTGAAGCCCGCTGGCGCCTTGGCAGGTATGGCCGGTGCGCTTCCCGCGTTGGGCATTGTGGCGTGTGTGTTGGGTGTGGTTAAAACCATGGGTGCGATCGATCAGCCCCCACCCGTTTTGGGAGCCTTGATTGGTTCGGCCTTGGTGGGTACGTTCATGGGGGTGTTCTTGGCTTACGGTTTGGTCGAGCCCTTGGGCATGCGACTGCAACAAATTGTGGACGAAGAGGGCGAGATGTACAAAGTGGTCCAGCAAATTTTGATTGGAACCATGCACGGTCACCCTGTGCCCTTGGTGATTGAGGCAGCAAGGGTCTGCATCAGCCATCACAACCAGCCCAGCTTTGGTGAGATTTTTGACGGATTACGAGGCAAGTAAAGATGCCTGACGATCAAGCCCCAGAAGCAGGAGCGGTCGAAGCCCCTCCTGAGCCACCAGCAAGCGATACGCCTGCTGCGCCCGCGGCAGGCGAGGCTTTAGCGCCGGTCATTGTCATCAAGAAAATCATTGATGACGGTCACGGCGGCGCTCACGGTGGTGCTTGGAAGATCGCGCTGGCTGACATGATGACGGCCATGATGGCCTTCTTTTTGTTGATGTGGCTGCTTGGAGCATCCAACTCCGATCAGCGCAAAAGCATTGCTGACTATTTCAAACCGAGCTCTCACAGCTTGGTCCCCTTTGGCTCCTTGGCGGGCTCAAACGGTGTTCTGGGTGGTCGCTCGATCATTGACCCTGATGGTTTCCCCTTCACGGCCAAGCAAACCGGTCTTTTAGAAAGACTCACGCCCAAATCCGAAGGTGGCCCCAATCCAGACACCGAACCAGGGCCAGAAAACGAGAGAGATCCTTCTAACCCAGGCAAAGAAGGCCAGGGCAGCGAAGGCACGGGTAAAAACGGCAAAGGCACGGCCGATGAGTTGACCGATGAGGAGAAAAAGGAAATTGCGGCTCAACAAGACGAGAAGAATTTCAAAAAACTCGAGTCCGAGATCAAGCAAAAATTGTCTGAAAACAAAAAAATTGCTGGCTTGAAAGATCAAGTCTCGATCACCAGAGACAAGCAAGGCTTGAGGATTGAGATCATTGACAAGGCAGACTTTGCCATGTTCCCATCTGGCACGGTGAGCATGCAAGGCAAGGCGCAGGCCTTGATCGCTGAGGTTGCGACCTCCCTTGCGACCATGCCCAACAAGATTGCCATTCGAGGTCATACCGACAGCGTACCCTTTCAAAACCCAGACATTTCAAACAACTGGGAATTGTCGGCGCAAAGGGCGGAGGCCACTCGAAAAATGTTGCAAAAGCAAGGCATTCCTGAGGCACGCTTTAACCGAATTGAGGGTGTTGCCGATACCGATCCTTTCAACACGAACGATAAAAAAGATCCTAGAAACCGGCGCATGAGCATCACGGTGCTGAACAACGATTAAAAAAAGGCGTCAAAATTTGACGCCTTTTTTAGGGGTTGCCGCTCAACTCAAACATCCTATGCGGACCGCAAATCGTATTTGTTGATCTTTTCGATCAAGGTCGTTCTTTGGAGATTCAAGAGCTTGGCCGTTCTTGACACATTGCCTTGGGAGCGCGTGAGCGCTTGCTCAATGATGTTTTTCTCGATCTCGGCCAAGCGGTCCTTCAAAGACAGGCCCTCAGGTGGGAGTTGGGGCATGCCTTGAGCAAGCATGATGATGTCCTCAACGTCCGTGTCAAGATCGAGTTCAACTTGGTTCATTTCCGCCAAAACTTCAGGCGGTGGTGTCATGGCTGTTGGCACCAAAGGCGTCGTCGTAGCCACCATGGAAGATTGCAATTGCACCAAGCCTCGGGGCAAAAGGGAGGGAGGAATTTTCTTCAGGTCCAAGACTTGACCCGCATACAGCGTGCTGAAGCGGTCCACCAAATTGGAGAGTTCACGCACATTGCCAGGCCAAGGATAGCTTCTCATGGCTGCCAAGAAATCAGCACTGAATTTGATGGTCCCGTGTTGGACGTTGGCGAACTTTTGCGCAAAATGCAGCAGCAAAGGCTCAATGTCCTCGACACGTTCTCTTAAAGGAGGGGTGTTGACCGGTAAAACATTCAAGCGGTAATACAAATCTTCTCGAAAACGCCCTTCGTTGATCTCTTCCTCCAGGTCCCTGTGGGTTGCGGCAATGACGCGCACATCGATGGGAATTTGACGGGTAGAGCCTATCGGGTCAATGGTTCTTTCTTGGAGTACACGCAGCAGTTTGACTTGCATGTCCATGGGCATATCGCCAATTTCGTCCAAAAAGAGCGTGCCACCATGGGCCAACTCAAACCGACCCAGTCGGTCCGCGACCGCACCGGTGAAGGAGCCTTTGCGGTGCCCAAAAAGCTCGCTCTCTAAAAGCTCCTTGGGGATAGCGCCGCAGTTGATGGGAACAAAATTGGAGCCTGCGCGAACAGATTGGTCATGTAGGGAGCGAGCCAACAACTCTTTGCCAGTTCCACTTTCACCGGTGATCAAAATGGTGGAGTTGGAGTTGGCGATGGTGGCCAGTAGACTTCTTAGAGATTGAGCCGATGGGCTTTGACCGATGTATTGAGCGCTTGGTTTCATAAAGATGATAAATTACTCAAGGGTTCTGATAGCGAATGAGCGATGCGAGAATCTCATCGTCAGCCTGGACGCATTGCTCAAGAGCCGTTTTGTCATCAGTCCCATGCCCTCATAGGTCGGTAAAACAATGAAAATACCACGGTTTCAGCTTATTTTAGGATTTAAGTTGATAATTTTAATGACGATCTACATAACAAGACCTTGATCAGTGGTTTTTTCGTTTCATTTGAGCAGTTTCTTTGGGTCTTGGGGGATCAGCCCCGAAGCGAGCACGAGCGCAGCCGGCACAAGATTAAGGGCGGGGTTCTTGGTGAGCCTTGGGTT